>JAPLOD010000110.1 GCA_026692735.1 Planctomycetota bacterium | reverse complement strand
GTACAGGTAATGGTCATGCTGGGCCGCGCCATCGGTTGGCGCGGCGGGATTCTCCGGCAGCGTGTGGGCCAGTTCCGCCAGTTCTTTCAACAACCCCGGCCGTTGGGGGCGCTCATCAGGAGCCGCGACAACCTGAATCTCCAATCGGCGGCCGACAGGCAGATCAACCGGCTGTTCGGGGACCAGAACCCGGCCATCGTAGTGTGCTTTCAGGTGGGTTGTCATGACCTATCGCCCCGGGACCGCAGCCAGACAACTGCTGCCCGGCTAGATATTATACCGTGACGCTCGCCCGTGTGCAACCACGCCGGTCCCCTTCGCGGCTTTGCTGCCGTGGGGCCAGAGCAGGTATGGTTACTTGGCTGTTAAATGCCGCCGTTACATCCACCGTGAAGCCGCCCAGCAGGGACGTGCTGCATCCCGCTTCCTGTATCCGGCACGTTCCGCTACGGCTTCTTCGGCGCCAGCGTGATGTCATCCACGTAGAACACCGCCTTCTCCGTCGCGTGGGCCACGAAGCCGAGCCAGAAGAGCGACTTGAACTGCGGGCTGCAGGGCAAGTCGGTGAACTTCTGCGGTTCGGGCGTGTCGGGAAGCGTGACAGCCAGGTCCCACTTCCCTTTGGCGTCCTTGCCCAGCCCCGCGGTGATCTCGAACCTGACCCACTTGCCCAGCGGCAGCGTGGCGACTTTCTTGCCGGCGGCGGTGAGCGTGCCGTCGCCTTCCACCCGCAGCGACGGCCCCGCCTGGTACGGATGGCCCTGCGTGCGCCACTCGTGGAAGAAGACCGCGCCTTGCTCCACGCGCAGAGCGAACGTGCCGACCATGACGCCTTCCTTGAAGCGCGGCTCGTACCACATGTGCGGGTCCCACGGAAACTTCTGCCCCGGCGCATCGGTGAACTTCAGGCTGTGCTTGCCCGACGCCGCAGTCTCGTCCGTCACGCGGAGCACCGCTTCCTTCACGCCGCTGTCCTCGGAAACGACCGCGCCCGGCGGCTTCTCGCCGACGGGCACCTCCTCGAAGTCCTCCGCGATGGGCGCGGGCGGAGGGGGCGGCGGAGGCGGCGGGAAGGCACGCGGCAGTTCCTTGACGACGGTCTGCGTCACCCCGGCGACCGGCAAACGCCCGACGTTGCTCGTGTCAATCGGCTGGAAGCCGATCTTCTCCGCCGGCGAGCCGGGTTTGAGCGCGAAGTTGCCATGCTCCGGGTCCACAAAGAGCGGATCGGCGATGATGGACTCCAGGTCCTCGCCGCGCTTGGCCTGCCAGTCCTCGAACGACAGCCCCGCGAAGAGGATCTTGCCGCCGCCTTCCTCCCAGTACAGGTTTTTCCGCATCAGGAACTTTTTGGTGTCGCCGTTCCAGTTGCTCCCCAGCAGCGGCGCATCCTTCCAGTACACGATGTTCTGCTCGAACGTGAACGACAGATGCGGCTCATCCCGCGAGCGCATCAACTGCGCTTCGATGCCGAAGGCGAAGATGTTGTTCCGCACGACGTTCTCCCGGCCGTAGTGCTGGTGGAAGCCGCTGGACTTCGTGCGGTACGCGATGTTGTTCTCGGCGACAATGCCCTGGCTGCCCTCGTCGAAGTAGATTCCCCAGCCGCCGTAGCTGTGCGATTCGATATCGTGCATGACGTTGTGGTGCAGGACGGTGCCCGGCGACACGCCGAGCGTGTAGATTCCGCCCATGTCGGTGAGCACGCCCTGGCCGATCTTATGCATGTGGTTGTATGCGATCGTGTTGTGGTGCGAGCCGCTCTTCCCGTAGCCCCACGACCAGCCGACGGACACGGTGGAATAGTAGAAGTCGTACATCTCGTTGTGTTCGACCGTGTTGTACGGCGAATGGCCGATCCACACGCCGATCGCCGCCGGGTGAACGCGCGCGGCATACGCGATGAGGCAGTTCGTGACGGTGTTGTGGCTGGCAATCTCCTCTTCCTTGCCGCGCAACTGCATCTCGCCGATCTTCACGCCCCCCGCGCCGAGATCGGTCAGTTCGCAGTTCTCCACTCGGTTCCGCTTGCAGCCGACGCCGAAGTCCACCGCGTAGTTGCCGATGTGGGAGACGGTGCAATTCCTGAGCACGCAGTCGCACGTGCCCACCGCGCCGACGGTTCCGCCGAGTGCCGCTTCCGCCTGACAGAAACTGTATCCCTCTGGCGCAAGCTTCCAGTTGGTGTGGCTGAACGTCAGGCCGACGAAGTGGATATGCTGCACCACCTGCTTCTTCGCCGCGTCGCCTTTCAGTTGCACCAGCGTCTCGATGCGCGGCGCGATAACCTCCGCCTTCTCCGGGTCTTCGCCCGGCATGGGGATGTACGTCAAGACGCCGCTCTTCCGGTCGAGGTACCATTCGCCCGGCTTTTCGAGCGCCTCGTACACGTTCTCGACGATGTACCGCCAGCCCTGTTTCAGTCCCGCGTAGTCCGCCGTGCCCGCCGTGTAGCCCGTGAACTGGATCACACGAGCCTTGTCGTCCACGGAAGCCACGCGGAAGCGCGTCATGAACCAGTTGTGGAACGTCAGCACCTCGACGTCCTCGAGGTTCTTCCATTCGCCCTTGATGTCGCCCGCTTTGAACTTAAAGCGGTCGAAGCCGGGGGCTTTGGGCTTCGACGGCGCCATCTCGCCCGCGATGAACGCATACGCGTCCTTCGGCAGCCGCGGGCGATAGCGGCGCTGCCCGTTGACGAAGAGCTGGTTGAAGACCCACGTGCCGTTCGCCACGTCAGGGACCTCGAGTTGCCAGCGGCCCTTGTCGTCGCGCTTCCAGCCTGTCAGGCGCACGCCGCCGCTGATGAGCGGCTGTTCGTTGGGCAGCGCCACGTACTGCACGGGCGCGTCCGCCGTGCCGGAATCCTCCGGCGTGAACACGAGCGGCTCCGTGAGGAAATACGCGCCGCCCCGGACCGCGACGGTCAGCGGGCCTTTGCGGTCCGGCTGCGCGGTCTTCAGGTCGCGCACGGCCTTCTGGGCGCGCTGCATGGTCGCGAAGGGGCCGTCGTCGCGCGCGGCATTCGGTTCTTTGAGTTTTCCCGACCAGGTGTCGTTGCCGCCGGGAGCGACGAAGAAGTCCTCCTGTGCCCGCGCGCCAAGCACGATGACGGACAGGCACAGGACCATCAGACAGACTGCGGCAGACGTTGGCATGAAAGGGCCTCCTTGCTGGCGCCGTTCCCGTCCCGAATGGAGCATCAGCGTTTGCACGTCCCTTCCTACACCGGACGCCGGCAATCTCGGACTGCATATTCCGGATTGCGCGCGACCATTTGCGTATCCCGGGCGTCTATAGTATTGTGTCCGGACCAACCTCGTGTATGGAGCTCTTGCTATGAACAGGTGGACGCTTCGGCCGGCCCCCTATCTGCGTGCGCTCTTCCTCCTGGCGTTTGGCTGCAGCGTGCTGCTTGCCGGCGAAAAGCCCGCGACGCGCCCCGACGGCAAGACCGGCGACGGCGAGCGGGAGGACGAGGACTTCGCCAGCCAGTTCCTTAAGAAAGACGTGCCGCCCCGCAGTGAGGCGGAGATGAAGGCGTTCCTGACCAAGCGCCTGGAAGACCTGAAAGCCATCGGCGGCACCTGGCGCTTGAAGGAGACGAAGCACTTCTGCTGTTTCTCGAATGTGCCCGAGGCCAAGCATGCGGTTCTGTGCCAGTGGAACGAGGACCTCTACGACCGCCTCTGCCAAGTGCTCAGGCACAAGGAAGGCGACAAGCTCTGGAACAACAAGATGCCCATCTACTACTTCGAGGCCTTTGCGCAGTTCCAGAAGTTCACCGTGGAGATTGACCGGTCGCCCGGGTCGGCGATGTCGGGCGGCTACTTCAGCGCCAATGGCCGTGAGGTGCACATCTGCATTCCGTTCATGAGCGAACGCTTCCGGACCGATGTCAAGAGCCAGGACCGGATGGCGCGTGCCACGCTGCACCACGAGGGCACGCACGCGTTCCTGCAGTTGTCCGGAGAGAGCGTGCCGCTCAACCGCTGGCTCCACGAGGGCCTCGCCCAGTTCGTTGAGTTCTGGTACGACCCGCAGAACAACCCCGCGCGCAACCAACGGGTCGGGTTCCTGCAGCAGTGCATCCTGCGCAACAGCGTGCCGTCGTGGGAGAGCATGCGCAACCGGCCCATGGGCGGCATGGACGTCGAAGGCTATGCCTTCGCGTGGGCCAAACTGGAGTTTCTGTACCGCAGCTTCTCCGACAACCAGAAGCTGCCGCAGATGATCCGCCTCGTCAAGGCGGGGAAGTCCGAGGACGAGGCCATGGCCAGCGCCTTCGGGTTCCCGGTTGACAAGCTCGAGGAAGGCTACAAACAGTGGGTCAAGGTGCAGGGCAAGCGCGGCTTCAACTTCGGTCAGTAGGCCAGGCATCCTGCACGGGTTACGCCGACGCGGGCACTCGGCTGCCCCAGGAGGATCGGCCACTTCGCGCCTCCTTTTGCCCACGGTTGCGGTGGCGCAAGCCGGAAGATTGGGTTATAGTAAAGAGGCTGTCGGCTATCGTGCGGCAGTGTGCATGAGCTACGAGCGATCCAGAAGCTTTGTCCGTGACAAAGACCTCTGTGGCCGCAACAGGATTGGGGCGCGGGCAGGATGCCCGCGCTACAGCCGGCGGGACGCCGGCGGTACAACGAAGCGGGCAGGATGCCCGCCCTACGCACATCACCTCGGGAATTCTCCTCCATCATGGCTGACATAGAACTGGCGTGCCACACCGCGGCATGGGGCGATGACGGCTTCATCAACGCACTCGCGGACATCGAAAAAGCGGGCTTTCGTGGCATCGAAACGACCACGGGGGTAGTTGAGCAGTTCGAGGACCGCGTGGACGTCTTCAACGAGATCCTGTCGCAGCATCAGTTGCAGTTGATCGCCATAACGACCACAGGGGCCATGTGGCCGGGCATCAGCCTCGAAGAGGAGGTCGAACGCAGCCTGAACATCGTGCGTTTCCTGAAGGCCGCCAACGCCAAGGTCCTCACGCTCATGCCGCCGATGCCGAACCCGGACAAGCCGCTGGAGGACGAGGCGGACATCCTTCCGGTCGCCACGGCCTATGGCGAGATCGCGCGCCGCACGCTCGAACTGGGCATTCTTCCCTGCCTGCACCCCGACGTCGGCAGCCTCGTCTGCGACACCAAGTCCCTCGACACGTTCCTGGAGGATTCCGACCCCGCCGCCATGAAGCTCTGCGTGGACGTGGCGTTCCTGGCCATGGCCGAGATCCCCATGGCCAGGTTCATCAAGGAACACAGGAAGCGCATCGGCGCCTTGCACCTCCGTGACATCAAGCCCTCCGTCAGCAAGAGAAAGAAGCACGACCCCGCCTCCAGATTTCAGACGGTGGAACTGGGCAAGGGCCTCCTGAAACTGGAAGACTTCGTTGACACGCTGCTGGGGATCGAGTTCTCGGGCTGGGCCACCGTCGAGCTGGAGAAGGGCGGCAAAAGCCTGCTCCACCAGGCCGCCGCCAGCCACAACTACGCCGCCCAGACACTCGACCTGGTGCTGTAAGGCGATCTGCGGGTGGGTGGTCGTATTGGGGCGGCTACGCGGCATTCTTTGTGCTCCAGATCTCGTCCCAGCGGCCGTTGAGATCCCAACAGCGCAGCGCCAGGATGTTCTCGTTGCCCGGCTCATCCCAGCGCATGCCGGCGCGTTTG
>JAPLOD010000109.1 GCA_026692735.1 Planctomycetota bacterium | reverse complement strand
GTGGTGTATGGCCATGCCGTCGGGAATCGGCCCGTGATACGCCTCCCACACCAGCCGGTGCTCGGCGATGACCCGGTCGCCTATGCGGCGAGCCCGTGGACGACGAAGCCGATCAACGCCCCGCTCGAATGTGCCCATGTCATTATCTCCTATGGCCTTATGGCCGTGTGCGCCGCGAAACTAAACAAAAAGAAGACGCCCGACTATTCCCGTCGCGGTCTTCCGCGTAAGTCGTGGGGAAGGAACCATTTACATCACTATTTCGCATCCTGCCCATCTTGCCCTGTTTGACATTCCGCGACTGGTGGCGCGCCGGCGCGCGGTCGGACGGTTGCTCGGCCTCGCCGGAGACGTTCGAACCTGCGCCAACGTGGCGGTCGTGGGCGTAGCCCCGTGACGTGCTCTTGCGCCACGTCCCAGACGCGTGGTTACCGGTTACCACTTCGTTACCACGTTTCCCGTATAAACGCCTTCGCGTGCGCGCGCGTAGGGCGATAACCCCCAGAAGGCGGTAACCAACCGGTAACCGGTAACCGTGGTAATCAGCCCTCATGGCCGCCTCCATTGAGCGTCATGTTCAGCCAGCACTTCTGCGCCTTGCCGCTACCGGGCATCTTGGCGCCTTTGTCCTCGAAGCCGTGTATCCGCAGCCGGGAGTTGAAGGCGTTTCGGGTCAGCACGTCCTCGCCAACTGACTTGCACCACGAGCAGTAGGCTAGGTACACACGCTCCTTGGGCGTCCGCATGCCCTGCTCGGGATGTTCCCGCCAATCAACGCAGCACTCAGCGATGAAGTCGCCTACGTGATCCGAGTCGGCGCGATAGTCCTCCGTCGCCCGCTGGACCGCCTCCGGGAACGCCAGGTCGCACTGGCGCTTCTGCCAATCCAGGCAGCCACGGACCGCCCAGGCCAAGATGCCCGGCCACTCAGCCACGAGCTTGTCTGTAAGGTGCTTGTCCTGTTTGGCTTCTGGAATTGTCACCGCGAACGGGATCAGCCGCAGGCGCCGCCATATAGCGTTAGACGGTTCAGTCACGATGGGCTTGTTATTGGTGACCAGCACCGTCTTGTGCGTCCGCTCGAACTGGAAGTAGTCGCAGCGCATGAACCTGCCCTTGAGGTAGCGGTTGCCAGTGATCTTCTTGACCAGGCCGATCCGCATCTTTCGGCCTTCTTCGGTTTCGGAAGCGACCACAAGGCGCTTGCCATGCAGGTCGGCGATCTCTGTCGGGTGCTCATCGCCTTGGCGGACCGTGATAAGCCCGTCGGGTGCCTCCTCGGCATACGGGCCCATGATGCCCACCAGTGTGTCCAGGAAGACGTTTTTGCCGTTGGCGCCCGGGCCAAACAGGATCGGCAGGATCTGCACGCTGATGTCGCCGGTCAGGAAGTAACCCGCCAGGCGTTGCAGGGCCTCCATCATCGCCTCGTTGCCAGCCATGATCTCGCCTAGGAACTTCATCCAGCGCGGGCATTGGGCGTCGGGTTCGTACCGGGCCGGCGAAAGCGATGTGATCAGATACTTGCGGTCGTGCGGCAGCAGCTTGCCTGTCCTCAGGTCGATGACGCCGTTGTCCGCGCCCAGCAGCCAAGGGTGCTGGTCCATCGCCTCGACCGGAACGGCCCGGCGGTGCTTGACGACCTCAAGCATCTCCCGGGCGGGCTTGGCGTCCCGGCTGCACTTGGAGGCCCACTTGACAGCCGCGTCTTCCTCCAAATCCCGGCACTCTTGCACCAGCGACACAACAGTCCGTTCGGCCATGACATAGATTTCGCGGGTAGCGTCGGCCTTCCAGCACTTGCCGTTCCAGACGTACCACTTGCCGTGCTGGTCGCACCAGTGGACGTCCTGGCCGAAGAGGTACACGAACCGGCTGGCGTTTCCGTAAAGGTCGAGGGCGAACCGGCCAGCCGGCAGCCGCGGCAGCGGGTCGGGCTTGCCGGGGGACTGGGTAGACGCCGCATGGACGTCCATCTGCGTGCCGGGCTGTCGCGGCTGCTTGATGCCCGACTCGATGCCCGAGCGGATCGTTGCCAACGCCTCGTTCTGGCCCAGGCCGACGGTCATCGCCGCCTGCCGCAAGGACTCCTCCGCTTCCGAGCGGTCGAGACAGCCGCCGCCGATGAGCGTGCCCAGATTGAAGGCGGCTTTGTTTAGCATGTCGTTGCGGGCACCCTCCACCGCGCCGTGGATGTTGTTCAGCTCCAGCCGCAGGGCCTGCGCGGCGTAGCGTTCCTCGCGAGTTCGCCCCGACTTGACCTTGGGCGCTGGTCCCGAATGTTTAGGTGGTTCTGGCTTGTGCAGTAGTTCCAGGATGTGGGCCGGCAACTCGGCCAACTGGATGTCTGCCGGCGAATGGCCTTCCGCCCAAGCGTAGACCACGCCGGTCTCTGGGTGTACCGAGCCGGCGAAAACCACCTGTCCGCCGTCGGCCTTCACGTCGATGTGCGGCCCGAGCTTACCGCTGGAGTTGCCCAGCGGTCCGTCGTGGTGGAAATACAGGTGCCTCGCACCGGGCCTGCCCGTATGCGCCGTCACCGTGTCAGGCAAGTTCAACGGCCCAAGGTCCGCGCCAGGATCGGCGTCGATGACCACAACGCCGCTCGCACAGCCGGTTCGCAGGCCCACGTTGCCTTTGGACGCCCAGGCCAGCGCCTGATCGAGCTTCTCTCGCGGCGCCGACTGCCATCCCTTCAGCATAGGCTTCTTGCCGACCAGCGGCGTGAATGACCAGCCGATCAGATAACCGGCCCGGACGTTTTCCACGAGGCATCCGCTCATATTCTTGCCCTCTCAAGGACCGCGTCTGCCTCTGCCAGGGCGCGCTGCCTCTGACGCGTCGTGATGGGGGATCTTCTCAAGAAGCGTGGCTGCGACCGAGTGTCGGGCGAGACGAAATCATCTAGGTCGGCCAGGTCGGAGAAGAATCGCAGCAGCGCCTCGCGGGTCGTGCAGATTTTTCTACCGACGCGGACGTACTCCAGGAACATGCCCCG
>JAPLOD010000108.1 GCA_026692735.1 Planctomycetota bacterium | reverse complement strand
TGGCGTGGCCGACTACGCGCTCGTCTCGCGCAAGACCGGCCCGACGATCCTGTCCCTGAAGGCAGCCGAGATGACCGTCGAAGGGCAATTCGTCAAGGCGGCCGAGGACCACGTCGGCATGTACACGAATGGGTCCGTTTCGAAGAAGATCGAGATCGCTGAGGACGGCCGGTACGGCATCGCCGTTTCCGCCAAGGGCACGCCGATGGAAAACGTGTGGCCCATGATGGACGTGGCGCTGGACGGCGAGTCGGTGAATGTGATCTCCGTTCCCAACCGCGATTGGGTCACCCTCTCGGCGCCATGCGACATGCGAAAAGGCACGCACACCGTGAAGGTCAGCTTCATCAACGACGCCAGCAAACCTGGCGAGGATCGCAACATGTTCGTGAAGCAAGTGGACATCGTCCGCATGCCGCCCGGCAGCGAAGGATTCTGCTGGCTGACCAGACCGGCCTTTGTCGCGCGATTCGACGCCGGCAAGGGGTGCGCCGTCTTGGACGAGATCGCCTGGAGCACGGAAACGCGCAACACGCAGAAGGCGATGCACTATGCCCAGGGGCTTCTGACCGCGCTGGGCGCGGACTTCGAGGACGCCTGGGGCTGTTGTCTCGGGCCCGATGACATGGTCGAGGACAAGAAGATGGTGCACTTCAGCCGGAGCGCAGAGCGTGTATGCCTCGCCACGTCCGGCTATGTCACCTCAAAGCTCACGTTTGCCACAGGCGCTAAGTACACGTTCGAGCTTGTGGCGAGCGGCACGCCGCTCAACAGCATCTACCCGATCGTGGATGTGCAGCTCGACGGCAAACTGATGGGCACCATCGAACTGAAGTCCGATGGCTGGCGGCCGTACACGCTCGACGCCGAGGTATCGCAGGGCGAGCACGAGATCAAGCTGGTGTTCACCAACGACGAGTACCGTCCGCCGGAGGACCGCAACCTGTTTATCCAGCAGCTTGTGATCTACAAGCGTTGAGACAAGGGCCCTGCATCGAGAACAGCAGTTGGACCCTGTACCCGCTGCCGGTGTGGCTTGCGAACGCCGCTGCTGCGGCTTCGCGCTGAACTCCAGTCCTGCCACGGGCAGTCCGTCCGGTGCCGCGACTCCATTCGAGAAATCCCGGCGAAAGACACGAACGCCGTTTGCCAATCCAATCGGGACAAGAAACCCAAACCCGACCTTCGTTTGAAGTACCAAGCCGGGCGCTTGGTCAACGAGTACGTCAACGCGCACCGGCAGGCGAGGGTGCCCGCCAAGGTCCCGTTCAAAATGTTGCATTACGTCACCGGCAGCACGCGTCGCGCCGTCAGTCGCCAGGAAGCCGGCGCCATGCCGGGCGTTTCCTGGAAGACGATCGAGCGGCTGGTCAACCGCGGCGAGTTGCGTGGTTTGAAGGTGCTGGGCCAGTGGCGCGTCATGGTCAGCGAGGTTGGCCGCTGGTGCCGAACAAATGGCCCCTGTTGCGGCCCCCGACGACAAAAAGGCGCCTTTCGGCGCCAAGTCTGGAACCGCACAAGTCGTTGGTATGAAAGATGGTGGGCGTTACTGGATTCGAACCAGTGACCCCCTGCTTGTAAGGCAGGTGCTCTAACCGCTGAGCTAAACGCCCGGAAGGGGCCGCCGAAGGGGCAGCCACCTAGCAGCGAAACGTAATGTAG
>JAPLOD010000107.1 GCA_026692735.1 Planctomycetota bacterium | reverse complement strand
ATCGGATCCATCCGCCGTGAGTGCATGGACCACGTTATCTTGCTGAACGAGGATCATCTTCGCCACGTTCTGGCCGAGTACTTCGGCTACTACCATGAGGCACGCGCGCACTTGTCGCTGGATCGCAATTCGCCGATTCCGCGGCCCGTCTTCCCGTCGGAGAAGGGCAGCGTAGTTGCAAGGGCGTATCTGGGCGGCCTGCACCATTGCTATACACGAGTGGCCTGATTTCGTAGGAAGCCCCGGATCGGTGGGGGGCAGGAGCACTCTGCGCCCAGGCAAGGATTCCGCCCACTTCTTGCAATTCCTGAGGCTGTGTGCTGACTCGGATCAGCCACGGAAGTCGCCTTCACCGCATTGGCAGCACCAAGAACTCACCGCTTACACTGCCGGATGTGATTTTCGGGATGGACAACATGGGACGGCTCTGTGATGACCGTTAAATCGATGTCCTGGACTCAGACGCGTGCAACTTCTCTGCCACTTGTTGGCCGCTGGGCATTGCCGCAGTTGCTTGCTTCCGGCAAGATCAAGAACAAGCCGCTCAGATTTGACATGCTGGACGATTCGACCTTGCGGTCGGATCAGACGCTGAAGTACTGCGGCGAACTCGAAATTCCGACGAAGACAGATGCGGCCAAGCTGGACTGTTATGCCCAGACCGGCTGCGGGATACTGCCCACTCATTATCTCGTCGATGGCGGCGGACGGGTTCAGTTGATAACACAGGAGATCGTTAATTGGGCGCTGACGGAATTGCGATGAAAGGATAGAATGGTATTGAATGAACAGACGTGATTTTTTAAAAACAGGGTTATCAGTAGCGGCTTTCGCCGGTATATCGCGGTTTGTCAGGTCGGCAGAATCGCCGGCGAACAAGCCCAACATAGTGGTGTTCCTGGCTGATGACATGCTCTGGCATTACCCCGGGTTCAATGGCGGGCAGGCGGCTACCCCGAATCTTGACCGGCTCGCGAAGGAAGGCACGCGGCTCAAGCAGTTCTATGTGCATTCGGTCTGTTCGCCGACGCGCGCGGCTCTCCTCACCGGCCGGTATCCGTTTCACAATGGCATGGAGGAGCGCTCCCACGGCAATGACATTGCGGGAATGCTGCCCGACGAGCGCACGCTCGCCCAGGCCCTCAAGCAGGCCGGATACGATACCGCCCTCATCGGCAAATGGCATCTTGGAAACTGGTATCAGCGCCAGCTGCCGCTGCAGCGGGGCTTTGACCATCACTACGGACTCTATGGCGCCCTGATATCGTATAACGGCAAGACCCGTGGCTTGTGGTATGACTGGCACCGCGACGGTGAAACCATACGTGAGGATGGCTACACCACGGATCTTTTTGCCCGCGAGTTCGAGCGCATGATGGCCGCGCGCAGCAATGACCGGCCGTTTTTCTACTATGTGGCGCTCAATGCCATGCACGGGCCATACGATGCGCCGTCCGAACTGGTGGAAAAGTATCGCAAGCTGCCCGCCACGGTCGCCCCCGGCAAGAACGAGCGGGATGTCCAGGGGATGGCGACGCTGGAGGCAATGGACACGGCGATTGGAAGAATGATCGCGGCGATGAAGGCCAAGGGTGTGCTCGAAAACACGTTGATCGTCTTCTTCAGCGACAATGGCGGCCACAAATATAACCCGCCCTTCCGGGGAGGCAAAGGCTCTACGTACGAAGGGGGCGTGAGGGTACCCTGCATCATCAATTGGCCGGGGCATGTGCCCGCGGACAAGCAACTCGAAGGGATGGTGCATGTGGTGGATCTCTATCCCACGCTGCTGAAGCTGGCGGGTGGTTCGCTGGAGCAGCCGCTTCCCCTCGACGGCATGGACATGTGGGATATGTTCACCGGCAGGAAGCCGTCGCCGCGCACTGAAGTGGTACACAATCTTCCCGACGGGGGCAAAGGGGAGATGGGCGAAGTCTCCATCTGCCAGGGTTCCTGGAAGCTCGTCAACAAGGAGCTTTACGACATCGCGAACGATCCCGGCGAAAAGACCGATCTGGCCGCGAAGCACCCGGATATTTGCAAAAAACTGAACGCGAGAATCCAGCAACTTGTCGCCGAGCGTCGCCCGCCGGAAAAGCACCTTAACATTCCAGACAAACCGTTGCTCGTTTTTGGCGAGAAAGAGAACGCCAATCCGCCGGCGTGGTTGCAGCCGTATCTCGACTCGCTCCCAGAGTCACCCAAATCTATAAAGAAGCGCGAAAAGAAGCAGAAGGAAGATTGATACATGAGAGTAAGAGAATTGCAGGGATGGATGGCGATGTGAGTAAATGAAGACCTCGATGTTTATACGAAATTATGCCATGATGTGTCCCGGCCTGTTCCTGTTTTTCGCCGTTCCGATCCTCGCGGGCGAGGCCAAGCCGGCGACGGCGCCGGACCGCATCAGCTTCATTGACAACGGTCAGATCAAGGTTGGAGTCAACCAGGATCTCGGCGGTGCAATCACCTGGCTGTCGGCACCGGGGCACGACAACCTGATCAACAATTGTGATTGGGGTCGGCAGATCCAGCTCTCGTTCTATTCCGGTCCGCATCCTTTCGAGCCAGGCGGCCAGAAGGCGCACCCGTCGTGGAAGAACTGGAGCTGGAACCCCATCCAGTCCGGCGACGTTTACCGCAACCGGGCCAAGGTGGTGGAGCTCACCAACACCGGCACCGAGATACGCCTCACCTGCATCCCCATGCAATGGGCACTCAACAACGTGCCCGGCGATTGCCGCTGCGAGGCGCGCCTGGTCCTCGATGGGCCTATGTTGAAGGTCCACTACCGGCTCCTCAACCAGCGCGCGGACACGAACTGGTATGGCGGCTTCCACCAGGAACTGCCGGCAGTCTACACAGTGACCGGCCTCAACCGTCTAATGACTTACACCGGTGACAAGCCGTTCAGCGGCGGAGCCCTGACCCGCATCGAGAATGACTGGAAGCAGAAGTTTCCCTGGACACGTTACCTCGCCACTGAGGGCTGGGTGGCGGTGGTGGGCGACGCCGACCGGGGCGTGGGGGTGTGCAATCCGGAGGTTTACAACTACCTCGGCGGTAGGTATGGCGGCCCTAAGAACTCCTGGGTTTCCACCGACGGTCCCACCATGTACATAAGCCCGGTGTCCACGGAAGTGCTGGACCATGACATCGTCTTCGAATTCGATCTCATGGTGCGAGTCGGGAAGCTCAATGACCTGCGCGATTATTTCACCGCCATCATGTCCAAACGTACGCCGCCGGCATGGGACTTTGCCAAAGACCGCCGCCACTGGGTGCCCAAGGACTGCACCGATGCGGGCTGGCCCATTAAGGACGGCCTGCGCCTTACGACGATGAAGGGTATGAAGCCGCGTCTCGAAGGTCCCATCCATCCCTTCCGCGCCGAGGCCGCTCCGAAGCTGCGCATCACCGGCATCTGGAAGGGACTGACCGGCACCGGCCACGTGACTTGGAAGCAGCAGGGCAACGACAAGCCGGCGAAACCCCTGAGCGCCAGCTTCCCCATCCCCGAGGAGGGCAGGGAGGCGACGGTGGAGGTGGATCTCGCCGCGCTGCCGGAATACCGGGGGCTCATAACCCAATTCACCGTCTGGCTCGCGGACAAGCCGATGGATGGCGGCGAGATGGTGGTCAGGTCCATCGCCACGATGCCGGCGAAGGCGCTGAAGAAAGGCGCTAACACAATCGCGGTGCATACGCACCAGACGGCGGACGGTCGGTATATCGATCTTGCAATCCTCGTGGAAAATTAAGGAAGGAACAGGATTATGATGAGAAGACAAATCTGTCTTTGGATACTGCTTATAGCAAGTTCAACTGCACTGCGACAGAATGCGAATGCAACGACAATTGAAAAGGATTTCAACAATCCACCCGTTGCTGTCCGACCCTACGTGTGGTGGCATTGGATGGGGCCCAACATCAGCAAAGACGGCATCACCCGGGATCTTGAAGCCATGAAGGAAGCCGGCATCGGCGGCGCGACGATTTTTAATATTACTTCCGCGGTGACGGTTGGCGCCAAGCCGACAGGCAATTGTCCCTGGCCCGAAATCACCTACCGCAGTCCGAAGTGGTGGGAGCTGATGAAGCACGCCGCATCGGAGGCCAATCGCTTGGGGCTTGAACTTGGCATGCACAACTGCGTGGGATACGCGACGACCGGTGGCCCGTGGATCAGTCCCGAACGAGGCATGCAGCAACTGGTGCGCAAGATGCAGGCGGTCCAGGGCGGGAAGCAGGTCACTATCGACCTGCCGCTCCCCGGATCCAAACCGGTCGACCTCGGGGTGTTTGCCGTGCCTGCCGAAGGCGTCATCCCGCTGGATAAGATCATCGACCTGAGTGCTAAGATGGACGCGAAGGGCCATCTCGTCTGGGAGGCCCCGTCGGGCGCGTGGAACGTCTACCGTCTCGGCTATGCCTTTAGCGGACGCCAGCCGAGTCCGATGCCCGACGACATGCTCAACAAGGCCTTCGAAGTGGATAAGATGTCAGTCGAGCAGAACCGTTATCACTGGCAACAGGTGATCGAACCGCTCAAGCAGAACCTTGGGCCGCTCGTGGGCAAGAGCTTCCGCCACATTCTCATCGACAGCTACGAGGCCGGCGACCAGAACTGGACGGCCCGCTTCCGTGAGGAGTTCAAGCGGCTGAAAGGCTACGATGCGCTGCCGTGGCTGATGACCATGAACCCGCTCGTCACCGAAGGCCGAAGAGAGGAGATCCGCATCGTGGCCGACGCGGACCGGAGCGCACGCTTCGAATGGGATTACCTTGATGTGATCAAGACCCTCTTTGCCGAGGGCTTCCGCGCCGGCGCCGAGGCGATCCGCGGGGCGGGCCTGACCTTCCAGTGGGAGCCTTACAGCGGCCCGTTCGACAGGATCGCCGGCTCGGCGCTGGCCGACACACCGATGGGCGAATTCTGGACCGGCGGCCAGGGCGGCATCGACACGACCATCGCAGCGGCCGGCCGCGCCGCCGGCCGCCGTGTCATCGGCGCCGAAGCGTTCACCGGCATGCCCCCGATCAGCCGGTGGACCGAGACCCCGGCTTTCTTGAAAGCCAGTGGCGACGGAACCTACGCCAGCGGCGTCAACCGCCTGGTTCTGCACCACTGGGTCCATCAGCCGTTCGACGAACGCTATAAGCCCGGCATCGGCATGGGCTGGTGGGGCACGCATTTCGGCCGCAACCAGACGTGGTTCGAGCCCGGCAAAGCCTATTTCGCCTACCTCGGCCGCACCCAGGCCCTGCTCCAGCGCGGCGAGGGCGTCGCCGATTACCTGGCGCTCGACCCGCTCCCGCTGGCGCCGACGCCGTTGCGACCGCCGCGCTGCTGAGCGGCGACCTGCGAGTGCAGAACGGCGCGATCGTGCTGCCCAGCGGCCGGCGCTACCCGTTCCTCCAGTTGCCCCCCGGGGACCCGGCCGCGGACGCCGAGGTTCGGAAACTTGGCGAGGAAATCTGGAGCAACACGAACGCTCTCGCCAAGGCTGTGAACCTCGCGCCTCCCGTGACAACCCCCGGTGCCGACATCCGAACGACGGCCAGAAAGGATGGCGAGACGGATGTGTTCTTCCTGGCGAATACGGGCGATGAGGCGCGAGAGTTTACCGCATCCTTCCGCGTCACCGGCAAGCAGCCCGATCTGTGGCAGGCCGAGGACGGGACGTCCCGGGCCGCCGCTGTCTGGAAAACCGCCGCCGGCCGCACGGAACTCCCGCTGCGCCTGAACGCGCACCAGTCGGTCTTTGTGGTTTTCCAGAAACCGTCGCCGGCCGACCACGCCGTTGAAATCGCCGCCGCCGACAAGGCAGCGGCCATGTACGCGGCCCGGGTGGATGAGGCCGGCAAAGTCGTTGTACGCAGCGCCGGACCGTGTCGCGGCGAAATCGTTTTCGCTTCCGGTGATCGCAGCCGTTGCGCCGATCCCGCTGGCCGGGGCGTGGCAGGTCGAGTTCGCGCCTGGTCTGGGCGCGCCCGCCCAAGTGACCTTTCCTGAACTGCGGTCCTGGAGCGAGAACGCCAACCCGAACATCAAGTATTTTTCCGGCACCGCCACCTACCGCAAAGAGATGCGGCTCGATGCGATGCGCCCGGGTCAGCACTATGTCCTGGATCTGGGCGCGGTACATGAGCTTGCTTCCATAAAAGTCAACGGCCGTTCCCTGGGTGTGGTCTGGTATCCGCCCTTCCGCATGGACATCACGGCCGCGCTGAAAGCCGGCGTGAACCGGTTCGAGATCCGGGTGACCAACACGTGGGCCAACCGTCTGATCGGCGATGAACAGGAGCCCGAGGATTCCCAGTGGACCGAGTGGGAGGGCTTTCGTGACTTCGGCGGGTATGCGATGAAAGCCTACCCGGATTGGTTTGTGAAGAACCAGCCGCGGCCGTCTCCGGGTCGCAAGTGCTTTGTGACCTATAACTATTTCAAGAAAGACACCCCGTTGTTCCCTGCCGGCCTTCTCGGACCAGTACAATTGATCGTTGAGAACGAAGTGAAGTGTGAGGGCTCAGCGAATCAGTAGTGCCTTACGGGTTGGAACTGAATAACGAAGGAGAAGAAAGAGTCATGAGGACGCCTCCCTCAGAACTCGCCTGACGACCTGCATCGATATAAATCTTTATAATATAAAGATTTACATGATTCTCTTGCTTTTCTCCACGGGTGGCCATATAAAGGAGTACATGGTAAGTATCCGTTAACACGGAGGTTGAGTGCAAATATGCGATATGCCGTCGACCCGTGACAAACAGTCCTGTTTGACCCCGCCGAGAGCATGTTCTCCCCCATGGCTGTTTGTCCGCAGAACCAAGATGAGTTAACGGTGGATGACTTCGTTATCGACGAGCAAACCGAAACGGTGGAATGCTGCCCCAATGGCTGCGTGCCGGCGTCGAGCGAACACGATGCCCAGCGGGGCCGGACGCGAACGGTGATGAACGGCTCGGACTGCTCCGCCTGCGCGTTCCGCCGGGACTGTCCGGTGCGGGAAGTCCGCGGGCAGTTCGTGCTGGAGCACAGCGCCGCACACATCAACACCGCCTGAGTTTTCATTCTGTTCCTCGCCTTCCCCTACGCTTGCTCTGCGCCGCCCGGGCACCCCTGCCCGGGCGCGTTTCACTACATCGAACCTTGCGCTCAGCGCGCCGCGCCGATCTCCACTTCCGCGAACGTTAGCGCCGCAATGCCGTTCGCGCCGTTAAGCAGGGTGTCCTGGCTCCACGACATCTCTTTGAGATAGGTGATCTTTTTCGCCGTGGAGGCCGCCTTCAATTTCAGCGTAAGCACGTTGCCGGAGACGCTGCCCGAGGCGACTTTGTCCTTTTCATCGTCCAGATAGAACTGCCCCGCCAGAGCGTCAGACCATATCACAGGCTGATCGAACTCGAGTGTGATCGCGTCTTTCGCGGCACTGGAATAGGAGGCGGAGCGGAGGTTGGGCGGGGTGATAGATGCGGTAGGCACTTTGCCATAAAAATCACGCTCGATGAGCGGCTGAATCAGACGCGCAAATTCCGACCAGCCGACCAGCGGGAAGTGCGCCGGTCCGGGCGGGCGGATACCATGCGTGGACATGATACCCATGTTGGAATAGAGCTGCGGGAGCGTGCGAAGTTTTTCGCGCAGCATGGCGCCATGCCCGTTCCCCATGCTGTACGAGTTCGGCCAGATCTGGAAGATATAGTAGTGCTGGATGTTCGGGAAATCCTGCTTCCAGGCCGCCGACATTTCCAAGAAATATTCCTGGTACGACTTCCAGTCGAAGTCGCCGGTGGGCGAAGCAGAACCCTGGTTGTTCTCGCCCTGGTGCCAGAGCACACCCCGGATGCCGTGGGTCAGCCGGGCCTGCTCCACCCGGCCCAACATCCGGCCGTAGATCGTGTTCCGGTCGGTGGGGTCGGCTTCATTGCGCTGGTGCTGGTCGATCCGCGTCCCGCCGACCGCGCCGTTGATGATGAAGATCGGGATCTTCTGGCTTGCCACCAGCCGCTTGGCCAGCTCCATGCCCCACCAGCCCAGTTGCGCTTTCTCCCCTTTCTCGATTCTCCATACAGGATTGCACCACAGGTTCAACTGCTCGCCTTTCCCGGCGGGACCGCCATAGCTGCGGATCCAGTCGCTGGTCTCCGCGGGAGACTTGTCGCCGGTGTCCGTCGCCAGCGCGTTGGACTGTCCGTCAATCAGATAGGCATCACCGCACACCAGGTTGGTCACGGTCTGCAGCACCGTCTCGGCACCGCCCGCCTTCGTCCCGAACTGCACTTTGTACTTGATCAGTCCCGGCATAAGCTTGACCAAGAGCGCGTAGGACTTATCCGCCGCGGGTTTCTGCGTTTCGGTCTTGACCAGCTTGTCGTCGGCATACAGCTTCAGGAAAACAGAATCAGCGGCACTGCTCAGCGTCCCGTTGTAGAACAGCGTGCCTTCGTTCTTGTCGTCACGGGCAAAGAACTGATTATCAACCGGCTTCTCGTCCTTGTCCGGTGTCCGCTGGACCCAGGCGTCCTTTGCAGGCTCCTTGACCGCGAGCTTCACCGTATGGGTGACCAGATTGCCTCCGTTGCCGATCCGCGCCGTCACCGTCAGCACGCCGCTGTTCTGGGCGCGATTGAGAAGCAGTTTACCGGGCGCGACCTCCTTGATCACCGCGAGGCCGGACACGCTCCACTCATATTTCAGCCCGCCGACGTTCTTCGCCAGCATCTCTTTCACGTTGGAGAGCTGAGGCACGATCTCGATAGCCGCGCGGCCGTCCCACTTTGCCGGCGCCTTCAGGGTGAAGACCGGATCAGGGATCTCTTCTTTGACCGTCACCGGAATCTCGATGTTCTGCACGGTGTCGGCATAGACCGCCTTGAGCTTCAGGGTCATTGACTGGTC
Source organism: Planctomycetota bacterium (assembly GCA_026692735.1). Taxonomy (GTDB): domain Bacteria; phylum Planctomycetota; class SZUA-567; order H5-PLA8; family H5-PLA8; genus JAPLOD01. Next base: position 5,439 of record JAPLOD010000107.1, on the reverse strand, counting down.
CCCGCTGATGCGGCCCGCGTCAATCGTGAAAGCCGGCTTGTCCACCGCGGCGACGGTCTCGCCCCCGCCTTTTTTAAGGATCCAGTAGCTCTTCTGCGCGCCCCCTGTCTTGGCCGTCACCGTGGCGCTTTTGCCTTCCGAAATGGTCAGCTTCTTCTCCGAAACCGAGAAGTCCGAGCCGGGCTGCACCAGGGGGCCGACCAGCGTCTGCTGCGGCTTCTGGTTTTCATACGCCATCCTGACCCAGTCGGCGGAGCGCGTGACTTTGGAAACGCGCACCTCGTCGATCTCGCCGGCAAACTGGTAATTATTATACCAGCCGCCGATATACATCCTTGCAGGCGACTCGATATTCAGAGGCTCCCAATTTGCCGTAGAGACACCTTCAAGACGGCCGTTAATATAAATCCTGGAGTTATCTTTCGCGTAGGTATGCACCACATGCGTCCATTGGGTCATGACAACCGCATTGCTGCCCTCGACATCCGCGCAGCAAAAGCCAGACACCATCTTCATGCGTGGCGGACTTTGCAGTTCAAGCGCCACCATGCCATCCCTCTGCTCCCTGCCCCAGCCCATCACACGGGTATTCACCCGCTCCGCCTTGAACCAGACCTCGGAAGAGTTGGGGCTGGAGCCGGTGGTAAATGTTGTGATGTTCTCACCGCAGTTGATCCCCTTGCCCGGATCGAACCGCCGGCTCTTGCCGATCACGCCGGCGGCGCCTACGGTGCCGGTATCTTTGGCCTCGAGTGTGCCGACCTCGTCCTTCACCGGATCGGCCATGTGGAAGACGCAGAGGTAGCCGTTGGATTCGTTGAACACCGCCGCGCCTTTGGATTTGCCGGCCGCATCGGCCTTGCCCCAGAACATCTTGATCTCTTGGTGCGCGTTGCCCTTGATGGCCGGTATGCGCACCCAGATGCTGGCTGTTCCGGCGGCCGCGTCCCACTCCCCGATCTGGTAGGCCAGCGGCTTGCCGGCGGCATCGGCGAAACGGACATCGTCCCCGCCGGCCTTCGCCTGGGTAAAATCGAAACCGTCCTTGCTCAGCCGCACCAGCAGCGGGAAGCCCTCTTCAGAGGCCGCGGCCGGCAGGTCCGCGCCCTCGGGCGTGGTCAGGATGTACATCGAGCCCGAATGTTGCCAGCCCGTGTATTGGGCCGAGGCCGTTTGGAACAGCGCCAGCAAGGCGAGCGTCAGGGTGGTTGCTTTTCCCGTCATTGGATCGTTTCCTTTTTTGCGTCCTTGTTTGTGTTAACAAGTGCCGCGTCCCATCTTTTGTTCCCGCTGCGCCGCGCGCCGGGCTTACTGATTTTTCACGGCCCCTTTTCCCTTGATGAATTGGGGCGCGTTCTCGGCGTTGTACACACCGCCCGGCTGGAGTTTGCCGGCGAGGTAAAGCTTGCCGAGCCGCATCTCGCCCTTGAAGTTGAGATCAAGCATCGCGCCTTCAGAAATATGAACCTTGGTCTTATCGCCAAGACTCTGCGTGTTGGTGAGCTGCAGCGTGCCCTGCTTCACCGTCGTCTCGCCGCTGTAGGTGTTGGTGCCGGAGAGCACCCAGGTGCCGGTGCCGGTTTTGGTGATGGAGGTCGTGGCCTGGCCCGCGCGGTCGTAGACATTCTCGATATTGCAGGCGAGTTCGCCAACACCGGCGCTTGAGCCGGCCAGGACGAGGGTTTTGCTTTCGGCAAAGCCGGACATCGCAAAGGCGCTGGTCAGTTTCAGCAGGCCAGTTCCAGATTGATCCAAAGTAATCGTGTCTCGGCCGCCCGGCAGGTTGAAGTTCCGGTCGGTCGTCTCGCCCTTGCCGGTATACAACAGGGTACTGCCGCCGCTCATCATGATCTCACCGTCGCTGGCGGTTTTCGGCGCGCCCAGGCTGCTGCTAGCCTTGCCTTTGACAAGGCTGTTCAACGAATCCACGCTCAGCGCTCCGCCCTCCAGGATCGTCTGTCCGCTGTAGGTGTTGGCGCCTGAAATCTTCAAGGTTCCTTTACCGCATTTCTTGAGCGTCACGCTGCCGCCGCCCGGGCCTTTGGAATCAGCGATATTGATCGAAAGCTCCTGCGCAGTCGCGGCATCTGCTGTGTCCATGCCGAAGGTGGCACCGGCCATCATGCCGTTGCTGTTGACCCCTGTGCAGATGTTCTTGAGCATGGTTCCGGCCTGCGCTATGGTGAATTCGCCTTCGCCGCCGACATGCAGCCGCAGTTCACCCGCCGCCCCGTTCACGGTAATATTCGCCGGGGTCCAGCGCGCAGGCTCATTGCTGTAGAGCGACGACATGACCTCCAGAAGCCCCATCTCAACCTTGGTGGCACCCGTGTAGGTGTTACGGCCTGAGAGCTTGAGCGTCCCGCACCTGAACCCGTGGCCGACGCGCTGCGAGGTCTGCGTGATGCCGCCGGGGCCGCTGATTCCGCCTTCCTTGTTATTGAACTCCAAACAATCGTACATGTTGACCGTGGTCTCCCCATTCAGCTTCACGGGCCCGTTCCAGTGGGCATCGCTGCCGCCGGAAATGCACCCGCCGTTGGAGGTGAGCGCGTTCTTCACCGGGGGGCCGTCGAAACTGATGGTTCCGCTCTTATTCACCGTTACAGGCCCCGTCCCCAACCCCTGGGTGTGCATGGAGAGACAGCCGTCATTGATGGTGGTTCCGCCGCTGTAGGTGTTGGTCGCAAGGGTTATGTAGACCGTGTGCGGGCCGTTCTTGATTAAGGCGCCGGTGCCAGAGATGGCGCCCGGCAGGAACACGCGCGTGTCATCGGTTTCGAGTCCGTCGATGGTGAGATCAGCATCGAGCCTGAGCGGCGCTTTGATGGTGACCTCCGCCCGGTTCTGGCTGTTCATGTACGGCAAGGAGCCATGCGATTTGCTCTTGGCGAATACCAGCGTGCCTTTGGAGGTCAGCGTCAGGGAAGAGCTGCCGAAATTGAGCTGGCTGAGCATGAAATCGCCTGCGCCTTCTCTCGTCACCTCGTATTTACCCGGCGTATAGAAATTGAGGATGTAGTCGGAATTTCCTCCCGCGGCAGGTGCCGCAACCGCACCAAGATTGGTCTTCCATTGCGCGGCGTCATCGAAGTTGCCGGCATTATTCGACGTCCAGGTGAAGTGCATGGGCGCAGCGGTCTTCACCACCTGCACGGTATAGTCCCTGGTGGAGCCATCCTGGGCCGTGATCGTATAGGTCTGCGGACTGCTGAAGTCCCTCACCGTGCCGGATGCCGGAGCCGCTTTGGCAAAACGCGCCAGGTCAAACGTCGGAGCGAGCGCCGTCACATCAGTGGAAGTGGGGACGTAAAGCGTGATGGTGGAGCCGTTGATCGCGCCCATTACAGAACCCGGGAGGTTCAAACGATAGATCTCTTTCACCGTCCATAGCGCCGTCAGTTCAACTGGGAAGGTATAGCCCCTGCGCTCGCGCTTCCTGGCGACAAAGGGCTTGTCGTCCTTGACCCGCAGATCAGGCCCGGGATTCTCAAGCTTCGCCTTGGTCGGCGGAAGTTTCGCCGCTTTTGCCGTATCGATGTACTCGGCCAGGTCGCGCATGGCGATGACCTTGTAATTGTTGTCTTTCAAGTAATCGACCATGTCTTCGAACAGATCAGGATCGGTTCCGCAAGCGGCATGTTCCATATCCGGCGTGCCATGGAAACAGAGCACCACCACCCTGCCGGCAGTGGCTTGCTGGACAGCGCTGATAAAACCCTCCATGTTCATTCCCACGCCGCCAACGGCAAACGAGGGGATATCAAATGGGTTGTCCACAGTGGGGCGATAGGTGCGACCGTGGCCGCCTCTGGCGAAGAGATACCCCCAGCTTTGCAGGAGAGGGTAAAACTTCGGATTCGTATCATAGAAAGGCCAGCAGAAGGTCGTCGACTTGGGAATCCGGTTGGCGATCATTTCGTCCTCCAGGGTCCACACATAGGCCTGGCAAACTCCGACATCCGTCATCAACAATTGCCCATGTCCCCGGGTGTGATTGCCGATCTCGAAGCCATCATCGGACATGCCCTTTATCTGCCGCCACGTCATGTACCAATCCTTGCGATCGCGGAACCCATAGGCGTCCGAGACATAGAACGTGCCGCTATAGCCATGCTTCTTGAGGATCGGGGCCGCGACCGTCGCGTGACTGGCACAGCCGTCATCGAACGTGAACACGATGGTCTTGTCCGGAATAGGTTTCTTGACGATCCCGGTTGGATCATCGGTCGTTGCCGCCTCTGCCCGCCCGCTAGCTACCCCTGCAACCAGCACCGCACACATCAACCCCAATTGCACCAGCTTCATCGTCGTGTTTCCTTTTCGTTTCATCACAAGTTTCTTTCTACGTTGAATTACTTTACGTCAGCTTGTTCTGCAGTCATTAAGCGCACCGGCCCGAGCAGGCCGGAGGGCAGGAGCGGATCCGTTGATTTATACGGATTCCAAGTGGTCCAGGTCAGGCGTTCTTTTTCGGGTAAACCGGAATCTCGGATAAGCCTGTTCGGCCAGAGGTTGACGACCCGTACCTCGAGCGCGTTGTCACCGGCTTTCACCGCTGCGGCCACGTCGACGCGGAACGGCCGTTTCCACAGGATACCAAGATTCTTGCCGTTCAGCTTCACCTCGGCGATCACAGCCACGTTGCCGAGATCCAGGTACAGCGACTTGTCCTTCCCCACCAAATTCGCGGGAATGGTAATGGTCTTCGCGTAGACAGCCGTCCCTGAGAAATATTTTACTCCGGCGTCGGCGTGTTCGCTCCACGACATCAGCTTATCCAGGGTCACCTTCTCCGGCGCTCCCCAGTTCGGCGGAAAACGCAAATCCCACGACCCGGCGATCTCCTGCACGGCCTTCAACTCCGGAGCAGCCTTGTCTGCAACAGATACGCCGTTGTCCTTCGTAGCCTGTTCCCTGAACACCACGAAGACCGACTCGGTCGGCTCCAGCCGCAATGGTACGCGCACGCAACCATTTGTCTCGCTGTAAGCCGTCGCACGCTCGATCCGCCCTGTTTCCGGCCGCCACAGCTCCGGACGCTTGCCGCTCGCACGGAACAGGCACGCGCCGCTGACGGGATCATTCATCTTGTTGGCGACAAAATAGATATCCGTGCCATCCGAGGTACGCCGATGGGCAAACCTGACCCTGCCTTTCAGGTTCGGCTCCATATCGAAATCGGGAGGCACCTTCATGCCGGCAAATATTTTCTCCGGTGTGCTGCCCCATACCACGCGGCCCTTGCCGAACGCGTGCTCGCCGGACCCCGAAGCGCCGGCATCCTTCCCCCACAGCTCGTCGGCAAGCCGCCGGATCTCCGCGTCGCATTGCGGATGACCGACCAGGCTGGGGGATTTCAGCGGCCGCGTACCGAGAACCGTGGCGCCGTCCTTCACCAATTCCTTGATCCTCTGCAGCACCGCCGGCGTCATGGTT
>JAPLOD010000106.1 GCA_026692735.1 Planctomycetota bacterium | reverse complement strand
CCACAAGCCGTCCGGAATCCGCCACTTGTCATGGTACGCGACCTTGCGTTCCGTCTTCTTCTTGGTCATCCTTGATCTCCTGGGGCACGTCCGTGTGCCTCGGGAGTTATCGGCAAAACAATGCCTACTGGGATAGGCTCTAAGGATCCGCTTACCGATGAGGAGAAGGCGATGCTCGGCCGCGCCACCTCGAACCTGGGTTATCACTATTTCGGCGAATGGCGTTTCTTCATCCTGCTTGGCAAGGCGTTCGCCGATACGATGCAGGAACTGATGAAGCCGGAGAAGAAGTGAGGTGAGGCGAAGAAGAAAGAGACCAATGAACACAACCCGATTCTCCATTGTAATGGCTCTCCTGGGCCTGACGTGCGGCTGGTGCCAAACGCTGATGGCCGCACCATCTCAGATCCTGGTCAATCATCTGGGTTACGAGCCCCGGGGCGCCAAGAGATTCGTGGTGCAGAGTTCGCAGGAGATCGAATTGGCGCAGTTTCAGGTCCTCGACGGCGAGGGACGCGTTGCGTTTGAAGGACCGCTTCAGAAGGTTGGCAAGGTCGATGGGTGGACAGGCCGGTTCTTCCACCAAGGAGACTTCTCAACGCTCGTCCAACCGGGCACGTACCGCATCCGAGTGAAGGATGCTTTGTCGGAGTCCTTCGCCATCCGTGAGCGGCTGCTGCCGGAATCCTGCCTGGCCGACATGATTTACTACTTCCGCTCCCAACGCAGTTCGGGCGTTTACGACAAGGCCGATCGCTCCCTTCCGGTTTTTGGCGAGCCTCGGCAGCAGCGGATGGATGTCCACGGTGGCTGGTACGACGCCTCGGGCGATGTGTCGAAATACCTGGGCTGTCAGGGAAAACAAATACACGCCATCCCCCAGCAGTCACCCATGGCCGTCTGGTGTTTCTTGCAGGCCGCGGAGTTGCTGAAGGCCGAGAAGAGCGTCCGATTGCGAACGGTGGTTTCCATGCTGCACGAGGAGGCCTTGTACGGCGCGGACTTCCTGGTCCGCATGCAGGATCCAAGCGGATTCTTCTACACTTCGGTGTTGGACGAGTGGTCCTGGGATCCTGCCAGGCGGGAGATCCGCGGTCGCGAAAGATCCAAGGACGGCCGTCCCAAGGCGGATTTCCGGGCGGGCGGCGGCATGGCCATCGCGGCCCTGGCCTGGATCAGCAGCCTCAAGCAAAGCGGCGATTACACGCCAGCCCAGTATCTGGCGGCGGCTGAGAAAGGCTTCAAACATCTTCTGATCCACAATTTGGAATACGGGTACGATCGCCGGGAAAACATTATCAGCGACTACTGCATTCTGTTGGCCGCCACGGAACTCTATGGTGTCACCAAGAACACTACCTACCTCGATGCCGCCCGAGCACGTGCGGAATCGCTGGTGAAGCGGATTTCCAAAGACGACAAATACGCAGGTTGGTGGCGGGCGGACGAGGAGGGCACGGTGCCATTCTTCCATTTGTCCGACGCCGGCCTGCCCGTGGTGGCCCTGTTCCGCTACCTGCAGTTCGAGACCGATGCCTCGCGTAAGGCCGCTGTCGAAAAGGCCACGACGGCATCGCTCCAGTTTGAATTGGCGATTACCAAAGAGGTGGCCAATCCTTTCGGGTATGCCCGGCAATACGTCAAGGCTGTCGACGGCAAGCGAGGCGTCTTCTTCGTGCCCCACCACAGCAACGAAACCGACTCCTGGTGGCAGGGTGAGAACGCCCGGCTGGCTTCATTGGCCGCGGCGGCGATGCTGGGCGGGCGGATAGCCTCGCCGGAGATGTCTGCGGAACTCAAGATCTATGCCGGGAACCAGATCAACTGGATTCTGGGGTTGAACCCTTTCGACGTTTGCATGCTGCATGGCAAGGGCCGCAACAACCCGGACTGCGAGCCGCGTTACCCCCACGCGCCAGGCGGCATTTCCAATGGAATCACCTCGGGTGTGAAGGACGAGCAGGACATCGCCTTTCTGCCCGGGCCCTACGGCCGGCGCGGAGACTGGTGTTGGCGCTGGGAAGAGCAGTGGATTCCGCATGCGGCCTGGATGGTGTTGGCTCTCGCTGCCGAGGCGACGGTGACACGTTGACAAGCATGACTGGAAAGGCAGAGAAATGAAAACAGCAAGAATCAGTCGGTCTATCGTGGCCATTGTGGTGGTCGGATTACTGGCGTTGGGACAAGCGTCGGCAGCCCAAGGCAAAGGGCCGGTCAAGGTCTTCCTCCTGGCCGGGCAGTCCAACATGGAGGGGCAGGCCGAGATCAGGACTATCGACTTTCTTGGCGAGGACCCCGACAAGGACCGGGCCGCCCTGCTGAAGAAGTTTAAGCCAGACGGCAAAACGCTGGTCACGCGCGACGATGTATGGATCGCTTACGGCGATTCATATGGGAAACTCGGCCCGGGTTACGGCGCGGGGGGCGACGTCAAGCTCGGCAACAAGATCGGCCCGGAATACGCCTTCGGCTACTTCATGGGCGAAGCGACGGATCAGCAGGTCCTGCTGATCAAGGTCGCCACCGGCGGCACGAGCCTCTTCGAGCATTGGCGCCCGCCAAGTGCCGGCCTGCCCAAAGGCGGGGAGGACGATCCGTTTGTGGGCCTCAAATACAAGGAGCTGGTCGGCTACACGCGCCAGACCCTCAAGGACCTGAAGCAGCGTTTCCCCGATTATGACGAGCAGGCCGGGTACGAACTCGCCGGCTTCGTGTGGTTTCAGGGCTTCAACGACATGTTTGAAAGTGAAGCCGCGCGCAAACAGTACGGCCAGAACCTGGTCTGCCTGATCAACGACCTTCGCAAGGAGTTCAAGGCTCCGCAGATGAAGGTGGTGGTGGGCGTGATGGGCGTCAACGGCCCGCGCAATGAAATCGGCAAGCAGAAGGAGATACGCGACGGGCACCGGTTCGTGAACACCGTGCCGGAATTCAAGGGCAACGTCAAGGCGATCGAGACCGCCCCGCTCCAGCACCCGAAGATTCTCGAGCTCAGTTGCGCCGGCAGCCCGCCGGACGGCAAGCCGCACACCGGCAAATGGCTTTACCCGGAGCGCGATCTGGAGAAGAACCCGATCACCCCGGAGGAGCAGGCCATGCTTGCCCGCGCCACCTCGAACCTGGCCTATCACTATTTCGGCGAGGGGCGGTTCTTCATCCTCCTGGGCAAGGCCTTCGCCGACACCATGCAGGAGTTGTTGGGCAGTGCGGCGCCGGTCCGGCATCAGGAGGAACGGCCTGGTCAGCGGTTCATCGTGGGGTCGGGCGCATCGGCGAATTGCGTGACCGACACGCTGACCGGCTTGATGTGGCTGAAGAATCCCGATGCCACGAAAAGAAACTTCAAGGACGCGATAGCGTACTGCAAGTCGCTTGACGGTTCCGACGGCCGGGGCAACTACTCGGACTGGCGGCTGCCGAATATTCGGGAATGGCAAAGCCTGTTGGACTTCAGCCGGGCCAGGCGCATGCTGCCGGCGGGCCATCCGTTTACGGGCGCCCAGGTGGATGCCTGCTGGTCGAACCCTTTGCGCGAGGGCGGAACGGGGACGGGCACCGCGTGGCACGTGGTCCAGACCGGCGGCGGCGAGTATACTGGCAATATAATGGACGCGTTCTATGTGTGGCCCGTCCGCGGCGGACAGGCAAGTCAAACGGCACCGGCCAATCCCGCCGGCCCGGCGGATCAGAAGTGAGCTGCTGGATCGATCAAACAAAGGCCATTACTGAGGAGCACGCTTCATGAAGACACGATCCATTGTCTATTCCTTCCTGTTCGCCATGGCGGTGCTGTGCGACTTTGGGCTCGTTGCTGGGGCGGCAGAGGCGCCGGCGGGGCCGCCGGACCTGACCAAGGGTGGCCAGCGATTGCAGGGGGGCGAGTATATCCTGGGGCCCACCGGCCTGAGCGGATGGATGTATGTCAAAGATGGTTATACCAACGAAGCCCGCCAGATCCAGGTCCTCACCATCGACAAGGGCTCGCCGGCGGACGGCGTGGTGCAAATCAATGACGTGATCCTGGGTGTGGGCGGGAAGCTTTTTGCCGCAGATGCCCGGCGCGCTTTCGGCCTGGCGATTGGCGAAGCCGAGAAGGAAGAGAACAAGGGCATTCTGAAGCTCACGGTGTGGCGGAAGGGATCGCCGCAAGACATAGAGCTCAAGCTGAAGGTCATGGGCGCCTACAGCGACACCGCCCCCTATGACTGCCCGAAATCGAAGAAGATCCTGGAGGAAGGTTGCCGGTACATTGCCAAGAGCAAGATGGACCACAGATGCAAAGTCGCCTATCTGGCCCTCCTGGCCTCGGGCAACCCTGAGTATTCCGATCTGATCAAGACTCATGTGCGCAGTATTTGTGCGGCCAGCAATAAGGAGTTCCTGATTACGCACTGGGTGGAGGGCCAACCGGGTGGCTGGACGACCGGCTATATCGGCGTCCTCTTGGCGGAATATTACCTTGCGACGAAGGACGAATTCGTTCTGCCGGAAGTCAGGAAATACGCCCACTTCATTGCGCTGGGACAAAGCGGGATCGGCACTTGGGCCTCTAACATGGCGTGGACCGACCTGAATGGCGGCGTGGTGCATGGCAACCTGCCCGGCTACGGGGCGCTTAACCAGGCCGGACTCGTCTGCCACATGGCGTTGGTCCTGGCAAAGAAGTGCGGCGTAAAGGATCCGGAGGTCGACCAGGCCCTCGCCCGTGCCAACAGGTTCTTCAGTTACTACGTCGGCAAGGGGTGCGTCCCCTACGGCGATCATCAACCCGAAATCAACGTCCATGACGATAACGGCAAGTGCAGCGAGGCCGCCATCGCGTTTGACCTCCAGGACATGAAGAGGGAATCGCAGTTCTTTTCGAAGATGGCGGTAGCCGCGCTCGACGGCCGCGAGTGGGGACATACCGGAAACCTGTTCGGCTACCAATGGGCCGGACTCGGCGCGGCCCGAGGCGGACCCAAGGCGGCCGCGGCCATGTTAAAGGAATTGCGATGGTATTACGATCTGATGCGGAGGTGGGATGGCTCTTTCGCCTACCAGGGTGAGGGCGGCGGGTGGAGCGCAGGGGGGGTGTATTGCGGCTGGGATTCCACGACCAGCTACATGCTGACCTTTGCCCTGCCGCTGAGAAAGATCTACCTCACGGGCAAGGATCAGGACGAGAAGAACTGGCTGAGCGACGCGGACGTCAAGGAAGCCGTCGCGGCCGGGCGCTTCGATCCCGGCAAGGCGAGCGTCGATGAGTTGTTCAAAGCCCTTGGAAGCTGGTCGCCGGCGATGCGCCTGGCGGCGGCCGAGGAGTTGGCCAAGAGGGGCGACGACTTGATCCCGCGGCTGACCAAGCTGGTTGAGGGCGACGATGCCAATACCCGTATCGGCGCCTGCCAGGCCTTGGGCGCCCTCAAGGAGCGTGGGGCGCCAGCAGTGCCGGTGCTGGCCCGCCTGTTGTCCCACAAGGACAGTTGGCTTCGCACCTGCGCGGGCGACGCCCTGGCCAGCATCGGCGAGCCGGCCAAGGCGGTGGTGCCCGACAAGCTCAAGGCTTGTGCCGCCGCTGATCCGGAAGATCCGAGGGCGTTCCTAACGCGAGGCCTGGCGTTTTCTCTGTTCTATCCAGGCGGCGCGCTGGGCAAAGCTGGGTTGCTCGGCAAGTCCATCGACGGGGTCGACCGGGACCTTCTTTACCCGGCCGTCCGTCAAGTGGTCAGGAATGATGACGGCCGCGCGCGGGGCTGCATGCGATCCACGTATCCGCTTCTGACTCCGGAGGACATCAAGGCGCTGGCGCCTGACATCATTCGTTCCATCGCCGAGAAAGCGCCCAGCGGCGAGATGTTCGCCGGCGGCGTCCGGTGGGCCGGCGTGAAGATGCTTGCCCAGCATCACGTCAAGGAGGGCATCCCGCTGTGCTTCACGGCCATGGACTGGCGCAACTGGGGCGGCGGGGAGAGGATCGCCATCTGCCTGGACGCACTGAAGCTCTACGGCGGCAACGCCTTACCGGTGCTCAAGGAGATCGAGCGGGAGTGGACCGTTGACGAGGCAACCGCCAACTCCATGAAGCCGCAACTCGACAGAGTCAGAGCCATGATCAAAGAGGCCCAGAACGACAAGAACCCGCCCAAGCTGGTCAGCCTGAAGGACCTGGGCGACAAGTGATGCACGGAAGGGATAAGGAGACTTCCGTGAGAGCTGCGGCTGCGATCCTGGCCCTCCTTGTGTCTTGCCCGGCGGTTGCCGCGGAGGCCCCGGTCGCCGCCAAGCCCGCCCCCGCCGGCACTGCGGAACCCGCGGCGGGGCCGCACGCTCGGCCCGGTCCGATGCTCGCCGCCAGGACGATGGGGGAAGATGAAAACTGATGAAACGTAAGCGGCGCCGGTCCGCCTCTTGCGGCGGCCTGTTCACTATAGCGTTGTCCGGGCATAGCCGCCGCCGCGGTCAACGGTGAGTACCGCAGTTCGCGCGAGCACGTAAGAAGGCAACGTAACAAGGACAGGAGCCCCATGAAACGGACATGTCTGACGATCATCGCCGTTGCACTGCTGAACGCCTTGCCTGTTGTGGCGGCCGAAACAAGTCCGGTGCCGCAGGTGCCGCCGAACACCAAGGCCATCATCCCGACTGTCGGGACTTCGTCGGGCAAACCCACCAAGGGCCACATAAGGTTCTGTGAGCAGGCCAAGGCCGGCGGTTTCGACGTGCTGTTCCTTGGCGACTCCATCACGGCGAACTGGGGCGGGCCGGGCAAGGAAGTGTGGGACAAAGTCATTGCCCCGCTGACGGCCGCCAACTTCGGCTTTCCCGGCAACTGCACGGAGCACGTGCTTTGGGGGCTGGACAACGGCCTCATCGAAGGGGCGCTGAACCCCAAGGTGATAGTCCTGATGATCGGCACCAACAACACCCGCCTGCGCAAGGACCCGCCCGAGGCCATCGCGGCAGGCGTGGGGGCCATTGTGGACAGGCTATACAAACGATTCCCCAAGACGCCTATTCTGCTGTTCGGCATCTTCCCGCACGGGGCGACGCCTGATGATGCAGTGCGGAAGAACAATGACGCCGCCAATGCCATTCTGGCCAAGTTCGACGGCTACCACAACGTCCGTTACCTGGACATAGGCGCCAAGCTTCTCGAAAAGGACGGCACGCTGTCCAAGGAGATAATGCCCGATCTGCTGCACCCCGGGCCAAAGGGCTACGAGATCTGGGCGGCGGCGTTGGAGCCGCAACTCAAGGCTTTGCTGGCGACGGGGGCGCCGGAGGCGATTTCGATCAGGCAGGACGCCTCAGAACTGGAGTCGTTTGCGGCCAATGAAGTCAGACGCTACGTCTATCTGCGCACCGGGAGGCTGCTGCCGGTGAAGAAAGGCGCAACCGGCGGCGACCGCATAGTTTTGACGTGCAAGGACCGCAAGTTCTGCGGCGAGCTCGGGCAGGACCTAGGGCCGCAGCAGTTCACTTTGAAGACCGCCGCGGCGGACGGCGGGAAAGTATGGTCGATCGTGGGCGGCGATGAAGTCGGCGCTCTGTACGGCGCGTACCGGTTCGCCGAGAAACTGGGCATACGGTTCGGACTGGATGAGGATGTCGTGCCGGATGAGTCGCTCGCCGGCGGCTGGCCCGAGATTGACGAAATCGGCAAGCCACGGTTCGCCCTTCGCGGCCTTCAGCCTTTCCATGACTTCTCCGTCGGGCCGGACTGGTGGAATCTCTGTGACTACCAGAGCGTCCTGTCGCAGATGGCGAAGTTGAGGATGAACTTCCTCGGCTTTCACACTTACCCGAGTTGGAATCCCGCGGCCGGGCCGGAGGCAAACGTCTGGATCGGGCTGCCCGAGGATGTGGACGAACAGGGCAATGTCCGGTTCGGGTATGAATCCGGCGTCGTGACCACAAGGCGCGGGTGGGAGACAAGACCCTATCCAACCGCCCAGTATGCCTGCGGCGCGGGGCAGTTCTTTGAATCGGACGACTACGGCCCGGACTTCATGCTCGATTGCCTGGACTGGCCCAAGACCGAGCAAGCGTCCGCCGCCATGTTCAACCGGTATGGGGATCTTCAGAAGAAGGCGTTCGGGCATGGGCGGCGGCTTGGCGTGAAGATCTGCGTCGGCACGGAGCTTCCGCTTGGCGTCCCGAAGGCGCTGGCGGCACGATTGCAGGCCAAGGGAATGAAACCGGATGACCCCGCCGTCATTGGCCGCCTGTATGAGGGGACCTTCCTGCGGCTCATGCGGAAGTCGCCCGTTGACTACTATTGGTTCTGGACGCCGGAAATATGGCTCGAAGCCCCGCCCGGCGCCCGCGGTTGGGAAATGACCACAACGGCCAATACAGAGCGTGACCTCGGCCTGGCCGAGGCCGCGGCCAAGGCGGTCAAGGCCTCGTTCGGCCTGGCGACGTGCGGCTGGCTGCTGGGCACTCGCAAGGACCCGTTGTGGACGGATCAGCATACTCCCAAGAGTTGGGCGATCTCGTCGCTCAGCACCGGCGTGGGGCGCGTCCCCGTGGACAAGAATTATGGCGTCATGACGGGGCGCCCCAGATGGGTCATCGGCTGGGCCGAGGACGACGACACGGCCGGGGCTCATTGCTGCACCTGCTGGGACCTGCAACTCTGGGTAAGCCGGATGTTCTTCAACTCGTCGGTCGCGTATCGCTATGGGTGTGAAGGCATGCTGGCAATCCATTGGCGCACGGCCGCCATATCGCCGAATATCGCGGCGGTGGCGAGGGCCGGTTGGGACTTCGACGGCGCTGGCGGCGATGCCAACCCCCCTGTCGGCCCCGACCCCGGCAAGATGTCCCCAGTGGTGGATGCCTTCTGGGCCGACTGGGGCCGAGGCCTGTTCGGCGGCGATGCCGGCGCCGAGGCGGGCCGGGTCATGCAGAAATTCGATGGCGGCCACCTGGCGGTAAATGCGATGATCCAAGGGGGCGCCCAGACGACGGATGCGCGAATCTCGGAGTTCTTTGCGCCGCTCGACCGGATGGAATCGCTGCGGCCCCGCATTCAAGGTGCCGGCAACCTCGATCGATTTGACTATTGGTGCAGCCAGATTCGCCTCACGCGCCTTCGTGTGCGGACCTGGGTCCTGTCGGCTCGTCTTGGCATGAAGATGGGGGAACTCGACAAGATGCCGGAAGCCGACAAGAAGCTGGAGTTCGCCCGGAAGGAGATTCTTCCGCTCCGGCTGGACTTGGCGCGCAGCTACGAGGACATGATCGACGCCCTGGTTCATTGCGCGAAGTCGCCCGGCGAAATCGGTACGATATCGAGCATCGAGAGCGGCCGTCGTGAGCAGATTGTATCCGCACATGACGCCGCAATCGCCAAGGTGCTCGGCGAGCCATTGCCGGCCGAGACGGCCGTCAGCACGGCCTACCGCGGCGCGCCGCGGATCTTCGCATCGGCAAAATGCACTCAAATGAACGCCGGCGAGCCGCATGAAATCCGGGCATTCGTGCTTTCGGGCCCGAAATGCGCTGGACTCAACCTGTATTGGCGCGGCCTGGGCGAAGGCGCGTTCAAGAAGGTGGAGGCTGGGCATCGCGCCCGGCAGGCCTATCGAGTTGCGCTGCCGGCCCAGTCTCAGGGCACGGTGGAGTATTACCTGGAGGCGGTGCTGGACAACGGCCAGAAGGTCCTGTGGCCGGCCACGGCGCCGTCCATGAATCAGACGGTGGTTGTGTGGTAAGTAAGCCTGGTATGGGGTGGATGACGCTGCCAATTATGAAAGATGCCTGAACTATGAAACCCTTTTCACTGGCGTTCGTTCTTATGGTGTCGTCGCTGTCGTGCTTCGCTACGGACCCGCAGCCCGTTGCCCCGCCTCCCGCTCCCTTTGGCCCAGTGCCGACGACCCGGCAACTGAAGTGGCACGAGATGGAGCAGTACGCCTTTGTGCATTTCACCGTGAACACCTTCACCGACAACGAATGGGGCGATGGCAGCGAGAAGGAGTCGGTCTTCAATCCCACGGCCTTCGACGCCGGGCAGATCGTGCGCGCGGCCAAGGTTGCCGAACTAAAGGGACTCATTCTCACGGCCAAGCACCACGACGGTTTCTGCCTCTGGCCCACCAAGAGCACGCCGCACAACATCAGCGCCAGCCCCTACAAGAACGGCAAGGGGGACATCGTCCGGGAGATGGCTGACGCCTGTAAGCGGGAAGGTCTGAAGTTCGGCGTTTATGTCTCGCCGTGGGACCGCAACCACGCCGACTACGGCGGGCCGGGCTACGTGCAGGCGTATCACACGCAGATTCGCGAACTGCTGACCGGTTACGGCCCGATCTTCGAGATGTGGTTCGACGGCGCCAACGGCGGCAAGGGCTATTATGGCGGCAAGGGCGGCTCGCGAACCATTGATTA
Source organism: Planctomycetota bacterium (assembly GCA_026692735.1). Lineage (GTDB taxonomy): Bacteria > Planctomycetota > SZUA-567 > H5-PLA8 > H5-PLA8 > JAPLOD01. Next base: position 12,476 of record JAPLOD010000106.1, on the reverse strand, counting down.
CAATACCTATTACGGGTTCAAGGAAATCCGCGTCATGATTCGCCGGCTCCAACCCGATTGCATCGTGTGGAGCGGGGAGTACACGGAGGCTGGCCGCATGTTCTGGGGCGACAGCCGCTGGGGCGGTTCCGAACTCGGTAACGTGGGCGATCCGTGCTGGAATGCCATGGACAGCAAGGTCCCGCCACCCGCCAACGAGAGGGCCGCCGAGAAGATGCTGTCAAACGGCCGGCGCGATGGCGACCTCTGGTGCCCGGCCGAAGGTGACGTCTCCATCCGGTCTGGCTGGTTCTGGCATGAGAGCGAGAATGGCAAGGTAAAATCGCCCGAGAAGCTGATGGAGATTTACCTTTCCTGTGTCGGCCGCGGCGCGAACCTCATCCTGAATATGCCACCTGACCGCCGCGGGCAGCTTCATGAGAACGACGTCGCCAGCTTGACAGGTTACGGCGATCACTTGCGCCGGACCTTCGCGGTCAACCTGGCGGCCGGAGCCAAGGCGCAGGCCGGCAACACGCGCAGCCACAACGGGGCGGCGGACCCGTTCTACGGTCCACATCGCCTGCTGGATGCCGATCCGTGGAGCGCCTGGGTGACCGACGACGCCGTTCACACGCCGGAAGTCGTACTGGAGTTGGCCGACGAAAAGACATTTAACCTTATCCGCCTGCGCGAGGACATCCCCCTCGGCCAGCGCGTCGAGGGCGTGGCCGTGGATGTGTGGGACGAAAAGGCCGAAGGCGGCGCGGCCTGGAAGGAAGTCGCCAAGGCTCGGTCGGTGGGCGCCTGCCGCCTGTGGCGCATCCCGAAGACCACCGCCGGTAGACTGCGTTTGCGGGTGACCCAGTCGCCCGTCGCTCCCGCCTTGTCGGACTTCGGGTTGTTCATGGAACCGGAGTTTGGAGCGGGAAAGTGATGCCTGACAAGCCCCAATCAGGATCCTCTGGACACTCACCCCCTATGCGAGGCGAACGATGAAGACACTCCCCAATAAGGCGGCACAACTGCTTGCCGTTCTATTCCTGTTCCTGTCGCTTCCCGTGAGCGTCCATGCCTGGGAACCTAACGGCGAGAAATTGGACAAGGCCATCGGCACGGGCGATTTCGGCGGATACCTCGCCAACATCACGGCCTGGCTGAATCAGAAGACGCCGGCGGCCCCTGGCGGCATTTCCCAAGCGGCGATGCAGGGCCTGCTCAAGGATCCGGTGTTCGTGAACACACTGGACCAGAGGAAGCTCATCTTCCACTGCGGCGCGGACAAGGTCGGCGCCTTTGCCAAGGCCGACCCGGCCAACCGGGCGTTTCTGGCCTGGTTCCTGAAGAACACTCAGGCCATGGACCTGTATCTGGAAGGATGCGGGAAGGCTACGGGGGAGCCGTGCATTGCCTCGTTGAGTCTGTGGAAGACAATTCTGAATGCCGATCCGGATTCCAAGGAAGGCATCTATCTGAAGCTGGCCATCGCAACCTCATTGGCGCACGCCAAACCCTTGACCAGTTTCGGCTACGAAGATGCGATCGATCCGGTAAAGCGATATCAACACTTCAAGGCGGCTCATAAGAACAAGGAACTGGTGCCGGGGTTCGATGATCTTACCGTGTGGGAATATGCGAAGGTGGTGGACTCTGTGGCATCCGACAAGGACCTCACCTGGGCCAGGGAGATGCTGAACACCTGGCGGCCGGACTTGAGAAGAGACAATCGGGTTGTCAGGATCGTCAGCGAGGTGTGGCGCAGGACATCCCCCATTCCATACACCAGTTTCCCGACCCTTATGGAAGGCGGCGGAAAGTGCCTTGGCAGGGCGAGGTTTGGCGGACTGATATGCACGGCCTTCGGCATCCCGGCCATCGGGATCGGCCAGCCCGCACATGCCGCGTTTGCCTGCAAGGCGCTGGACACCTGGACGCTTGAATACGGCGTGGGCGGGTAGGAGATCGCCAATTGGGACTATGGCTCGGGGCTGGAGTTTCTCGCGGAGGCGGAGGCGCGGTCTCACGTGGTCGAGTATTCACAATCCGAGCACTTGAAATGGCTCGCGGCGGCGCTGGCCTCCAAGGAACAAGCCGACGCGGTCCTGGGCGTGGCCAAGGGCATCATGCCGCCGCCGTCGGCGCGCCCGTCCAGGAACGTGGGGAGCTACGGGTATCTCGAGGCCAACAGCGGCCCGGCGTCGGCACCGGCATCCGCGCCGGCTTCGCGAGCGACCCTGTCGCCGGCCGGGATGCCGGAGGCACCTTTCAAGATCGCCCCCGGGGTGATACACGTCGAGGCCGAATCGTTTACCAAGAGCTTTGCCGACCCTAACTTTCCGGGCGAGCAGGAGGGGCGTGTCTACGTCTATGATTGCTTCACCGGCAGTAAACAGGTGAATTTTGCGCGTAACATGAAGATCAGTTGGGTCGACTACAAGGTCGATGTGCCCGCAAGCGGGATCTACGCGATTGGGTTGCGGGTCGCGACGCCCAACCGCGAGCAGGTGTTGGATGTCAGCGTCGGGTCGAGCAAGCTCGCGACCATCAAGGTCCCCAATACGCTGGGGCTATGGGGAACAACGCCGGCGGTCGATCTGAAATTGGACAAGGGAGTCCAGACGCTGAGAATCTCCGCCCCGTTCCAACGAGGAATCGCGGTGCGGTGGTTCGAGTTGAAAGCAAAATGAAGTACGCAAGGTCTGCACGATGAAGAAAACGACGATCTTTGGAACGTTTCTATCGCTGGTGCTCGTCTCGGCCGCCGCGGCAGCGGCACCGGCCGTAAGCGGCCTGCGCTGCGAACACCGCACGGATCCACTGGGCATCGACGCGCCCAAGCCGCGGCTTTCCTGGGCCATCCAGTCGGCCGAACGCGGCGAGAGACAGACCGCTTACGAGTTGCTGGTCGCCTCGTCGGCGGAGAATCTGGCGAAGGATCGGGGCGACCTGTGGCAAACCGGCAAGGTGGTATCGGATCAATGTGTCGCCGTGCGCTACACAGGCGCGACGCTTGCCTCGGAAACCCGCTACTGGTGGAAGGCGCGCGCCTGGTGTGCCAAGGCCCTTGCCGAGCCGAGAACTAAAGGCGGAGCAGAAGGAAACAAGGACGGCCAACCCTCGGCGTGGAGCCAACCCGCTACATTCTTGACGGGTAAGCTTAGTCCGCAGGATTGGCGCGGGAAGTGGATTGGCCCGGACTTGGCGCCGCGTATAGGGCTGGCGGAGGGTTCCACCAAACCGAAACCGGCGCACCAGCACGGCGCTATCTACTTGCGGAAGGAATTTGACCTCGCCAAACCCGTTGTGCGGGCCGTGCTTTCGTTCTCCGGCCTGGGCTTTTCGGAAGTGGCGATCGACGGCTGGAAGGTCGGCGACTACGTCATCGGCCCGGGATTCACCGACTACGACCATCGCGTGCCCTATCTCACGTTTGACGTCTCCGCCCGTTTCTCCGCGACCGGCCGCAAGCGGCTCGACGTTGCGCTCGCCGACGGCTGGTATGCGCTGAAGCGTGATCCGTGGTGTCATAAGCTGGAGCAGAAGCCCTACGTGGATCTGCCCAAACTGCGACTCGACTTGCGGTTGGTGCATGCGGACGGCTCGGAGACCCTCATCGTCTCCGACGAATCTTGGCAGTGGTCCACCGGCGAAATCACCAGAAGTTGGATTGCCGAGGAGGACGTTGACCTGCGCAAGGCCGGCGAAGCGTCGCGTCAGTGGCAGCCTGTGGCTCCCGTCGCGGCGCCGCGCGGGCAGTTGCTGCACCAGAAGGAACCGTTTAATCGCATTGTGGAAGAGTTCCGCCCCGCCTCGATGCGCTTTGATGCCAAGACCGGGACGGCCACGTACGAGATCGGCCGCGAGGTGAACGGCCATGTGCGGTTCCTTGCGCGCGGCCCGGCAGGAACGGCGCTCCGCATCACAACGATTCCGAGCGATCCGACCTACCCTCGCACCAGCGCCTTCGTCCTCGCAGGAACGGGTGGAAAGGAAACGTATGAGCCGCGGTTCTTCCATGCGGGGATGCGGCGCGTGACGGTTTCGGGCTTGGTCGAGGAGCCGGCGCAGGATGACCTGATCGTGTGCTGTATCAGTTCCATGCGCACACCGGCAGGTGCGTTCCGCTGTTCCGATGAGTTCATCAACTGGCTGGAGCAGGCAGTCCGGCGCACAATGGTCAACTACACGACCTTCCTTCCAAACGACCCGGTGCGCGAGTGGAAAGCGTGGGCGCAGGACATACAGAACATGTTTGGATCGGCGTTCTACTTCTTCGCGGAGTCGCAGGCGATGTACGAACGTTGGCAATACGACCTGCTCGACAGCCAGCGGCCGGACGGCAACATGGCGAACGTGGCGCCCGGCCCGGTCTTCGACGCATACAACAGCCCGTGGTGGGGCGGGTGCGGCGTGTGGTTGCCGTGGGAATGGCGGCTGGCCTATGGCGACGATTCGCTGCTGCGCGAAAGCTATGCGGCGATGAAGCGTTACGTGGATTTTCTCAACGGCGAGGCAACGAAGGTTTTCTTCTACGACAGCGCGAAGTATAAAGCGAACGGCCTTCAGAAATGGGGCTTGGGCGACTGGTTGGCGGTCGAGGAGACGCCTGTCGCAATGATCAACACGCCGGCGCATTTCTATTATGCGCGTATCGTCAGCCAGACGGCCGAAATATTGGGCCAACCGAACGACTCGCAGAAGTACGCCGGGATGGCCGGGCGGGTCAGGGACACCTTCAACCAGGTCTTTCTCGATTCCGCAACGGGCATCTATGGCGAGAACGGATGGAAGGTCCAACAGGGAAATGGGGGCGTGCCCGGAGGCCTGGTGCCACTGCACGAAATCTGGTGGAACGGCACCCGCCCCTGCACCCAGGCTGGACAAGTGCTGCCGCTGGCGTTGGGACTGGTGCCCGAGGCATCACGTCCGGCGGTGGAGGCGGCGTTGCTACGCGAGATCGCCGCGCACAGGGGCCGGCTCAGCACCGGTTTTGTCAGCACGCCCTACCTGCTCGATGTGCTCACGGACCTCGATCCCGAAGCCTGCTGGCGCCTGGCCACGACGCGCGAGTTCCCGTCGTGGTATTCGATGACTCGGGGCAGCGGAAACGATCTGCTGAAGGAGACATGGGCTGGCGGCCAGGCGCTGATGCCGTCGCTGGGCGGCAGCATTGCACGCTGGTGCTATCGCGGCCTCGGCGGGATACGGCCCGATCCGGACGGGCCTGGCTTTCGGAAGATCATCATCAGGCCCGCGGTTGTCGGCGGCCTCGAGTGGGTGGAATGTCATCACGATTCGCCCTGCGGCCGCATTGTCAGCAACTGGAAGCGCGAACGTGAAACAGTGACGATGGAAATCACCATCCCAGCCAACACCACCGCGACGGTGTACGTCCCGGCAAAGGACGCCGCCGGTGTGACCGAGTCCGGCAAGCCAACCGGCAAAGTTGACGGCGTGAAGTTCCTGCAAATGGAAGACAACAGGGCCGTCTATGCCGTGGGTTCCGGAACCTTCCGCTTCCAATCAAAGCTTCCGGAAGCCGCGCCGTGAACGTGCCCAAGACCCCATCCGCCGCGTGGCCGCACGAAAGGAAATGCATGAGTCGTGAAGCTGATGCATCGAGACGGATTTGCAGTCCACGTTATCTACGCAGCAACCTTGAAGGCGATCTGGAGACGAAGTGATGGCCGGAACGCGCTCTTTGCAATCCAAACCACAAAAGCGGAAGGCATGATGAGAATGAAGACGACAACCATGATTCGAAACATCACGCCGGCGATAGTTGTGATCATGCTGTCTGGCACCGCCATCTTGAATGGGGCGGAAGTGATGGGGTTGCGCTGCGAATATCGCGAGAACCCGTTGGGCATCGACGTTACCCAGCCAAGGCTCTCCTGGATCATCCAGTCTGCCGAACGCGGCGAGAGACAGACCGCTTACGAGTTGCTGGTTGCCTCGTCGTCGGAGAATCTGGCCAAGGACCAGGGCGACTTGTGGCAGACCGGCAAAGTGGCCTCGGACCAGTCGATTTACGTGGTCTACGCCGGCCCTTCGACTTCGCTCAGGGCAGGCAAGCCGTTGGAATCGCGCGCGACGTGCCACTGGAAAGTTCGAATCTGGGGTAAGGATGGAAAGCCCTCGCAGTGGAGCAAGCCGGCGTTCTGGTCTATGGGGTTGCTCAAGCCTGACGACTGGAAGGCGAAATGGATCGGCCTGGAGGCGGAAACTGTGGTCGTGTCGATTCCCACCATCCTCCCGCAAGCGCTGGACGCCCGCTATCTTCGCCGCGAGTTCCAGGTGCGGAAAAAGGTCCGACGCGCGACCGCCTATTTCTCCGGCCTCGGCCTGTCTGAACTGTATCTCAATGGGCGGAAGGTCGGCGACCACGTGCTCTCGCCCGGATTGACCGATTACATGAAGCGAGATTTCTACGTGACGCACGACGTCACCGGCTACCTCAAGACCGGGGACAACGCGGTGGGCGCCATTCTCGGCAACGGGCGCTTCTTCGCGCCGCGGAAATCCGCGGGATTCTTCTTCATCCGCGATTTCGGCTACCCCAAACTCCTGCTCCAGATCGAAATCCGCTACGAGGACGGATCTTCCCAGACGATCGTCAGCGACGAGAACTGGAAAGCGACCGGAAAGGGCCCGATCCGCGGCAATAACGAGTTCGACGGCGAAGATTACGACGCCTGGCTGGAGATGCCGGGCTGGGATCAGCCGGGGTTCAAGGATTCCGCGTGGCAGCAAGCCAAGCTGCCTCCCGCTCCCGGTGGGATGCTTTGCTCGCAGATGATCGAGCCGATCCGAGTCACGGAAACGATTCGCCCGGTGGCCGTTTCCAGCCCCAAGCCGGATGTCTACGTGATCGACATGGGCCAGAACATGGTCGGCTGGTGCCGGCTGAAAGTCGCGGGCCCAAAGGGCAGCAAGGTTTCGCTGCGGCACGCCGAGACGCTCAATCGGGACGGCACGCTTTATACGGTCAATTACGGCGGGGCACAAGCGACCGACACCTACACGCTCAAGGGCGAAGGCATCGAAACCTACGAGCCGCGCTTCACCTATCGCGGTTTTCGCTACGTAGAGCTGACCGGGTTTCCGGGCAAGCCGACGCTTGACGCGATCGAGGGCCGCGTCGTCCACGACGCCGTGCCCAAGGCCGGCGAGTTCGCCTGCTCGAACGAACTGATCAACCGGATCTGGAAGAACATCGTCTGGAGCGTCCGCGGCAACTACCGCAGCCTGCCGACCGATTGCCCGCAGCGCGCCGAGCGTCTGGGCTGGCTCGGCGACCGGTCGGTCGAATCGAAGGGCGAGACCTATTTGTTCAACGTGGCCGCGCTTTATGCCAAGTGGATCACGGACATGGAGGACACGCAACCTTCCGCAACGTTCTTCCCGCATGAACTTCGCGATCCCGCCGCGCTGGCCGCGAAACTGAAACAGCCGGCCGATGCTGTGTCCACTTACGTCCGCGACAGATTGTCGGATGCCACGCGCCAGGCATTGGCTGGCTGGCCCGGCTCTGGACCGGTTTCCGAGCAACTACAAAAGGCCCTGGTTCAAGATTTCAACGCGATCATTCAGGGGGAGTTGATTCACGAGACGGCCCGGTTTGCGGGGATCACCTTGCGGCCGGAGACAAAGCAGACGCTCTCGCAGAACCCGCGCGGAAATGACCTGGCCAGCCTCAACCGCTGGCTTCTGGAGGATGCTTACCCGCTGGAACTGTCGCGTGACTACATTCGCAAGCCCGCCGGCAGCATCTCCGGCATCGCCCCCACATATTGGAAGTGCTACAAGCGCGACGTCACCTGGCCGAGCAGTTTCATCATCATTCCCGGGGCGCTCTACGAGCAGTACGGCGATGTCCGGGTGCTCCAGCAGCACTACGACGGGATGAAGAGATGGATCGAGTACATGTACTCGTTTGAGCGGAACGGCCTCATGCCCCAAGACACTTGGGGCGATTGGTGCTTCCCGCCCGAGGCGGGCAAAGTGGGGCTCCCTCCGGACCCTAACCGCAAGACGTCCGGGACGATCCTCGGCACCACATACTTTTACCACGACCTTCGCCTGATGTCCCGTTTTGCCACGATCCTCGGCAAACCAGACGACGCGCGCAAGTTCGACGAGGTGGCCGAGAGGATGAAGTCGGCCTTCAACAAGAGATTCCTGAAAGCCGAGGCCGGGATCTATGACAACGGTTCGGAGACTTCCAGCGTGCTGCCCCTGGCCTTCGACATGGTCCCCGCGGAAAATCGCCAGGCGGTCTTCGAGAACCTGGCCAAAAAGATCGCCGTGGACGACCGCGGGCACCTGGCCACGGGCCTGATTGGCGGCCAATACCTCTGCCGCGTGCTCTCCGACAACGGCCGGCCGGACATTACGTACACCCTGGCCGCACAGACGACCTACCCGAGCTGGGGCTACATGATCGGGCGCGGCGCCACGACGATCTGGGAGAACTGGTGGGCGGACATGGACGGCAGGGACTTTGACGGGTCGGGCAACCATGTGATGCTGGTCGGCGACCTGGTCATCTGGCTCGTCGAGCGTCTGGCCGGCATCGGGCCCGATATCGAGCGCCCCGGCTTCAAGCACATCATCATCCGCCCGCACCCACTGGGCGATTTGAAGTTCGCCAAGGCGTCGCACGAGTCGATGTACGGGACAATCCGGAGCAGTTGGACCCGCAAAGGCGGGAAATTCACGCTCGATCTGGTCATTCCGCCCAACACGACGGCCACGGTGTACCTGCCGGCCACCGGCGCGGCTGGCGTGACCGAAGGCGGGCGCCCGATTGCCGAGGCCGAGGGCGTGACGTTCGTTAGAATGGACAACGCGACGGCCATTTACGAGGTCGTCTCCGGCACTTATCGGTTCGCGTCGGAGATAAAGCCATAGGGTGTGCGTTATTCGAAGTGAGTGAGAATAAGAAGGAGACCGCAGTATGAAGACAGATCACATCACCAGTTGCTTCAGTCTTGCTGCGCTGACCATGGCGATTGCCGTGCTGCCCAGTCGTGGCGCCGAGCCTCCGGCGGGGTCCGCGGCGCAGGTGGCAACCACCGCCTGGCAGGCGGCCGAGTCGCCGGTCTATTGTGATCCGAACGACGACTGGGCCAAGGACCCTTCCGTCATCAAGGCCGGCGATACCTATTACATGTACTATACCAGCGCCAACCCATGGCAAGGCGACGGCAGTGGAGGCAAAGGCGAGCCCAGGATCGACTACGCGACGTCGCCCGACGGCCTTAAGTGGACCTATCAGGGGCTGGCCATTCCCAAGGGCAAGCCGGGCGATTGGGATGATGAGCGGCCGCAGGCGCCAGCCAAACCGATCCTGAAAGACGGCGTCTATTACATGTACTATGCCGGAGCAGGCAAAGGGGTGACTACCGGGTATGCCACGTCCACCGATCTGCGCCACTGGACAAAGCACCAGGGCGATCCTGTGCTCCGCAAGGGCAAGGTCAACGACCCCTTCATATATGTCGAGGACGGGCGCTACTACCTCTTCTTCATCACCGGTGGCGACGCAATCTATTATGTTACCTCAACCAATTTGGTTGATTGGTCGCCTGAGCCCGTGTACACTGGTGCCACCGGCGAAGGGAGCATAGTCATCAAGGACGGCCCGACGTATACGCTGTTCGGCTGTATCGGGTGGTCGCACAAGGGCGAATACTACAAAGCGTACACGTCCCAAAGCCTGACCACAAAGTTCGCGGACAACGGCAGGATCAAGATAGACACTCCGAAGTTTGCGGCGGGGAGCCTGAGCCATGGCGACATCTTCCGGCATGGTGATGAGTACTGGTTCTACTTTCAGGCCACATGTGACGTCGGCAGGAGGTTCCAAGTCGGTCTGGCCAAACAGCCCGTGCCCAAAACCACCGCTGAAAAGAAGTAACAGGACAGACATGAATGCAGGCGAGAACAGGAGTGTGGGCAGATGAGACAGATGAGCTGCGCGCCATTTGTTCTATCTTGCCTGGTTTTGGCCGGTCTGTTGCCATACGCTGAGGCGGCCGACCCCGACAATTCCGCACAGGAACAAAAGCCAATGGGAGCAGAGCCGCGACCCTTCGTATGCGATGTCAAGACCGGTTACCTGCTGCAGTGCTCGTTCATGTCGCCGCGGCCCTATTGCTGGACGAACGCAAACACCGTCAAGGTTTCGGGTTGGGATGTGGACAAGTCCGGCGGTCATTTCGCGTTTCAACCGACCGGCAAACTTCCTAACGGGTTCGCGTTTCACAGCGACTGGTTCAAACTGGTGGACACCAGTGACAAGGCCGCCATCACGATGACTCACCAGATTGCCCGGCAGTCGGAGGGGCCGATCACGCTGGAGTTTCGCTTCAAGCTCCCGGCGCCGATGGACGGTGCCTGCTGGCAGTTGCGGGATCTGAAACAGGCTGGTGTGAGCCTGGCCATGAGCAAAGGACGCCTTTGCCTGGAAAAGGCGGGAGCCGAGCCGGCCGTGCTGGCGCCCGTCGAGGCCGGACGCGATTATGGCGTGAAGGTGGTGGCCGACATCACGACAAAGAAGGCGGACGTGTTCGTGGACGGCGAGGCAGTAATCAGGGCGGCTGCTTTCGCACATCCGATCGAGACGATCGACTGCTTTCTCGTCAAGACGGGCGACGCGGCCACGGGCGAGATGTTTCTCGGTCCGGTCAACATCTTCAAGGGCTACGCGGTCAACGAGACCTTCGTCACCTGCGGCGTGGGCAAGGCGCCGGCGGATTGGAAAGTCGCCGGCGGGGACGTGCGGCAATTCGAGTGCGGCACGAAGCCTGACATCTTCAGCCTCAAGGTGAACGGCGAGGCAAGCAAGACGTTCGCGCCGATCAGAGGGAAGGTGGTGTTCGAGTGCCGGGTCCTGCTGCCGGAGAAGCAGGACGACATGCGCATCGCACTGGCCGGCGGCGGGGCAACGGCCTTGTCGCTGGCCCTGCCGGCGGAGCACCGGACGAACTTCTGGTATATGGCGAAGGTGATCGCCGACCCCGCGAGCCAGACGGCGGATGTCTTCATCAACGGTAAATTGACTGGCAAGGGCATCGCTTTTCCCGGGAAAGTTCAGGCATTTGACCGTGTGGGATTCATGGGGCGCTTCTGGCTCGACGACGTGCGGGTTTACGCCTGGCAGGACTACCCGGCCAACTATGTGCCCGAGCCGAAACCCGTCCCGTCGAAGGGCGGCCTGCTCGTCGGCGTGGAGAGCTGCAACCTCTGGCGCGAGGGCACCGCGTATGCGGGTTGGGATTACATCCATCCGCACGCCGCCAGGCTCAAGCCGCATCTCGGGTGGTATGACGAAGGCAACCCGGAGGAGACCGACTGGGAGATAAAGTGGCAGGTGGAACACGGCATCGGCTTCGAGATGCACTGCTGGTATCGGCCGAACAACGCCGTCAATCACCCCATCAAGGACGGAGTCCTGGACCAGGGGATCATCAAGGGCCTGTTCAACGCGAGGTACGGCCATCTTAAGAAATTCGCGATCATGTACACCAATGACGGCGCGGGCGAGACCAATCCCCAGGACTGGCGGGAGAACGTCATCCCGTATTGGATCGAATACTTCTTCAAGGATCCGCGCTACCTGAAGATCGACGGCAAGCCGGTGCTGTCCATTTACCATCTCGGCAACATGCAACGGATGTTTGGCGGCGTGGAAGGTTGTCGCAAGGCCGTGGAGACGTTGCGTGAGACGTGCAGGGCCGCCGGCCTGCCAGGCGTCATTGTGTTGACGGCGGAGCATCATGGCGGCAACTTCAACAAGCCTGAGACGATGAGGGCGATCGGCGTGGAGTGCTGTTACGCTTATACGTGGGAAACGCCTGACCCGAGTGCGCAGCGGAAAGAGAACGTCGCGCGGCGCGACGCCGTCGCGGGGGCCGGGATCAACATGCTGCCGAGCATCTCGACGGGATGGGATCGCACGGCGTGGGGTGTCGGCGGCGGCGGGTTTATGCCTGTCGATGACTATAAGGCGTTGGCTGTCCCCCCGAAAAACCCCATCTGGCTCTTCGGATGAGACGAACAGCCCATTTCGGACCGGCGTTCGCGAGCAGAGTCGGCAAGTTCGGAGGCTGAAGCTTGATCGTTTGCGGCCAGATATGGCCGTGCAGTGAAGGACAGGCCGGCGGAAGCACAGACTGGTCGACGCGGCCGACAGCAGGATTTCCCAACCCCCTACTGCTACGCCGCCACTCGCTGATACCGATGGTGCAGTCCGCCCAGGATCGGCGTGGAGATCAGCTTGGTGGGCCCGACGATCTGAGCATCAGCCTTTGGCTGCGGAATCGGCGTGTCGCCATCGAGACCTTGGTGCCGCCGGGCAGCATGGTAGTATGCTTCGATGAACTCACGCAGCAGCCGCTCCATGTGGCCTTGGCCCAGGACGATCACATGATCCAGAAGCTCTCGGCGTAGGGTTCCCACGAACCTTTCCACAAATGGATTCTGCCAATGGC
>JAPLOD010000105.1 GCA_026692735.1 Planctomycetota bacterium | reverse complement strand
ATCAGAAGGAATACTTCGCCGAGGACACCGAGGCCTACTTCGGCACCAACGACATCTACCCGTTCGTCAGGGCCGAGCTCAAGCAGCACGACCCCAACATGTACGCGGCCCTGGAAGATGCCTGGGGCGTCAAGCACTGAGGATTTCGGGGACAGATACCAAAATAGGGATTGTGCGTGCGTTGTCGGCTGGGCAGCACGAGTCCTCTTTTGGTATCTGTCCCCGAAATCCCCCTCATTCGCGCCGGCGGAGGCGGTACTCGCGCGGCGTGGTCCCTTCGGCCGCACGGAATACCTTGTGGAAGTGCTTGACATCCTCGAAGCCGCAAGCCAGCGCCAGGTACTTGACCGGTTTGTCGCTCTCCACCAACAGCCGCTTGGCGCGTTCCAGGCGCAGCCGGGCGATCTCGTCCATCATGGTTCGGCCGGTCGCCGCGTGGAAGTGCCGCCTCAGCGACCGCACCGTGGCGTGGACGTGCCTGGCCACGTCGTCCACCCCGATGCCCTCGTGGCTGTGATGCGAGATGAACCACAGCGCGGCGGCCACCAGCGGATCACCCACCACGTAGACGTCCGTCGAACGCCGGACCACCAGTTCCGTCGGCTCGACGAAGATCGGCGTTTCCGGCGCCGGCTTGCCGTCCATGAGCCGGTCCAGCAGCGCCGCCGCCTCGTAGCCGATGCGGTCCCAGCCGATGTCGATGCTCGAAAGCGACGGCTCAGGTTGGGTACAGGCGAGCGGTTCGTTGCCAAGGCCGATCAGCGCCACATCTTCCGGGATGCGCAAGCCCGCATGCAGGCAGGCATGGGCCATGTAACGGCAGGCCATGTCTTGTACCACGAAGACGCCCAGCGGCGGCTTCCATCCGTCAATCCAACGTTCCAGCCGCACCATATATCGCTCCCAGCGCTGAGCGTTTTGGTCAGAGTTCGGGGAGATGATCTGGGTGGCGCAGCGGCACTTCGCCTCGCGGAGTGCGGCCTTGAAACCAACCAAGGCCTGTTTTGTTCCCCCATGCTGCAAGAACCCCTGGAAGGCAAACTGCCGCAATCCGCGTTGCAGCAAGTGCTCGGCCGCCATCCGCCCAGATGCCTGAGAATCCGTCAGCACGCTGGGCAGCGTCTTGGCCGGCGAGCCGGACCAGACGTTGACCAGAGGCACGCCTGCCTTGGCCGCCTGCCTGGCCAATTCGCCGGTCGCCCGGGCAATTACCCCGTGATAGCCCGTCTTGCCTTGGCCCTTCTGAAGCGTTCTGATGAACGGCTGGACAACGAACTCCCAGCCTGCTCGCTCCTGAGCGTAACGCGCAATGCCGGCGAAAATGCCCTGATGGTGGCGCACACCGACGCCCATGTCGATAACCACCGCAACACGACGAGTCTTAGCCATGTGTATTCTCCGCAAACAGTCGAGTCAGCGCCCGTCCGGCGCCTCTGACGCAATGCAGTCTACCCCAATCGGGCGGAAAAACAAGCGGTATGGCCGAATTTGCGATACTTTTGTCCCGCTATGAGAGTATTTCG
>JAPLOD010000104.1 GCA_026692735.1 Planctomycetota bacterium | reverse complement strand
AAAGGGTGAGCATGATCGCGGCGAAAGGCGCTGGCGGGACAGATTTTCTGGAGCGCGCCAGGAAGCTCATCGTTGATTTCATCATTGGTTTCTATACCGCATTTTGCGTCTACAGCCGTTTTGCCCCGCCGTTGAAGCATCGCGCGGATGCCATTCAGCGGCAGTGACAGGTTCTGCGAGGTGTGAGATAAAGTTCATCATTGCTTGCTCCCGATACTAATCGCCAGTGGCTTTGCGTCGAGTCGCAAAGGCGGCGTGAACCGCACTTCGTACTCAGAGGCATCCACCACTCGGAGCGAACACGGCACGGCTGTGCCATCCCGAGTGGCTGAGACGGTTGGTTTCCCTGAATTGCGGACCCCCAGGAACTCCAACTCGAAAGGGTGCTCGAAGGTCAGGACGAACTTCTGACTGCAATCCGGCTCGACGCGCGAGTAGTCCAGGCCGCCCCAGGTGATGGCCCCCGGCAGAAACGCGCGGAGCTTGCCCTGGAACGATTCCGGCAGATTCGGCCGGATCCACAGTTTCCTGCCAGGCACGTCCCAAGCCAGTCCCTCGAGGCCGAGCAGAAGATGCCAGGCGGCCGGCACACTCTGATAGTGGTTGCCGAAGATGGGGTTGCGGTCCGCGGTGATCAACATCGGCTGGTTCCACTCCCGCTGGAGATGTTCGAAGATCACATCATAGAAGCACTTGGCCACAGCCATTCCCTCCCTGGTGCAGCCGCGCCAGAGGGCCAGGGAGCAATAATCCCGCAATCCTTCCGCGTTGGACATGATTGTCTCCGCGACCCAACCGCCTGGCATTTCGCGTTGCATGACCTGGAACGTTTTGCCGTTGAAGTTTTGCCCAAGCGTGCCCATGTATTGCAGGTGCCGCCGTACGCGTTCGGGGTCGAGCTGCCTGGGCATGCAGAGCAGGTCGTCGCTGTGCTCGCCGAGCAAGGCCGTGGCCATGGGGTTGTCCGGCTGCGAGCGTCCGGCGCCATAGAACCCCTTGGGGTTCCAAAGTTCTTCCAGCTTCTTTGCCATGAGCTCTGAGCGCGCGGCATAGGCGTCACGCGAGCGAGCATCACCCATGACGTCCGCCATTTTCGCGGCGGCCTGGAACGCCGCCCGCTGGAGGTCATTGATGTACATGTTCTCCGGTATGCTGCCGAAGCAGTCGTAGGTTTTGCCGTCGTCGTAGAGGCCGTTGTTGTCCTTGTCGCCCGTGAGCATGTAGGCGCATCCCTTTTCGACGGTCGGCCAAAGGGCTTTCAATCGCGCCGTGTTTCCGGTCCAGAGGTAGTCGCGATACAGGTCGAGGATCCACCCCGGCGTATTGTCGCCGGCGTCCCAGAAGCCGGTGCGCTTGCCCGAATAAGGCACGGTGTGGTCCTCCGAGGTGCTCTCCGCGGTCACGCACATCGTGCCCAGATCATGGCGGATGGCTCCCTGGGGCGTCGTGGCGTTGGCGAAGATCTGCAGATTGCCCCATTCGGCCTCGGGCAGGAAGAGCAACTCGGCCAGGGAGCAAAAGAACTGTTCGTCATAGGTTCCCACCAGCGGAAAGCAATCGCCCTCCTTCATCGCGGCCTGTCCGTTCTTGAAGAAGACGCCGTTATAGGCCATATGGGACGTGCTGGTGAGGATTTGTCGCAGCATCCACTGGGGCAAGTTGCTCTCGTTCCACATGCGGCGGAACCATGCGTCGACGCCGGCGTGGATCGAGGTATAGTTGTTGCGGCAATCCAGCGCGATCGCGTCAGCACCCTGGTAGAAATTGCTGTGATAATGCCCCAGTTCCTTCCGTGGCCACTTCTGACCGTCACCGGAAATGTAGACAGGGAAATCCCAGGCGAGGATGAACACAACGTGCCGCGTCGATTTTGCGGGCAATACAATTGACGATGCCAGCAGGTGTCCCTTCGTGCCGCTGAGTCTGCCCTTGGCGAAATCGGCGCCCCAGGTGACCTGGGCGTCGCCGTCGTTGCGGACCATCCCGCAGAGCGTGCCGCCGCCGGCCCGCTTGGATTGCAGGAGGACGCCGGCAACCTGGTCTTCCTTCTCGATGACGGGCTTGCCGGCGTCGCAGTCGGGATTTGGGACCATGAAGGCCAGGGCGACCGTCTTCTCCGCTGCGTCCGGATTGGTGACCTGGAAGTCAAAGAACAGTACCGGCAGGCTGCTCATCCTGCTGTCGCCGGGGGTCCAAGGCGCAAAGGCCTCCATCTTCACATCCAGCGGAATCGCATCGTGCTGGAACGTGTACTGGCATTTGGGGAAGAGCGGCAGGTAGCCCACGCGCATGCCCGACGCAGCGCCAGCAACCAGATCGCCGCTCCACTCTCCCTTGGCATGCCGCACAAATAGCTGGAATCGGTACGGACCGCCGAACGTCGGCCCGTAGAATTTCAGGCCCAGTTCTCCGGAACGAATCTCTCCGTTGCCGTAAGTTCCGTCGGCGTTGACGTGGAGAAAGCCCGTGCCGAATCCTCCATAGTAGGGCGTGTCGTCCACCACGCCGTGGTCGCCGGTGCCCGCGTTCACCACCCGCGGCGTCTTGGCCATGGTGAAGCTGCCGTCGAAGCCAATCGCGCACGATACGGCGCCGATCAGAAGGACAGCGACAACAGTCGGGGGACGGCGCATGCTATCTCTCCTTTTGGTGTTGCGAAAACGCCCTTCCTGCAGCGTCTTTCATGGAAGCGGCGGACGAACGGCCGGATTGGCGTTTTCCGCGTGATAGATCTTGATCAATTCGGCAAAGGCCTCCTTGCAGCGATCATTCGGCTTGCCGCCGTTGGCCTTCAACTCGGCATCCAGTAACGCCCGGAGATAGAGCAACCGCCAGCGCCAGGACCGCCGCGCCTGGGGCGAGAGCCTGGCATCGACCTGCTTCATGGTCGCGTAGGCCTCTTCCGCGCCCGGGTCGGCCTGGGGGCGCGCCCCGCGCGATGGGAACCAGTTTAAGTCGAGTTTCACGCCCTCCAACTCGCCCGGCCACCAGCGCCAGTGATGGTTCCGCTCCAGCGTGGCGATGACGTTGACAATCTCATCGGCCACTTCCGGCGAGAACTCGAAGGCGGCGTATTCCCGCAGCGTTTCCGCTGCCGGCCGGTCGTCCCAGTACAATTGGCTCGCCACGGCCTTGGTGATGTCATCGTAAATGCCTTCCGAGTACGGGAAGCCGCCGCTGCTGTGCCGCTTGACCGCCTCCCATTGACTCTGAGCGCGGCGCGGAAGCGGCGTGGCCCCAAAACCGCCCCAGGGAAACGTCTCGTGCATGCTGATCTCGGGGAAGCCGACCATGGGCAACTTGCCGGGCATGGGGCGTGTGGTTCCTTCGGCCAGGATGAAGTCGGCCCACGGCTGCTTTGCCGCGAATGCCTTGTGCAGCCCCTGCCATTCGCCCTCGTTGAAGAACCACGTCGACAGGATGATCTTCGTCCCGGGGAGTTTCTTGCGGGCCAGCGACGCCACCGGCTCCGCGGCTTTCAGGAAACCGTTGCTCCCCCAGGGCCGGCACTGCGCGCAGCCGCAACCGCCCTGGTCGTAGGGCCATATCCAGACGTAGCGCGGCTTCAGGTCGGCGCACCAGTCGAACTCCTCGCCGAGAACACGCAGAATGTATTCCATGCCGCCGGCCTTGCTCGGGCAGACGGCACAGTCGTACCAGCCGCCCCGCTGGCCGCTCGTATCGGCCCGCAACCGAGCAGGGGAGTTGTTATAGGCTTCGTTCGCAATCACTCCCACAGCGACGTTCAGTCCAATGCTCTTTGCCGTTGCACAGATGGCATGCAGACGATCGCGAAACGCCACGGCTTTGGGATCGTCAGCGCCGTCGAAATGATGCATGTCATACCAAAAGGCAATGGCGTTGAATCCCCACAGCCCGAGGTCTTCCACGTAGCGTTGCACTTCCTCGACAGGCGCGTCGTGGTAGAAGTTGTGAAAATGTGTGGCGAAATAGATGCCGCGAATCGGTTCTTGCGGAACGGAGGTTCCCCGCCATGTCCCGGCCGTGAACCCTCCCTGGTCGTAGCGCGAGGTATGCAGGAACTTGCCCACGCCATAGAGTACCCCCCGCTCGTCGTTACCCACGATTCGCGTACCGCCGCTTTGGCGGTCCTCGATCCGGAAGCCTTCAGAGCCAAGGCCCGGCTTGACGGTCAGCTCTACCACCAGCGGGGCATCGCCGCTGGTGACGACCTTGGCCTCGCACCGTTGTTGAACTTGACGGGCAAACACCCGGCCGATGTTTTCGACTACCTGACTGGGCTGCGGTGGCAGTACCAACCGCACCGACTTCGTCGTACCGGCATGCAGCGGCGAAGTAATGCAACTGTGCAAAAGAAGAATCAGCAACAGCTTCTTCATGGATCAGTCCATTCTGTAATCCGGAAATACTTATCTTGCCAACAGTGTGGGCATTGCCAATCGACGCCAGTGTATCGTGGCGGAGTCAGGCCCAGAGGCAGAATCGCCGCAGGACAAGCCCGAGTTTGTGCAGGTGGCAACACCGATCACACGGTCAGCGCCGCCGTAATAAAGCAACCAGCGGCCTTTGAACGGCACCAGGGTGTTGGCAACCACGGCCGGTTCGGTAAATCCCCTCTTTTCCCATTCCAGTTCCGGGGAGAGGAAAGGTTTGTTCGGATCTTTCAACACGGTCGTCAGGTTGTTGCGGTCGATCAGCGCTTGGCCG
>JAPLOD010000103.1 GCA_026692735.1 Planctomycetota bacterium | reverse complement strand
GGACGCATTCGGACCGGTGGTGGACGCCGCAAACATCCAGCGGGCGACGCAGCCGGTATATGCGAACGTGTCGGCCGCACGGGTCGTGGATGCGCCGGAGATCCGCGACGCTTTGAAGCGGCAGCTCACCAGTCCCGTCCTATGGGAACAGACGGTGAAGAACCTGGTCTCGACCGGGCGCAGGCAGTTCCTCGAACTGGGCCCCGGCAGCACAGTCAGCAACATGATCCGCCGCATCGCGCCGGAGGCGGAGTGCCGGAGCGTTTCGACGTGGGCGGATGTGCAGGCGTTTGCCGATTGACGATTGGGAATTGGCGATTGGGGATTTCCATGGCGGAGAGACGAAGCAGTGGCGGCAAAGCGCGGCGCACCAGCGGCCTGGCAGCGTGCGTCGTCGCGTTGTTTATGCTTACCCCCGTGGAGCCGATGGCTGAAGAGCAAAAGGAACTGAAGCCGGAGGACAAGGTCGTTCGTGAGTTCCTTGGCGAGGTGAAGGAGATAGTTCTCATTCATGAGTACAGCGGCAAGGCGATCCTGGCGCACTTTGACGCGCGTTTCGTGGTCCGAATCGCGGTGGTCCGGCCCGTGGAGGGCGGGCCAGAGATGAAGGAGAAAGAGCTTGTGTACGCGATCCATAGCGTGGTTCAGACGTTCCCCATGCTGTCGCGCGACGAGGTCGTGGGCAAGACCTTCCACTTTAGGGAGACGCAGACGGAATCGTTGATCGCGGGCAAGAAGGTAATCTCGCGCTGGCTAAAGGTTGTCAAGACGGCGACAGGCGCGACCGAGCAGAAGAAAGGGGAGCAGCACTGATGATCTTCGACGGCAAAGTGGCACTCATCACGGGCGGCGCGCAGGGCATCGGCCGGACGATCGGCGAACGCCTCCACAAGAACGGCGCGCAACTGGCGATCGTGGACATCAATGCGGACGCCGCCAAGGCCACGGCCGCCGAATTGTCCGCGAGCGGGGCCAGATGTGTCGGCTACGCCTGCAACGTCGCGCAGTCCGCGGAAGTTGACGCCATGGTGGACGCCGTGCTGAAGGATTTCGGCAAGCTTGACATCCTCATCAACAATGCCGGCATCACCCGCGATGGTCTCCTGGTGCGCATGACCGACGAAGCCTGGAACGCCGTCATCAGCATCAACCTCACCGGCGCGTTCTACGTCCTGCGCGCGGTCGCCCGGCCGATGATGAAGGCGCGCAGTGGCGCCATCGTCAACATTGCCAGCGTCGTGGCGCTCATTGGCAACCCCGGCCAGGCCAACTACTGCGCCGCCAAGGCGGGGCTTATCGGCCTGACGAAATCCGCCGCGCGCGAACTCGCGTCCCGCGGCGTGCGCGTCAATGCCGTCGCCCCCGGCTACATCGAAACGGCGATGACCGCCAAGCTGAACGAGGAGCAGCGCAAGGCGATGCTTTCCACGGTCCCCTTGGGCCGCGCCGGCACCACGCAGGATGTGGCCGGCGTGGTCTCCTTCCTGGCCTCCGAGGAGGCCTCGTACCTCACCGGCCAGGTGATCAGCATCTGCGGCGGGATGGCCATGGCCTGACCGCGGGCCACTGATTTCTTTTGCGGGGTTGCCGCCACGGGCACGTTGTGCTAGAGTTCCTTCTAACCCGGTCGCGCCGCTCTCGATAACGTTTGCAGTCGCGACTGGCGTGGACGGGACGCGCGGGCCTCTGGAGGGGTTCAGGCAGACCGCCCCTTCACCTGAGTTCCGACTGCGAGCCGACTTGACACCGTCAACCACGATCGTCCACAGTAACGTGGGGGGCAGCCCGTTCCCCGCGAGTTCCGAACACCCTCTTGGCTGCAAAGCTCGCGTGCTGCTGTGCAGCGTCTTCGGGCCCTACGCGCGCGACGACGACTACGGCAGCCGCGCCATCAACCCGATGGAGCTGTACCACAACCAGGTCACCCGCACCCAGGGCGCGTTCTCGCTGCGTATGTTCCACCGCTCCTGGGGCCTGATGCTCATTCAGGACAACATCGAAGCGCCGTGCACGCTGCTCGATTTCCCCTCCCTGGAGCGGTTCATCCAGGAGATCTCCCGCAACCGCTACGATATTGTCGGCATCAGCGCCATCGCGCCCAATGTCGGCAAAGTGCGCAAGATGTGTGAGCTGATCCGCAAGCATCTGCCCGAGGCGACCATCGTGGTCGGAGGCCACGTCGCCAACCTGCCGGCCATCGAGCGGCGGGTAAATGCCGACCACATCGTGTGCGGCGAAGGCGTGCGCTGGTTCCGCCAGTTCCTGGGCGAACGCCAGGACCGGCCGATCCGCCACCCGCGGATCTTCTCCGGTTTCGGCACTCGCACCATGGGCGTGAGCGTGTCGGACAAGCCCGGCGACGTTGCCGCCACCCTCATCCCTTCGGTGGGCTGCCCGATGGGCTGCGAATTCTGCTCCACGTCCGCCATGTTCGGCGGCAAAGGCAAGTTCATCAACTTCTACGAAACCGGCGACGAGCTCTTCGAGCTGATGTGCGGCCTGGAACGCGACATGCGCGTGCGCTCCTTCTTCGTGATGGATGAGAACTTCCTGCTGCACCGCACGCGGGCGCTGCGGCTCCTGGAACTCATGGCCGCCCACGGCAAGTCCTGGTCGCTCTACGTCTTCAGCTCCGCCAACGCGCTGCGCTCCTACAGGATGGAGCAGCTCGTGGGTCTGGGCATCTCGTGGGTCTGGATGGGGCTCGAGGGCAAGGACAGCCAGTTCTCCAAGCTCAGCGGCGCCGACACGCGCTCACTGGTCCGCGAACTGCAGTCGCACGGCATCCGCGTCCTCGGCTCCACGATCATCGGCCTCGCAGAACACACACCCGCCAACATTGACGCCGCCATTGACTACGCCGTCAGCCACGACACCGAGTTCCACCAGTTCATGCTGTACACGCCGCTGCCCGGCACGCCGCTCTTCGCCAAACACCGGGCGCAGGGCTCGCTGCTCGATCCCGAGTGCCGCGACGCCGCCGACCTGCACGGCCAGCTTCGGTTTTTCCATCAGCACCCGAGCATTCCCGCCGGGCACGAGACGGACTACCTGCTGCGCGCGTTCAACCGCGACTTCGAAGTCAACGGACCCAGTATCATCCGCGTCGCGCGCACCACGCTGGAAGGCTGGAAGCGGCACCACAATCACCCGGACCCGCGCGTGCGCTTGCGCTACAAATGGGAAGCCGAGGGCCTGGCCACGACCCACGCGGGAGCCTTGTGGGCCGCCCGCCGCTGGTTCCGCTCCAACCCGGCGCTCTGGAAGCGGCTTGACGCCGTGCTGCGCGATATCTACCGGCATTTCGGCGTGCGCGCGCGCCTGGCTGCGCAGGTCTTCGGCCGGTTCATCCACCACCGCCTGTGCAAGGAGGACAAGCTCCTGCGCATGGGGTGGACCTACGAGCCGCCGACCTTCTGCGAGAAGGTGCGCCAGCCCGGCGCCAAAGCTCACCCGAAATCCGTTCGCGTGGCCAGGGGCCGCTGGCTTATGCCGGTTCCCGGCCGCGCCGTCACCGAGTGAACCGCGGCTACCTGAGCGTTCTTCCGATCTCGAATGCGCGTCCCACCAGACTGCCGACGCTGTGGTAACACCTCACGTCGGGACTGAAAACCAGCGGCTGCACCTTCTCGATGTCCGGCAGGCCGCTCTTGTTCAGCACGGACTCATCGCACTTCACGTCGAGCACCTCGCCGACGAAGATCGTGTGCAGGCCCAGTTCGTGGTGGAAGACGAGCTTGCACTCAAGCACCATCGGGAACTCATCCACCATCGGCGCGTGGACGAGCGTGCTAAGCACGGGCGTCAGCCGCGCAACCTTGAACTTGTCCGTGTTCTTCCCCGAGGCGATGCCGAAGAAGTCGGCCTCCTTCACGTATCTGGCCGACGGGATGTTGACGGTGAACGCGTTATGCCGCAGGACGCACTCGTACGTGTACGTCGCCTTGCGCAAGGAGAAGTTCACGCATGGCGGCACGGAACAGCAGATCCCGCCCCACGCGACGGTCATCACATTGGGCTTGTCGTTCGCGTCGTACGTGCCGATGCACCACACGGGCGTGGTGAACGCAAGGGTCCGGGGGCCAAGCGATTTTTTCATAGGCTATCCCCTCCGTATGAAGGAACCCGCATATCGAAACGCGGAATCCGAAACAAGCGCAGATCGCCGAAATCCGAATGGCCAGGATCTAACTCAGTGGGCGGCCGCCCTCCCGCCGCGAACATCAGCACGATGGCCGTAGACAGATGCACCTGGAACCGGTGGTGCTTGCGCATGATCTGAGCCGGAGGCCGGAGAGCGGATATCGCGCGCGGCGCGCGCCAATAGCGCACAAACCAAGCCGTCAGGCTTGGCTTCATGCGCTCCCCCCTCGCGCCGTCCTCTCCCTGGATGCGCGTCTATATACGCCGCTCTCTTCCGCTGGCAAGGACTTTTTAGGAAAAAATTCGGCCGGCCGCCGGGCGGTCCTCCCGCCAAGGCCGGTTGGAGGGGACGAGCTCCGGCACCGCACTTTCGAGCGGCTTGCACGGAAGGTCATCCGCTTCAACCGGCCAGCTTTGCCCGCGGCCGCGCGACTGCCGGCGCGTTCTGCTCCGCGCAATCCACCAGCGCCCCCGCCCAGACCTTGAGCAGCTCGACGCTCATCAACTGGTCTGTCGGGAACGCCGTGGCGGTTGCGAGGACGTGCTTCCTGACCAGCACAAAGCGCACCAGTCCGGCGCTCGCGTTCAGCCTGTTGAGCTGCTCGAGCGCTTCTCTGGGGTCCCTGGCAAGAAACCGCAGGTTCGTGCACAGGCTGCGGATCTTGTTGGGCACCAGTGCCCATGCCGGGTTGGCCTGCGAGGGTTCGCCCAGGTCCGCCCAGCCGCGCAGAAAACCGGGGGTCGCGACGATGCGGACGGAGCGTCTCTCAGGGCTGATGGCCGTGCGGCTGAGCGCCACCTGCCCCGCGTGTTCCTGTGCATGGAAGCCAGCGAACAACGCCAGGTCAAGCGCCTGGTCAAGAGTGAAACTGCGCAGAGCGCAGGGGGCCAGCGGCTGCGCGAACGCGCGCGCGACCTCCACGGGATCAAGCCGCCCGCTCTCCACCACCGTCCGCAGGAGCGACAACGCGTGCCGGCGGTCGTGGTTCATCTGGCGCAGAGCCTGCAGGATCATTGCTCCCGTGAGGAATCCTTCTTCGCGCGCGCGCGGCAACAGGGCACACCGCATGTGCACGCCCCGATCATCGAGTACGAACACGCTGCTGACCGAGCGCTGGTTGATCTCATTAAGCGCTTCCGGCACCGGCACGCCTGGCAAGGCAGGCAGCTCCAGCACCGGAGATTCGAGGACCAGCAGGCCGCGTTCGCCGAACACCCGGAAGTCGTCCACGGTGGTCACGCCCAATTGCGTGCTGTGGAACTTCACGCGCGCCGTAAAGGCGCGGTACCCTGGCTCGTCCTGGCACGGCCAGTTGTTCAGGCGGAAGATCCCGAGCGCCGCAGTAGTCAGCGCCTTATCGAGATCCCTGATCGGGGTGGGTTGCGCGGCTGGCGTGGTGAGTGAGGGGGAAGGTGGCGGCGCCACGTTCATGATGGCCTGTCCGCCAGAACCATCGCGACCACGGCGGCACGGTCCGGGATCGCTCTCCAGTTCGACCTGCTCCAGAGAGATGAGCGCGGGGACCTTGACCGGCCTCAGGCACGTTTTGCAGAGGACTTTCTGGCCGGCATCGGTCTCCGGGCACTCAACCCGTTCCCCGCAGTGGTCGCACAGGAACTTTATGGTTTGCATGTTCCCCACTCCTCCGTCACAACAGTGCGCACGATGTTCCTGTCGCACAATGCAACATATCATACTATCTGGGTAACGCGCAAGTGGATTACGCGCATTCCAGCATATAATACTGTAAGATATTGATGGTAAATATGTTACTGTGCGGAATAAAAACCATGTTATCATGACAGGTGACATGATTCCTGGCTCTTATTTAGCCCGCTCACGTCTTCTTCACGGCCCACTTTCCTCCTGGCAGATCCTCGACTTCGTACCCCAGCGCCTTCAAGTCGCTCCGTATCTTGTCCGCCAGCGCGAACTGCTTTGCCTTCCGCGCCTCCTGGCGATCATGCAGGCGTTGGTCCACCATCTGTTCAAGTTTCTTTTCGCTTTCTCCCGTGCCGCCGGCTTTCGCGCTATGCACGCGGATGCCGAGGACGGAGAGCATCGTCTTCATGGTCACGATTATCTGAGTCGCAACAAGTGGCGGCAGCGCACCTATCGCGGCGCTCCGATTCGCAAAACTTGCCAGTTCAAATAGCACACCCAGCGCGCCCGCGGTGTTGAAGTCATCGTTCATTGCGATGTCGAACTTGCCTGGCCGCTGGTCGTCCTGGTTGAGCCATTCCTTTATCGGCTCGGCTGTTGCAACGTGCTCTGTTCGCTCCAGCGCCTCCAGCGTGTTGTAGATTCTCTCCAACCGTGCCGTCGCCTCATCCAGCATCGCCGGCTCGAAGACGATCGGCGAACGGTAATGGCTGCTCAGCAGCATCATGCGCACGGCCATCGGATCGTACGGGCCGTCGGGCCAGATCATCTCGCGCAGCCACTTCACATTGCCGAGACTCTTCGACATCTTGACGCTGCCCGTAGCTTCATCAACCAAGTCGTCTCCAACCGGCTTGAACACATTCGCCTTCTTCAAGAAGCCCGGCTCATCAGTCTTAATTCCCACATATTGTGCGAGCATCGAGTTGAACATCGGATGCCCAGGGATGTTAACACATAAGCGACATTTCACGTTCCCTTCGTGGTCGAGCGCGTCAACGTTAATAATGTATCCTGTTCGGATTCTGTATCTGCCACCTGCCGAACCAGTGACGACGATGGAACCGTGTTGCTTGAACTCCATCAAATCCTTTTCGGTGACCCATGATTCGAACAACTTCCTGGAACTCTCAACTGCGTTTGGATCCGTATTCGCTGGTGTTCGAACCGTCACGAACGCGTTGTGCACCCAGTAGCGCACGGACTCCTTGCCGCCGAGTTCCTCGCTGTACGCGCATTCTGTCTGCGCCTTTTCGTCTTCGTGGTGCGGGAAGAGCAGGTCCTGTCCGCCGCAGTGAATGTCGAACGGCACGCCGAGGTACTTGCGCGACATCGCCGAGCATTCCAGGTGCCAGCCGGGCCGCCCGTCGCCCCACGGCGACGCCCACCGCGGCGCCATGTCCCCCCGCCCCCCCCGCGCGATCTCCTCCTTGTCGTTCTTGTTCAGTTTCCAGAGCACGAAGTCGCCGGGGTGCTTCTTCACGGCCAGCCGTTCCTGCGTGATGCGCCCCGAAATCCCCGCCTCTTCCTCCTCGAGATTCCTTCCCGAAAGCCCGCCGTAGCGCGCGTACGTTGACGTGTCGAAGTAGATGTCCCCGTCGCCGGCGATGTAGGCGTGTTTCTTCTCCAACAGCCGCGCCACCATGTCGAGCATCTCGGGGATGTGGTCCGTCGCGCGCGGGTAGGAATCCGCGGGCTTCACGTTCAGCGCGAGCATCAGGCGATGGAACTCCTCCATGTACGCCGCCGTGATCTCGCGCCAGTTCCGGTTCTCCGCGATGGCGCGCTTAATGATCTTGTCGTCCACGTCCGTGAAGTTGGTGACGTAGCGGACCTGGCAGCCCTTGTACTCCAGGTACCGCCGCACCACGTCCGGCGTGATTGCCGCCCGCGCGTGGCCCAGGTGCAGGCTGTCATAGACCGTCGGCCCGCAGGTGTAGATCGTCACCCGGCCAGGGCTCAGCGGCTTGAACTCTTCTTTCCGGCGACTCTGTGAATTCAGTATGCGCAGCATATTCGCTCTTGGCTCTCAGCTCCTGGCTCTTGGCAGCGTGCTTCTGCAGCTCAATATTACGAGCTGCGACCTAAGAGCCAAGAGCCAAACCGCTATCCCGCATCCCGTGGGTGGCCGCGCGGGTGGCCGCGATACGCGCAGAGAGCGCGTATCGCGGCGCCGCAGGCGTTTCAACGGCGACGGACGGACACCCGATCCGGCAGCGCGCCTCCGTCGGCAAAGAGCGTATGGCATCGGCCGCATGGCTCTGTACTCACCGCAGCCCACCAGCCTGCCCGCCGCGCCCTGTATCCCGTAGCCGCGGTTCCTACCGCCTCGTCGCTTCGGTGTTCCCTGTCCAAGACTGCACATTGCGGCTGGCGTCAGC
>JAPLOD010000102.1 GCA_026692735.1 Planctomycetota bacterium | reverse complement strand
GCCGGCGGTGCCGGAGCCGGATGCTGCCGCCCAGTGTTTGCCGGAGACAGTGCCGTAGCCCCGCAAGGGGATCTTCGGCATTGTTTTCTTCAGTTCAAGCCCGACCGCCGCGCCGTCGGAAAGGCGCAGCGGCGTTGTCGCTGCCGAACAAAGCGCAAGGTTAGCCAGCGCTACCACCAACAACGTGGCCATCACGACCTTCAGCCGACGTTCCCTGCGTCCTCGCGGAAAACTGAGCATGAGCGCGTTTCCCTCGTATCGTCAGTGCCGTACTCCCACGGGAGCCGGCAGCTTTGGATGAACTTCCTTGTGTCTGGCATACAACAGTTGGCTGTTCGCGGGCTTCACGGCGCAGCCGGTTTGGGCGTTGCTACCGAGATGTATACACGCGAGTCTGCGAGCTCTGCGCGAAATCCACCTCAGCGCTTCGCGGCGCGGAGTTTGGCCAGCCAGCGGTACGCGCGCCGGTCGAATTCCGCCGACCAGTCGTGCCCCATCCCCGGTAGTGGCACCAGCGTCTTGTCCGCTGTTCCCAGCCGTTTGTAGATGGAGTACACACCCGGCGGCGTTGACACGCCGTCAATCATTCCCATGTTCATGTAGACCGGACACTTCACATCCTGCGCAAAGTTCATGGCGTCGTAGTACGGCATGCAGCGATTCTCGGCCGTGTCCGGCAAAACGGGCGGACCGGCGCGGTCCATGCCGTTCGAACGTTTCTGTTCACGCGGTGGCACCCTGCGCCAGCCGTCGTCGGGCGTGCGCGCCCATTCGCCATTGCATTCCTTGGCCCAGTCGCTGTAGGGACAGTTGCTGTTCGCGGGGATAGCAGCCACGACCGCGGTCACGCGCGAATCCAGCGCCGCGGTCGTGATGCCCAGTCGTCCGCCTTGGCTGCCGCCGACGAGCACGACCTGCTTCGGATCGGCGTCGGGCCGGGAAAGAAGGTAGTTCACCGCCTGGACTGAACGCAGATACACGTTGTAGAAGTAGAAGTCCTCGATCGGATCGAACGTGCAGTTGTCGTAGTACCCGGGGGGGACAGCGTACTTTTCCAGGTCCACGTCTTGGCCGTGAATCTGAATGTCCATGGCCAGGAAACCGTGGCGCGCCTGGTCGAGCGGGCGCGGCCGGGCGTTAGCGCCGCCGCCCGGCAGCACGAGCATGACGGGGAACGGGCCCGCGCCTTCGGGCTTTGCCACCCAACCGTAGACGCGCTTGCCACCGGGACCGTTGAACGAGACCTTGAACGACTCGACCTTCTCGGCGACCCGCCCTTCCGGGTCGAATTCGCCCGGCAGGCATGCGCTCTTGAGGTTGTACTCGGAGATTTCGGCGTGCGTGAAGATCTTGTGCTCGCCCTCTTGCGGCTCCAGCCGCAGTTCCTTCAACGACGCCACGCCTTTCTCCCAGAACGCGCGGAAGTTGGCGGGGCGCGAATCAACAATGGGCATGTCGGCGGCGCGGTAGCCAAACGCACAGATACCCTCCAGGGGCTTGCCCATGCCCGTATCAACCCGCACTCGCACGTCGTAGAAGCCCGGATGCAGTCCGGCCGTGGGAATGCGCAGCACGAATGTGCCGTTCGGCGACGGCTCGCCGCGGCCGTTGCGAAACGGTTCGACGAATGACGAGCGCGCGACGGTCCACGTGAGGCCGACGCAGCGGCGTATCGCTCGCGCCTGGATGACGATCTCCGCTGCGTCAGCGCCAAAGAGAAACTCCGGGGCCGCCGTGCTGTAGAATTGAACGTCCGGCGTGGCGGGCCCACTGGCACCGTCGTTCCAGGCCCAGGCAAGATTGTGGTTCATGGCGCAGACTCTTTCCCCAAAAAAGATGACGGCCGCTCCGGCACACACGGCAAGCACACAACACGGAATGACACAGGTGAATGACGACAGTCGTCGCATAGCCGTTTCATCTCCTGGGAAAGCTTCACACCACATCCGACTATCTGTACACCTCATTTCCATTATAATGACCGAATGCGCGAAAGGATGCTGGCCACAATGAAGGCGAATCATGGTTCATACACGCGGGATGATGTCGCGCGGATAGCAGAGGGGGCCGGCGCGAGCACGATCTGGTTCGGCGGCGGCCGGCTGGGAATCAGCGTGGCCGATCACGGCGGGGTCGAGGAGATTGTCTACTTCGGCAAACAACCGCTGGGCCGCCGCGAGTTCTTCCGCTCGAGCGCCCGTTCGGCCTACCCACGCCTGTTCCGTACGTCACTCATCGTGGACGGGCGAACCTATCTACTGGAACTCAACCAGACGGAGGTATTCCCCGGCGGCTACCGCAGCAGACTGGACGTTGCGCAGGAAGGCGTGTCCATTGAGCATTGGCTGATCGTCGTGAACGACGCGCCTGCTGCAGACGATCAAGGTTATCTCGAACCCGCGCCGGCGCGCGTTGCGAATGCAGACGGCGCTGCACAACTACAATCGCGTGTCGCTCGAACGCCGCACATGGACGGACTGGCGGGCTGACAAGGCGGGCGCGTGGACAGCGGCAATCACTGACGCGGGTGACGGCAAAGAGTCAAGGACATGGTGCGGCGTGGTGGCGGACTGGCCCTTGTCGCTTCGAGTATTCCACAGTGAGAAACGATTCTTCGAGACGGACACGTTCACGCGCGGCGCCGTCACGATTGCGGTCCTGTTTGGCCACGGCAGGCAGGAGTTTCGGAAGCGGGCGCAGTCGCTGCGGCGCGGGGCATCGGGCGAGGCGCAGCGCGCGGTGAAACTGTGGGGCGCGCGACTGGCCGCGGTCCCTTCGGTGCGCGGGCTCCCGCCGGCCGTCGCGTCGTTCCACCGCCAGCAACCGTTGATCCTGGACTCATTGATGGTCCGCGATGCACCGGGCGCGATGCGGGCTTCGGTCGGTCACTACTGGGTGTGGGGCTGGGACACCATCGTCTACGGTGACAGCTATCGGTTCGGCGGGCGCGCGGACTTCGTCAGAGACGCGCTTAACCTATACAAACGCACCGCCGATCCCCGCGACGGCATCGCTCATGCGTTCGGGCCTGATTTCTCCGTCAGCTGTTCCCAGGCCCTGGCAGCGCAGGGGCTGTACGGCGTGTGGCTGTACAATTACGCCGCGCACACCGGCGATATGCGGACAGTTCGGCGCCACTATGCGTTCGCGCGGACGCTCTTCGCTCGAACGCTGCAGCGCGACCGGCGGAAGGGGCTCTGTGTCGGCACGGCGCTCTTCCCCGACTTCCCGAAGTTCGCCGGGCACAACGGCTACGACATCAGCGTCTTCAATAACGGCATCTTCTACCAGGCGGCCCGCTGCATGGAGTATCTCGCCGGGATGATGGGCGACGCGGACACGGGGCGGATGGCTCGCCGCGCATGGATGGAGTTCGAGCAGACGTTCCACGAGCACTTCTGGGATGCCAAGAAAGGCTTCTGGGTGGATTCGCTCGATATCCGGAGTCTCTTTCGGCGCGAAAGCTATCCCTCGCACGCCATACTGTGGGTCACGCCATTCGCGAGGGAACTGATTGCCGGGCGCGCCGGGCAGTGCGCCGCGTTCATGGCGCGCCATCATGCGTTCCAGGGCGGCATTCGGATGTACCCGGCGTGGGATAACGCGTTCAACGGCGACGGAAACCAGCTCGGGCAGTACTACCCCGTCGGCACGGATGTCGCTTTCCTGAACCTGATGGCCGCCAGTGGCCGGCAGCGATGGCTCGAGAAGTGGATTGAGTGGGTCGGCCAATTCTGGGAACAGCACACAGTTCCGGAAGGGATGACCGCCGAGGCGGAGAACGACGGACCGCATCGGCCGGACTGCCCCGGCGGCAAGCAGCCCTTTGCCGCCAAGGCATGGCAGATCGGTCTGCTCAACGCAATCGTCGGAGTTCACTTTGACGCAGGCGGCATCACCGTTGGGCCGGGCTTGGACAGGCCGCTGCTGCTATCGAATCTGCCGTTCCACGGGAAACGCTGGACGATTTCGACACGCGGCAGGGGACCTTTCATACGCCGGCTGACGGTGAACGGGCGAACGACCAAGGGATCCTGCAAAGTCCCCGCTGATCTTTGCACGGGCAAGAACATCCGGCTCGACATCGAGCGAACCGCGCAGCTATCGGGCGCGCCGCAGCTCCTGTCGGCGAACGGCGCGGAAGTCACCCGCGTCGAACAGACGGCGCGGACGCTGCACTGTCGGCTGACAGCGTCTGGTGCCGTGCGCGTCCGGTTTCAGGCTGGCGGCACGTGTGCCGCGGCGTGGAATGGCGTGCCTGTTGTAGTGGAGCACACGGGAGCCGATGCCGGGCAAACCGTTCTGCTGCTGCCGCGCTTGGATGGCCGTCTGGCTGGCGAACTGGCTGTCAGAACATAGCACGGTCAGCTGGCTTGCGCCAGCGGGGCGGTGTTCAGGGCGCGGAATCCGTCCACCTGTCGGCTCGGGCTCTGAGCCTTCATCCTGGCGGTCGCGGCGTTGTACAACGACCACGCCGTTCGCCCCTCGAACTCCTCGTGACTGGGGCGCTCGTACTCGTCGAGAACGGGCAGGATATCCGACGACGAGAAGGCGCCAGCTCTGGCCATCTCCACGGTCAGGGCGCTCGCCCTCGTCCTCGTCAGCCGCCAGCTGCCCAGGCGTTCATGTAGCGCCTGAAAACCGCGGACGCTCTCCATAAAGGCGTCCAAGGCGTGGTCCACGGACTCCACGAGGTCAATCCGTGACGTGTGTTTCCTCGATACAACGAACTCCGCGCTCAGGACGCCGTTGGCGCACACCAGTACCCTCGCGCCCGACAGGATGCTCAGCGCGAACGACTTGTCGTGGCTGTTCCGGATGCCGGCGCTGGGCGTGCAGCCCGGCGGGAACGGCATTCCTGCAATCGGCGCGAAGTCCAGACTGCCAAACAGCCTGGCGCCGGGTAGCTCCACGGTCGTGCCGGGCGTCGTGTACAGGTAGCCCGGCAGGACGGCGAAACGCTCCGAGGTGATCCTGAGCCCACGGGCGCCGGCGCGTTCCGTCAGTACGTCAACCACGTCGGTATGCGGCACAGGCCGCCAGGTGTCGGTGGGGTCGGGTGTAGGGATGCCGCGCAGCGCAGCGCGGGGGACTTCATGGGCATGTGAGAGCATCAGCATGGTGTTTTGCTCCTTATCTTTGGTGGTTTTTGGGGGAAACGGCTGGAGCTACGCGGCTCTGTAGCCGGGGACAATCGCCGGATTTCGCCTTGTCAAAGGTGTTGGTGGCCGTACGGTAACAAGGGTCATCCTGTCTCTGGAGGGCGCGCCATGGCTTGGCATACCATTCAAGGCAAGTGCGCGCGGCTGAACAGCATGCTGGTGCTCGCGCTTCTGTGTGGCGGCGTGGCACGTGCCGAGAACATCGAAACCATTGCGGGCAATGGCACGGGAGCGTTCGCGGGGGACGGTGGACCGGCGCACGCTGCTCAGCCACGGGCCGGGGCGTTCGTCTGGCGGGACTTCAGGTCGTCAATGAGCCTGCTGGCGTCCTTGACGGTGAGGTCGGCGGTGCTGGCCACGCTGTAGTCGGCCAAGACCGCGTTCATGTCGAGGTTGAGGCTCTTGCAGATCGCGTAGATCGCTCTGCACTGCGCCTCGGTCGCAGTCGTTCGGCGACCATTCCCGCCGTTGCCGTTCGTCCGTCCGCCACCCCGGTTCTGGCTGTAGCTGGCGCGGCCAGGATTGGCCGGCTGCGGCGTCTGGGGCGGCGGTGCGTGCTGGCGGTTCACGAGGGGCGTGGCCGACGCGGCGTTGTTGCCGGCCGGTGTGACGCCCGATACCGCGCCGCCGATCTGCTCGTCAATGGCTGACGACAGAAGCGCGTACAGGCTCCGGATGCGCTCCTTGATGACCTCCGGACTCTCGCCATCGCTGACCTCGACCTCCAGGCCGGCGGAATAGGATTGGCTGGAATACTCGATGCCCACGATCGGCACCTTGCGGCTGATGGAACCCGACAGTTTGACCATGACAGGGTCTCCTTTGCGGAAAGTGTGCGGTGTGTACTTCGGCAGCTACAAACGGACGACGCGACACGTGTCGGCGTCGGTACTTCAGGCAGTTCGGGGTAGACGCGGCAGGACCAGTTGAACAGCCGCTCACCAGCACCCACCACGGGACGAATGAGCTTCTCGGGCGCGTGGATGGTAGCGAGTATTGCTGCGCTGTGTGCTAGCCATCCTGTGGCGTGGCACAGTGCGAGCGCGACGAGCCAACGTATGGATTTCATGACGTGTCCTCCAGTGGTCGGCGAATCGGCAGGGTGCCGGCGTTCGTGTGCGACGGGACTCCGACCAGCAGGCAACTTACGAAGGGAGCATAATGCACTAACGGTCACGTAACCTGTCGCGGCCATCGGCCGATGCTGCCAGGATGCTCCTCCTTGGCGGGGCGATCAGGAGGGCGAGGGCGGGATCACCACGGCCGATCTGCCGGCCCTGGTGACGATGGGTTCTTCATGTCCAGGCCGGCGACCGACGGGTTGATGATGGCAAGAGAAAGTGCCGCCGCACTGTGCGGCACTCGTGGAAGTCAGTAAATAGACGAGTCGAGCTATGTCGCGTCTTTGGCTGAATCAACGATGAGGAACTTCTTGCCGCCCTCCTCCTTCACAACGCCAGTCACGGTCATCTTCTTGGCCTGCTTGGCGCCGGAACTGAAGTGTCTCGGAAGAAGCTTAGACGGCGCGGCGCCAACATCAGACTGATTTTACAAGCCGGCCCGCGCTGGTGTAAACAATTCAGGGGGCAGCGAAAGAAGGCGAGACTAGTGTGGTGCGTTCACGGCGACGTCCAGCCGGCGTGCATGGTCCAGGCTACTGAGAAGAAGTGTGCGATGGCTAGGTCACAGGCAGTGCATTTTGTCCTGCTTCTCGGGCTGCTGGCCCTGAGTGGGGGGGTCGCGTGTTCCGCGCAGACTGATGCGCCTCTGCCTGACGGCGTCAAGGCCGTCTGGGACCTGGATAAGGCATTTTGCGAGAAATCGCCCACGCGCGCGCGCGTTTGCCTCAATGGCCTCTGGCGCTGGCAGCCGGCCGCCGCCGAGGCAAGCGTGCCCGCGGACAACTGGGGCTTTTACAAGGTGCCCGGCGCCTGGCCTGGAAACAACAGTTACGACCGGAAGGAATCCCAGACGGCTTACGCTCACCCAGGTTGGAGGAGCCAGAACCTTGCCGGCATCACCAAGGCGTGGTATCAGCGCGAATTCACGGTGCCCATGGATTGGACAGGACGGCGCATTGCGTTGTCGGTGGAATACCTGAATTCGCTGGCGACCGTTTTCGTGGACGGAAAGAAGATCGGCAAGCTGCAGTTTCCCGCCGGTGAGCTGGACCTGGCCGCGGCGGTGCAACCCGGCGGCAAGCATGTGCTCTCCGTGTTGACGGAGGCCCTGCCGCTCAAGGAGACGATGCTCGCTTTCACCGATACGAACACGCCCCACGAGGTAAAAGGATCTGTGAACTTTCGGGGCCTCTGCGGGGACGTCTTCCTGTCCAGCACGCCGGCGCAGGCGCGCGTAACCAACGTGAAGGCGGACCCCTCGGTGCGGCAATGGGCGCTCACTGTTCACACCGGCCTGGCGGGTTTGACTCCGGGCGCGGACTACAAACTGCAGGTCAAAATCCTGGACCAGGGCCAGACAGTCAAGACGCTGACCGGTCCGGTGTTCAAAGAGAGCGACCTGAAGGACGGCTGCTTCACCTTTACTCAGCCCTGGAAGCCGGAAAAGCTCTGGGACCTTAACACGCCGCGGAATCAATACGAGCTGGAGCTCTCGCTGCTCGACGCCGCCGGCAAGGTTGCGGACGTCTTCCTGCCGGTGCGCTTCGGTTTTCGGGAAATGTGGATGGACGGCCGCGACTTTAAGCTCAACGGCACCCGGCTTTTCTGGGCGGTCGTTCCGCTGGATAACACCACACTGGGCGTGGGGACGTCCACCTATGCGGCGGCCCGGGAAACGATGGAGCGCCTGCAGGGCATCGGCATCAACCTGGTCTATACCCACAACTACGACTGCCACCCGGGTTCGCATGTCAGTTTCGAGGAAATGCTGCGGGCGGCGGATGACGTCGGGATGCTGGTGTCATTGTCGCAGCCGCATTTCCACGATTACGACTGGAAGGTTCCCGACGCCACGCAGAAGAATGGATACGCGCAGCACGCCGCCTTCTACGTGCGCCTGGCCCAGAACCACCCCTCCGTGGTCGCCTACTCGACCAGCCACAACGCCACGGGCTACATCGAGACCGAGAATCCCGACCGGATTGACGGCGTCTATGAGCCTGCGGAACAATGGTACAAGAACAACCTGAAGGCCCCCCTCGCGGCCGAGGCGATCATCCGCGCGCTGGACCCCAGCCGCATCGTTTATCACCACTCGTCGGGCAACCTGAGCATGATGTGGACGAGCAACTTCTACCTGAACTTTGCGCCGATCCAGGAACGCTCCGACTGGTTTGAGCATTGGGCTGCCAAGGGCGCAAAACCGGTGTTCCTCTGCGAATACGGCATGCCCTATTTCCTGAACTGGACCATGTACCGCGGCTTTTACAAGGGCCAGCGCGCCTGGGGCAGCGCCGCGGTCCCTTACGAGTTCTGCCTGGCCGAATGGGATTCGCAGTGGCTCGGTGATGCTGCTTTCAAGCTGGGAGAGATGGAAAAGACAGACCTGCGCTGGGAGGCCAAGCAATTCAATGCCGGCAAAGTCTGGCACCACTGGGATTACAAACCCTACATCTGCGACGCCCGTTTCGAAGGGCAGCAGGAGGTCGTGGCCCGGTACACCGCCGACAACTGGCGGGCCTACCGCACCTGGGGTGTCTCCGGAACCAGTCCCTGGACCTACGCGTGGCTCTGGAAGCTCCGGGGCGACGTCCACAAGGGCCGCAAAGACCTGAAGGTGGACTGGGATAAACTTCAGCGCCCCGGCTACAGTCCGGACTTCGTTGACCAACAGTACGAGGACATGGCATATGCGTATGACCGCGCCGATTGGAGCCCCACGGTCGCCGGCCAGGCGCTGCTGCGCAATAACCGGCCGCTGCTGGTGTACCTGGGTGGCAAGCCTGGCGCATTCACCGAAAAGGGGCACAATTTCCGCGTTGGCGAGAGCGTCGAGAAGCAGATCATCCTCATCAACAACAGCCGCGCCACGGTCTCCTGCGAGTGCAAATGGGCGCTGAACCTGCCCGCACCGCTGACCGGCAGCGCCAGTTTCACCGCGCCGACAGGCGACATCCACCAGCAGCCGTTGAAGTTCGCCTTGCCCTCGGGGCTGAAGCCCGGCGCCTACACCCTCGCCCTCTCGGCTAAATGCATTCCCGGCGACACGCAGGAAGACACTTTCACGATCAACGCGCTGGCCCCTGACCCGGCGCAGCAAGCCGGCGCCAGGCTCGCGATCTTCGATCCTCCGGGCGAGACGGCCAAGCTGCTTGGCGCGTTGAACCTGCGGGGCGAGGCCGTTCAGGCGGATGCCGATCTGTCGAAATACGACCTGCTGGTCATTGGCAAGGGCGCCCTCACACCGGAGGGGCCGGGACCGAACCTCAGCCGCGTCCGCGAGGGCCTGCGGGTGCTCGTCTTCGAACAGCACGCCGACGTGCTGGAGCAGCGCTTCGGCTTGCGCGTGCAGGAGTACGGTTTGCGGGAGGTCTTCAGGCGTGTTCCCGATCACGCGGTGTTGGCCGGCTTGGATGAAGAGAGGCTGAGGGACTGGCGCGGCGAAGCCACGAACATGCCGCCGCGCCTGAAGTACTTTATGCGGGATCATCCGTTCTATGGACCCTCGATCATAAGCGCCGGTCTGCCGGTTTCGCGGGTCTGGCGGTGCGGCAACCGGGGCAACGTCGCCAGCGTGCTGATCGAGAAGCCCGCCTGCGGCGCTTTCCTGACCTTGGTGGATGGCGGATTCAGCTTGCAATACGGTGTCCTGATGGAGTACCGCGAAGGCCAAGGCATGGTGCTTTTCTGCCAGATGGATGTCACCGCGCGCACGGAGGGCGATCCGGCCGCCGAACGGCTGGCGCGGAACCTGTTAGCATACGCCGGTTCCTGGAAGCCTGCGCCGCGGCGCACGATCCTTTACGCCGGCGATCCGGCTGGGCAGAAGCACTTGCAGCAGGCCGGCTTTGCTGTTGAACCCTATGCCGCCGGGTTGCTCAAGGCCGGCCGCGTCCTGGTGGTCTCCGGGGGCGGGGGCACCGTCCTGGCCGCGGACAAGGCCGCCATCGCGGCGTGGCTCAAGCAGGATGGGCGTGTGCTGGCCTTGGGGCTGGACGGGGCGGAAGCCAGCGCGTTTCTGCCGGCCAAGGTGGAAACCAAGCCGGCTGAGCACATTGGCGCATACTTCGAGCCGCCGGCGGCGAGCTCGCCGCTGGCCGGCGTTGGTCCGGCGGACGTCCACAACCGCGATCCGCGGAATGTCCCGCTGGTCACAGGCGGCGCCCAGACCGCAGGCGATGGAGTACTGGCTTTCACCGAGGATGGCCGCGTTGTCTTCTGCCAGCTTCCCCCTTGGCAATTCAATCCGCAACAGCAAAACACCAAGCGCACCTTCCGCCGGACCAGTTGTCTCCTCTCGTGCGTGTTGGGCAATCTGGGCGTTCAGGGGCAGACACCGCTCCTGGAACGCTTTGTGGCGCCGGTCAAACTGACTAATGGCCAATCGCCCGAATGCCGCTGGTTGCATGGCTTCTACTTGGATCAGCCCGAAGAGTGGGATGACCCATACCGCTTCTTCGGGTGGTAGATTGCGCGGATCGTCATGAGCGCTCTCTTATGAGCACAAAGCAGGCATTCGCTTGTTCGGCCATTTCGGACAGGCCATACCGGATGAGCGAGCGCCCGGGCAGCGACGACGGGGCGGTTTCGCTGGACGTAGTCGTCACTCCCTGGACCCTATCCGAGCCGCGACGGAGGCTCGATCCGCAGCAACTCGGATCCGTACAGATCAGCGGCGAGGTCAAGAGTGAGAAGTTGAAGG
Organism: Planctomycetota bacterium; assembly: GCA_026692735.1. Classification (GTDB taxonomy): domain Bacteria; phylum Planctomycetota; class SZUA-567; order H5-PLA8; family H5-PLA8; genus JAPLOD01. Next base: position 1,934 of record JAPLOD010000102.1, on the reverse strand, counting down.
TCGTGATCAAGAAAGTCGGCTGGGCGGGCTTTTGAACGTTGTCCTGCGGGGCAAAGAAGGATCCCGTGGACACCTACGTGATCCAGGTCAACCTGATGTCATCCAGAGGCAAGACTTCTGAAAGCTTCTTGCGGGAGGCGCTTGACATGGCCCAGCCCAGCATCAAAGCTCAGTATTGTCAGGCTGCCGTCGTGGGATCCCGGTGGCCGTGACAGCAGGTAAGAACCCCGTGAACAATCACGATCGGACGAACATCCATGAGAGAATTGATTCCAGTGGTTGCGCTCGTAGGTTTGTGCCAGGCTGCCTGTCTTGCCGAGGCTCCGACTCCCACGTTCAAGAAACTCACTTTGAGCGACAAGTTCTATGCCGAGGGAGCCTATTACGCGGACTTCAACAAGGACGGCAAGCTGGACATCGTGGCCGGCCCGTTCTGGTTCGAAGGGCCCGACTTCCAGAAGAAGCACGAAATCCGCTCGCCGCAGACCTTTGATCCCAAGGGCTATTCGGACAACTTCCTCACCTTCACTGGCGATTTCAACGGCGACGGCTGGCCGGACGTACTCTACGTACCGTTCCCCGGTGCGGATGCTTTCTGGTACGAAAACCCCGCAGGCAAGGACGTGCCCTGGAAGAAGCACCTGGCGTTGAAGAACGTGGGCAATGAATCGCCGATGTGGGCCGATGTCAACGGCGACGGCCGGCCGGAGCTGATCTACAACATCAACGGCTACCTCGGCTACGCCACATACGATCCGGCCAAGCCCGAGGAGCCCTGGAAGTTCCACCCTATCACGCCCAAGGGCGGTTATGGGCAGTTTACCCACGGCATCGGTTACGGCGACGTCAATGGCGACGGCCGGATCGACATCCTCGAGAGCAACGGCTGGTGGGAGCAACCGGCCGTGCTCGACGACGGCAAGCCCTGGGCGTGGCATCCCTTCCGTTTTGCCGAGGGCTGTCCCCCCGAAAAACTCCGTCGTGGCGATGACGGGCGCGCCGAGCAAGAACGGCGGACGTAGTTGGCGGTGCGTATGGCTGCCTCTGTTCGTTGATGAGTTATACGGGCGAGTTCATGAAGGTGCGGTGGAACGGGTTGGCGAGCGAGCAGACGCGGCAGTTCCTTGGGCGGTGGTCGTTGCCGGTTGTCCGCGGCGAAGCCAGCGCGACCGTTCACGCCGCGACGCGCTGGTACGTGTGATGGAGGCCACCGAGGACGGGCGTGGCAACGAGTCTCGTAGGGCCAGTGAACTCAGGCGGTGTGGTGGCGGGGCGGGCGTGTCGCCGTGCAGCCCTTGGCGTGGCCGTTCGGCGCCATTGTCGAGGTGCAACCTGCCACCCGACCTCTGCGCGTAAGAGATTGACGCCCCAGTTTACGCCACTGTTGACGCCCGGTTTTACGCTACCCGGTGGGTCCCTCGGGGACCCGGATGTCGTGTTCTGCGAGTACGCGGTACAGATAGGCCTTGAGCGTCTCTCCAGGCGCTTTCCCTGCTGTATCAACGCCGAAATCCACGAGCGACATGCGTGATCTACCCTCGCTTATCAGGCACGGGCCGTCGGCCCGGCGCAGGTACTTCCGCAGCGTGCAGTGATCGGTGCGGTTTGCGGACTTGCCCAGGAGCCGGCGCAGGCTGCTGATGGCAAAACTCGGGTTCACAGGCGCGTTCAGCCCAGGATCATCGTCCCCGCGCTCCAGAGGGTGGTTCTGCGCAGCCCAGCCGCACGCCCAGGCCGCCAGGAGCAGGCGCCGGAGGCGTTTCGGTAGATGGACTACGTGGCGGGTGCAACCATGCTTGTCCAGAATCCGGAACCCGTCCGCGGTTATCACCAGAGCGTAGCGGCCCTGTTTGCCCATCAGTGCCCCGTCCCCAGCATTCATCGCCTATACACCTTCGCCCTCCAAAAACCTGAAGAACTCGTCTCTCTCCTGG
>JAPLOD010000101.1 GCA_026692735.1 Planctomycetota bacterium | reverse complement strand
GTCCCGCAAGCCAAAATCGTAAATCTCAAATCGAAAATGAGCCGCGTGTGGTACACTGCCATCCGGAAACGATGGGGGCCGCGCCATGACGCAGAGCACGTTGCGAGCGATCTACAGGCTGCCGGCGCAGGAACGGCTGCGCCTCGCCACCGATATTCTTGAGAGCATCGCCGACGAACAGGACGGGTCGGCGTTGACGCCCGATGAGCGGCTCCTGATTGACGAGCGCCTCGCGCTCATCGAAAAGCATCCCCGCCGCGGCTCAACATGGCCGGAAGTCAAGAAGCGCCTTCGGCGCTCCGCCAGATGAAGCTTCCCCTCATCGCCACGCGACGGCAATGATGAATGATGGGTTCTGGCCCGCTCACCCGATCACCCGATGGCCCGATCTTTCAATCGCCAATCCGCAATCGCCAATCTACAATTGCGCCATGCGCTTCCCGCGCCTCCAATTCCACCTCTCGACGGCGATCATCCTCATGTTCGTCGCCGGCGGCCTGTTGTGGGCGAACATGCGGCCATTCGACTCGTATATCGTGGCGAACATGCTCCCCGTTAAACCGGCGGAGCTCACGTTGGCATACGGCTTCCCGTTCTGCTACGGGCGCGATTGGGTCGGGTGGGTTAAGGATGACGGTTCTCACATATGGGACTGGCGCTACGGCAATCTTGTTTTGGATATCCTCGTCGCCCTCGCCATCCTCCTCGCCACCGCCATCCTCTGCGAATGGCTCACCCGCCGCCGCGCCAATCCAAAATCCAAAATCTAGAATCCAAAATGGCTTTGCCGCAGCCGTTCCAACTCCTCCGGCCGCTCGTGCAGATACTCCCGCAGCTTCTCCGCGTTGCCGGGCTTGAGCAGCTCTGCGTAGGTGATCCCCGCCGCGTGCCCGCCCGCACCGCCTTCGCCGCCGCCCGCGCCCGATCCGCCCAGCACCCGCGCCCGCACCCAGTGCGGTTTCCGCGCCGCCAGTTCGCGCGCGGCCTGTGTCACGGGCAGCCTCTGCGTGCCGCTTCCTGCCCGTGCGTCCGGCCACACGACCTGCCAGTTGCCTTCTGCATCGCGCTCCGCCAGGGGTGCCAGTTCGCGATACGCGTCCTCCGGGTCGAACCAGTCAATCCCCATCAACGCGCGCCGCAACGCCAGCTCGCGCTCCGCCTCCTCCGCCCGCCGCCGCAACGCCTCCACCTCTCCCGACGCTGCCGGTGCCGGTGTGGTTACATCCTGCGTGTCAGCCATCTCAGTTCTCCCAAATCCAAAATCCCCAAATCCCGCCCCTAAACCCTGAACCCTGAACCCTAGACCCTGCCCTTCTGCGTCTCCGCGGTGAGCTCCAGTTCGTCCCGCTCCGCCGCCAGCGCCGCCCGCGTCTCCGCCGGCTGTACTCCCAACACCGCCTCGATCCGCCGCAGCGCCGCGCGCGCCAGCTCCGTCTGCCCCAGCCGCTCCGCCACTTCGAGCACTTTCTGCGCGGTGTCGAGCGACTCGCTGGGCGCCGTCACGTCGAAGCTCTCAGGGAGCCTGACGACAATGCCGCGCGTTCCTTCGTCAGCCGGTGCGGCGCTCGCCAATCCGCAATCCGCAATCCGCAATCCCCAATCGGCGAGCTCCAGGCACCGCGAAAGGAACGGCGCCAGCGCTCGCGCCAGCATGAACAGCACGCGCTCTTCCCCCGTCTTGAACCGCCACGCCTGCGCCACGCCGCTCTGTTCCTGCGGCACCGCGGCTTCAGCGCCGCTGTCCTGCCGCGTGGCTTGAGCGGCGAAGAGAGCGTGCGCACGGAAGAGCAGTTGGATGCCGCCTGGATCGAGCTGCACGAATTCGAGCGTCTCGGGGTTCGTTGTCCCCGGCCGCCCGTTGTCCAGCGGAATGTACCGCGTCGCGCCCAGGCCGAGCCGCCTCAGGTCCTCCTCGCTGCGGCTGGTCTTCAATGTCAGGATCGGGTTGCCCAGCAGGAACAGGTCCCACACCAGGTCGCTCAGGATGCGCGTGGCCGCGATGTCCGCTTCCGCCGCGCGCTGCAGTACCGGCCGCCCGATGCCGTCCTGCGCCGGGAACGGATGCAAGAACACCACCGGCACCGTGTCGGCCAACCCGTGTCTGATCGGCTCCGCGGCCAGCACCTGCAGCTCGCCGCCGCTGGCGCGCCGCACGCGGTACACGTGGATCGCCTCGCGGTCCACGATGCGGTACACCTGCACCGGCTCCGGATCGGCGTCCCACCGCGGCCGCCACAATTCCTGCTCGCCGAACTTCACCCAGGTCAGCCGCCCGTCGGAACCGAAGTCCCAGTCGAGGATGCTCGGCGCGCCGTACAGCGCCAGATACGGCCGCCCCAGGTTGCGCGCCGCCGCCTCCGCGGTGGACACTTGTACCGCAGGCATCCTGCCTGCTTGTGCCGCCGGCGTCTCGCCGGCAGTAGCGCGGGCGTCTCGCCCGCGCACAACGTCGTCGGGTAGCGGGTCGCGGTCGAGCAGCGCCGCGCAGAAGCCGTGCATCTGCGCCAGACACGCGGCCTGCACCGCGATGTCCTCGAACGACGCGTGCCGCCGCCCCGCGTCCTTCATGAACTGCTCCATCCGTATTGCGGATTTCGGATTGGGGATTTCGGATTGCCCGTCCCTTGCCGCGCCCTTCGCCAATCCGCATTCCGCATTCCGCAATCCGAAATCAATCTGCAACGGCTGCTTGAACAGCGCTCCCAGCCGCGACGCCAGGATCTGCGGCGTCTGCGGGAAGAACGGTGTCAGCTCGACGCGCAGCGCGTATTCGCTGTCGGGCTCGAGCCGGCCCTTCGGCAGATAGGGGCTGAGCCACCCGTTGCCGGAAGAGGCCGGCCCGCGCCGCTTGATGCGCCCGGCGACGACGTCGTCAATGAGGCGCCAGGTGGGTTCCAGTTGTTCGAGCCCCGGCCGCCGGGCGGAGAGACGCGTGAGAAGATCGTTGTCAGGCATGGAGAATCCCCTTGTGAAGTCGGAGTCCACAACTCGAAAGTGTGACGCGTGACGAGTTTCGTGTGACGAGTGCGGAACCGGAGATATCGGATCCCGGCGCGCGCGTGCTTACTTCACGTCCGGCGCGAAGACCATCAGCAGCAGTCCCCACGCGAACACCACCAGCAGCAGCGTGGCCAGCGAATACCGCGGCCAGAACCGCTCCTTCGGATGCGCCGCGCGGTACGCCTGCCACGCAATCCACATCCCCGCCGACGCCCCCGCGACCACGAACAACAGCGCAACTTTCGCCGTCGGATAGCGCTGACCATCGAGCACTAGGCCGACGAGGTATCCCGGAAAGTTCAGGAACGCCATCACCGCGCCCAGGGCCATACCATAGCGCACCACGTGCTGTAGCGGCGGCGCCGTCGGCCACAGCGCAACGCCCTTGCAGAACCGATAGAGCAGCAGGGCCAGAACCACAGCGCCCGGACCGCACGCAACCGTGGCGATGGCCTGCAGCGCAACCCAGCCGCCGGCGACATCGCTCCACGGCGGTGGCTCGACCGGATCCTGCGGCCCGTGGGTGAGCGCCCAGAAGACTCCCTGCCGGCCCGCGTGGAAGCACACCAGCAGCGTCGGCAGCGTCACCCCGATCACCACCGCCCCGGCGCACGCCCCCAGCCAGTACTGCCGGCCGCGGAGGTCGCCGAATCCCTTGTCCCTGAGGCCCTGGCCGATCTTCATGAGCAACTCGCCAATCCTTCGCCCGCAGTCGTCCGCCGTCAGCGGACAACTGGCTGCGGCCAATCGTCAATCATCAATCGCCAATCCGCAATCCGAAATCCGCGATCACGCCATGAAGCTCAGCCCCTGCCACGGATTCCCCTTGTGCGCGCCCCACAGGCCCGTCTTCAGGCCCCACCACGCCAGCGCCAGAGCAATCACGCAATCGTCGTGCAGCCCGGTTGGCGCGCCGTAGCGCCGGTGGAACAGCCCGCTGTTGCGGCCATCCGCCAGCCGCTTGAACGCCTGCAGCTCGCCGATCAGCACGGGAACGTTCGGCACCGAGATCGTGCCGCTGTCGAACGCGATGCTCAACCCCCGGATGATGTTCTCCTTGCTCTCCGTCGAAAACTTGAACGGCACGACGTGCCCGCGATAAATCTGCCAGAGCGAATCGAGCACGGGATCGCCGACGCCCGTCGCGTCCACCACGCAGGCCCCGGGGAAGACTTGTTCAGCCGCGCGAAGCCCTCGAGCCGCTCCGGGCCCACGGCCACGCTGCACAGCACCGTGTAGTCGGCGCGGTCGCCCAGGTCAATGCCGGTGACGTACGTCTCGCCGGGTCGGCCGCGCGTGAGCGGCTCGCCGCTGACGGCGTCGGTCACCTTCGTGAACACCGAGTCCGCGCCGTCAATGAACTGCGCCTCGCATTCCTGCGCGAACTCCTCGGGCGTCATCTCGCGCCGGTAGTCCTCAATCTCCTCCGGCGCAATGTGCGGGCTCGCGCTCGTGGGCAACTGCAGCGATGCGTAGCGCCCCGCGTGCTCGGCGCTCTGTCCCATCAGGTACACGCGGTGCAGCCAGTTCTGCGTGCCGCGCGGCGTGCCGATGATGAACGCCTCGCCGCGCCGGTCGAAGAGCATCGGCCGGATGACCTTGTTCCACGTGTACTCGCTCACGTCCGCGGCCTCGTCCACAACCACCAGGTCCAGCCCCGCGCCGCGCAGGCGGTCGGGCACGTGCGCGCTGTGGAACTCGATGCGCGACCCGTTGCCGGCATAGTACAGCTCGTGCGCGCTCCTGCGGTGATACCACGCAGGCTTGTCCTCGTCGCCCGACGGCTTGTCTTGTGACGCCGGCGCGGGCGTGGGAGTCGCGGACACATCCGCGTCCTCGGTCTTGCCTTCCTCCTGTTCGTTCTTGTGTTTGGGTGGAATCCTGCCGGTGCGCGCGGCCACCCATTCGGCGATCTGCTCTTCCACCGCGTCGCACTGTCCCTGCACCGGCGCGATCCACCAGACGCGCTTGGGCGTCGAGCCGCCCTGGCACTTCCGCACCGCCGCGATCGCCGCGCCCACGGTCTTGCCGAACCGCCGCCCGCACACCGCCACGCGCACGCGGCCGGGCAGGTCGAGCAGTTGCTGCTGTCCCTTGTGCGGCGTGGGCACGCGCGCCGAGGGCATATTGGTTTCATCCATAGTGTGCCCCCAGTAAACGGCCGTAGACGAGTGATGAGTACAGCGCCGCGGAAGTGCGTGACCCTCGGCAAAACGTCCCGCTAACCCCCGGCTTCAGCCGGGGGGACCAGGGGCAGAGATGAACAAGCACCACCGTTCACGGTGGTTCCGTGCGATGCACGGGGGCTTAAGCCCAGCACGGCGTAACCCCCGTGAACGGGGGTTCTTGGGTCGCGAGTCCGCTCCCACCCCCGGCTGAAGCCGGGGGTTAGTGGGTCACAGACTTGCGCGGCGCCGTAATGAGGGACGAGTGACGAGTTAGGAACCACCGACCACTGACCACTGCCCAATCGTCAATCGCCAATCGTCAGTCGCCAATCTACAATGCCGCCATGCGCCGCCCGCTCTTCCAGTTCCACCTCTCGACGGCCATCGTCCTGATGTTCGTCGCCAGCCTGCTGCTGTGGGTGAACGTCAGCCCCCCGGACATGCGACTCGAGACCGGAGACTGCCCCCGGCCTGGCGCATGGGGCTGGCCCCTGTCGTTCCCGGATCGGTACGACACAGACGCGCCGGCCTGGTCCATCCTCGCAACGAACGCCGCCATCGCCGTGGCGGTGCTCATGGCCTACGCGTTCGTTTGCGAATATGTTACCTGCCGCCCGCGACCCACTCTCAAGCTGCGCCTCGCAACCGTGGCTCTCGTTGTGCTCGGTGCCGCCGCAGGCATTGGGGCGAACAGTTATGGCTATATGATTTGGAGTGCGACGGGCTTCACCGGCTCCCTACAAGGGTGGGCCTGCGGCTGGCCCTGCTGGTGCTACACTTGGCATGAGGATCTGCGCCCAGGCACGCATCTCGTTACTTTCCGCGAATGGTACTGGCTTGGCCTGGTCACGGACCTTCTGGTCTGGCTCTCCATCCTGCTATCCCTCGCTGTGACCTCCGAGCTAATCCTCCGCCGCGTCTTCCCCGCGCCTGCCCCGCCCGCGAAACCACAAACCACGAACGACAAACCTAAACCCTGAACCCTAAACCCGGAACCCGGAACCCTGAAGCCCGTCGTCCCCGCGCGCGTGTTCGGCGGCGAGTTTCTGCGCGGTCTTGAGCTGCAAGGCGGCGCTCATGGCGCCCAGCAGCAGCGGCGATCCTTTGAGCGCGTAATGCCAGGCGTCGCCGCCGGCTTCGACGCGCACGCAGACAACCATGCACGCCAGGCAGCGGCGCTTCAGTTCGGTGAGCAGCTCGGAGGTCGTGGCGCACTCCAGCGCCCCCGCGCCTTCCGGCGCGCGTTCGTGTCGCGTGGACATGAGTTGTCTCCTCAGAGTTGCACGATTATGCTTACAGGGCGGGGGAGGGCGCGTTTGTGGTCTATAGTTTGTGATTCGTGGTCTTACGCGCTGCGCGCCGCTGGGTGAACCACAAACCACAAACCACCAACTACAAACCAAGAGCTGTATGCGTCTCTACCGCCTGAACACCGGAAATATCCGCCGTGAGGCGTCGCCGCTGGTGAACGTCGTGCTGGTTGTCAGATCGAGGCCCAACAGGAACGTCTGCATCGCGCCCGCGCCCTGCGACGCCGGCACGATCCCCGTCTCCTTCTCCGTCAGCGCGTAGGTTTCCAGCGTGCCGGTCTTCCGCTTCGTATCCACGCGCAGCGTGCGCACGCCCGGCGGGTGGAACCGGCCGCGGCCGTGGTAGAACTGCAGTGTCTCGCTGAAGCCCGGCCCGATGTACACCGCCGCTTCGCGCGGTGTGCCGAACGTCACGTCTGACCGGCCCTTCACGTGCGAGATAACAAAGCTTGTCCGGAACGCCGTGCCGCCGTAGAAATCCGCGGCTTTCAGCGTCGCGATCTGGAAGAGCCCACCCAACTGCCGCTGCTGCCCGAGCCGGTATCGCATCTTGAAATCGCTGCCGCGCGCTGACTGCACGTAGAACTCGATGGCCTCGGTCGCGCGGAACGTCGTGCCGATCTCGATCTCGACCACAACCGTCTTCGTGCCTTCGTCCTGCAGCGCACGCGGCGCGAAGATCGCCGCCATGTCCGTGTTCCGCACCTGCACGGTCAGCCGGCCGCGCATGGTGTCCAGAGCCGCGCGCAGGTTGCCGTACCGCGTGCGCCCCCAACTGTCCAGCGTCGTCTGGAACGTCGCGCCGCCGAACCGCACCACGAACCGGCCGCCCGCGAACGCGGATGGGCCGTACCCGTCGGGATTGATCAGCGCGCGCAGGCTGAACTGCCCGCGCTGCGGGTTGCCTCTGTCGCCCTTGATCGTCGCGTCGGTCGTGGCCATCTGCGACTGCACTGACGCCTCCGCCGCGATGGCGAGGCTAAGCTGCTGGTCCTGGACGGTGTTCGAGCGGTCCCGCGCCACAGCCGCGCCCGCTGTCGCCCGCGCCGTGAAGCTCACGCTCCCGCTCGCCAGCGGCCGCCCGGCCAACGTGCCGTCTTGCGACAGCGTAAAGCCCGCGTATTCCAGGTCCGCGATGGCCGCGCCGTTCAACTGCACGCTGCCGGAAACCACGCTGAACCGCGTCGCGTCGGGGTTGCCGCCGATCGTCTGCAGGTTCGTAATGTAGTCCACGCCGACCTGCGCCGCCGGCAGCCGGTCCATGGCGAAGCGGAAGTCGCTCGGCGGATACGCAGCCGTTAACAGTCTGAAGTACCCCGTGCGCGTCGAGCCCGCCGCGTCGGTCACCAGCGCAATGAAACTCGCCGGCGCCGGCCCCCCTGCCGGAACTGCCCCCGTCACGCGGCCGGACAGATCCAGCGTCAACCCCGCGCCGATGTTCGACGACGTGAACGTGTAGGGCTGGAACCCGCCCAGCGCGTTGACGTAGCGCACAAGCTGTGAACCGAAGCACGCGTCGCCCAGGTCGTAACCGGCCGGATCGTTCCCGACATCGCCGCCCTGCGGAAACTGCGCGTCCTCGCCGGGCCGCAGAAACGGGTTGGAGAACCGCAGCGATGTTGCCGCCGCGCGGATTTCCTTCCCGCCCGAGACACCGCGTCCGCCGGCGGGCGTCGCCAGCGCCCACGAGAACCCCAGCGCCGCCAGCAACACGCCCAGGAGCGTGGCCTTGCACAAGTCCGCAATCCGCAATCTAGAATCAGAGATCATCCGCAGCTCCTCGCATCAGTCGTACATTTCATTGATGTTGACGATTCAGCTCTGGTTTACTTCAATGTGTGAACATGCCAGGGCTCAGAGTCTAGGGTTCATGGTTTGTAGTTCGTGGTTCGTAGTTCACGCTGCAGCGCCCGTCGAGGAAAACCACAAACCACAAACCATAAACCATAAACTACGAATGCGCCTCTGCGCGAACCCAGACCCTGAGCCCTGAACCCTGAACCCTGAACCCTATCGTCCGAGCGCCTCGTAGATCTCCGAGAGGTAGCCTTCTGTCATCAGCACGCCCGCGTGTGGAGCGGCCTCGCCCGCTTCAAGCTTCACCAGCTTGTGCGAGCTTTCCACGTAGACTGCGCGCCTCGCGCACCCGCCGCTCAAGCAGCTCAGCAGCACGATCAAGAGCAGCGCCGCCAACCGTTTCCCCTCGCCCCCGTGGCGCAATTTGCCAAATTGCGCTACAGGAGGAGAGGGCAGGGTTAGGGGCGCCGCCCTCTGTTCCCATCTGTGTCCATCCGTGTTCATCTGTGGTTCCATTCCCGCACAGCGCTTCTCTGAACTCCTGCACGTCCTCATGTATCGCCTCCCGCTCGCCGCTTTCCACGCGCTTGCGCCAGAGGAACAGAATGTCCGGCAGCGCCTTCAGCAGCAGCGCAATGAACGGTCCCCAAGCCATGGCGCACCTCCGGTGCCGCGATTGCCGATTTGCGATTCCCGATTGAGCCGGCCTATGTGCTTGCCCGAGGCACACGGCGCGCGTACCATGCCGTGAAAGGGATCCTTATATGTCTGACGCCCCGACCGCCCCCTCCGCGTGTCCCACCGTGCTTGAGCGTGCTGTAGCCTCCGTGCCCGTCTTCCTGCTCCTTACGCTGTTCCTGCCGGCGTGCCTCGTCGTGCCGAAGTTCGAGCGGATGTTCAGGGAAATGGAATGCAATCTGCCGCTCACAACCACACTCGTCCTGTCCATCTCGCACATCCTCACCAGTTTCTGGTACGTCGCGGCGCCCGCAGCCGTTGGCGTGGTGTGGGTGTTCTTCTCATGGGGCTGCAAGCGCCGGGCCCGCATGTGGTGCCTAGCAGCGTTCGCGCTGGTCGCATTCCTCATCGCGGTAGGGATCGGGATGGCCGGCTTGTACCTGCCGTTTCCTCACATCATGGAGAAGATCGGCGAGTAAGCAGCGCGACCACTATGCGCGCGGGCGGCGCCGACCCAACCGGGGTTAGCCGCTAGCAGCGGGGCTTTGATCGGTCGGTGTCGGGCACCATACCTTTGCCACGTCAACCGGTAGCCCAACGCGCATGAAGAACCGCGCGAACGCTTGCGACAGGTGCTCACGGTAGGGCGGCATGAGCCTAAGTCTCGGCTTCCCGCGCTGTGTGAGCAACGATTCAAGGAAGATGCGGGGCAGCGTGAACACCTCGTGGAAGTCTACGATGCGGTGTGTCATCGTGATCTGGCTTTCTAGCTGGTGGTTCAGCATGGCGAGGTTCCAAACCAAGCCCTCTGCAATATCACCGCAATAGCGCCGCCAAGCCTTCTCCGTGGGGGTCTGTTGCATCGCCCGCAAAGCGGCTTGCCACGCGATCTTGTGCCGGTCAAGCGCTAGGTGAGGACAAAGGACGACGTTCTCCACTTTGTCGTGTTCCAGGTCGCAGGCCTGGGTCATGACCACCACGTCTGCTTTCGCTGCAGTGATACATTCGCTCAGGCGCTCATCTTCGTTCGTACTTCCCGAGACGACAGGGCTTGAGGCCCAACGGACGATTGGGCAGGCCGTAAGTAGGTCGCCCTGCGTCAGCCTCATCCCCGGCGCGGCTACTTCGTACCATGCGCTACTCATCGTCCATCTCAAGCATGCGAAGACCAATGACGACGCGTGGCTCCAGCTCCGGCAACTCAGCGGTCTTGAGGTCAACGCGCTTCGTGAAGAAAACCTCGCGCGGGACATCCACTACGAAGACACCCCGCCACACGCTTGAGTCGGGCTCGTCGCCTGCCCCAAGAAGCACCTTGTCCGTAATTGTCGCGATCTCTTCCGGCAAGACCGTCTCCCTGAGCCCCACCTGGGCCAGGAGGCGCGCGTGGTGGCCGTTGCCGGCGTCGCTTCGGCGTCGCCTCGGCTCCGGCTCCGCCCCGGCTTCCATGAAGGTGCTGCCCGTTGCCTTCCGCGCCTCTTCAACAGTAGCCAGGAAAAGATGGGCGCTCAGGACGCACTCTTGCACCGAATCGATCATGGCCCTTTCCTCCAAAGATCGTCTTGGGCATACGCGCTGCTCATCTCAAGGAAGCCGCGCCTTATCTGTTCATGGCCCATATCGAACCAACGCCACATCCCCTCCCGGGATCCGTCGGCTGGCATTCCCCGTGCCGTCGTCTCCATGAGGAGCACCAACTTGTTATCGGCCCTGCGTATCGCGCTCCGCAACCAAACATGCAGTCGGCCTGTTCTGTCGGGTGCTGCAAAGGATACCCTCAGGTTTATGGCCTCAGGCTCCTTCAGGCTGCGGCCTGAAATGTGCCGCCATGAGAAGTCTGGGAATAACTTTCCGATCTCGCCAAGACCGTTCCATCCTTCCCCGATGTTCATCTGGTCCACGTACGTCAACTCATACTGCACTGGCTGAATGACGCCGAGCCCCGCTTCGCCCAGACCGGCCTCAAATGTCGCCAAGTGCTTCCTAAACTCGGCTAACACCGTCTCGTACCTCGGGTAATCCTCTTGCCCCGTCCCCTTTCTCCAATTGTACAGAAAGCGGTCACGCTGTAACTGAATTAGGCGGCTCTCGCCCTTCTCAAACCACACGCGCGGCAACGGAGGCACGTTGAACACCTCCATCTCGTCCCCGACCGGCGGGCCATAGCGTTCGATAACCACCGGGAGTGGCGGCATGTCTCTGCATGATGGGAACTCATCCCTGTAACGCCTCCACAGCAGTCCGAGGTGAGGCGCAAGCAACTGCTCCAGCGGTTTGAACGCTACGCCGAAGACCACTTCGATGACCGGCGGCTTCTGGAAGTTAACTGGCGACGAAGTCATACAAACACCGTTCCCCTCGCACTGGCCCCTGAGGTATGTTGCGAGTATACCACGTACGCCGTGCTCCTGTACACCCCTCTTCTGTCGCCCTGCGCCCCCGCACCCCGCGAACGCTCGACCAACCTCGCTTCCCCCGCACGCTGAGTATTGCCTAACGCTCTCATGCCCGCATGAGGGACGAATAGGAAACCTGTAGCTTCAATTGCCGTCCGTTCCCGTCTTCGCCACGCTGCTCGTCGCGCCGCCCGAAAACCCGTCCGCCACGCCCTGGCCAAACACGTACGCCGCGACGACGCCGCCCAGAGCCAGCACGGCCTGCTCGCTGATCCCCAGCCAACTGTTCAGCGCAATCGCCGCAGCCCCGAACAGCGCCACCAGAAACTTCCGCCCGCCCAACTTTCCCAAAATGCTCAGAAACATTTGTTCCTCCTTGCGCAGCGTGTACCGCAGGCTTCCGGCCTGCCCTGAGCGGGCAGGATGCCCGCACTACAGGCTTCGTGTCCGTTCAATCCAAAATCCAAAATCGAAAATCCAAAATCACTTCAGCCCCACCCACGCGAACACCGTCCCCTGCATCGCCACCCACACGGCCTTCATCCAGCGCAGGTGCGTCCGCGTCGCTTCCGCGTTCCGTTCCAGCGCCGCGACTCTGGCGTCCTGTCTCTCGATGAGCTTCCGTTCCCATGCGACGTGTTCGCGCAACTCCGCGTGCAGTTCGTGCGTGGCGGCGCCAAGCTGCTCGACCTGCGTTTCCACTCGCGCGAGCCGCTCGCCCATCGGGACCTTCGCCGCCGCCGCGCTCATCTCCGCCCCTCCTGTACCGCCGGCGTCTCGCCGGCTGTAGTGCGGGCGTCCCACCCGCACGGTTCTTCCCCGCTTGGTAAGAGGGGGATCGCTCGTCGGTCCGTGCTACGCGGCTGGCACGGCTTCCAGGCATCGTTCCTTTGCCGGACCGGCAATCTTCTCGCGTGCCGCCGGCTCGTCGCTCTCCGCGTCCAACGGTCCCGTCAACGGCTCGTCCCACCAGCGCAGGTAGTTCAACGCTCGCGCCACGCCGAGCTGCAGGAAGTACGACCGCGTGTGCAGCGCGTCGCTGCACTTCAGAGCGCCGAGGCACATCTCCTGCACCAAGTCATCCTGCGTGCTGTTGTCACCCGGCCGCAGCGCGCGAGCCAGCAAGCGGAACGTGTCCTGCAGCTCAACCGCCGCCGCCCGCGCCTCAAGCAGCGGCATTCGCGTCTCCGTCAGCTCGCTCAGCGCTTCGTGTCCGCGCCGCTCCGCACTGCGTCTTCCCATCCATCGTCTGCGCTGCATTCCTCAACCCTCCACATATACGACACGCGAAATTCCGTTTTGAGACATACAGTTGTGTAGAATCGCGATCTGTTGCGAACAGTAGCGTTGAATCGCGATCTGTTGCGAACAGTAGCGCTGAGTCGCGATCAGTAGCGAACGGTCACACCGCTCCCGCCAGGCGCCGCAGGTACTCCTCCAGTTCACGCCTTTGGATCAGCCACACCCTTCCCATCTTGAAGCCCGGCAGCTTCTTCGCGCGCAGCAGACGCAACACGTGCTCGCGCGATATCTTCAGCTTCGCCGCCACTTCATGCGGTCGCAGGCATTCCAGGTCCTGCGCCGCGGGCGCCCGCTTCGCGCCGCGTGATCCCCCCGCCAACCCGCAATCCGAACTCGCCAATCCACCATCGCCTGCCATCCTCCACCCCCACTTCCCGTGCGGGCACACACGCGCCACGGGCGGGACGCCCGTGGTACCACGAACGTCCCGTTCGTGGCACGCGCACACACCGAACCGCAGGCAGCCCTCCACAGTGGCTGCCACGCCGCCGATGGTCGCTCTTTGTTTTCGCTGATTCTGCGCAAGTACCCGCGCGTTTGCGGACCCGGCCTGGTTTCCCCTGTCGCCCCTCTGGAGACGAGCCAGAGTATATGTGATTCGGGCCAGATCCTACCTATTCTATACCCCGTCCAAAGACCTAAGTCAACACGATTCTTTGGAAATTCTTAGCTATCATTGAATACTGTAAAGCATTGTACGTAAGACTGTTACAGTTATCTTGTACACTCGTACCATAATTCGAGCTAAGAGAACCACCACGCCGTCTGTTCCTCCCCGCCCCGTGGTCTGCGCCCTGTCACCCGTCACCCGTAATCCGTCGCCTGTATTCAGTGGCCTGCAGCCTCTCTCGCGGTATGATTCATCTAACTCCGATTTAAGGTGCCATCATGCGCATGCTGCTCCCGTTCTCCCTGGCCGTGATCCCCACTATGCTCTGTGCCGCGGACGCCGAACCCGCCCCGCGCCCGCGCATTCAACGAGAGAACGTGCCGGGCCGGCAGGTCCGCGTCGCCGCGATTCCGATCGGCTGCGGCGGCGATCACGATGCGAAACTGAAACTCGCGCTCAGTCACCTTGAAACGGCGGGCTCGCAGGGCGTGGACATCGCTTGCCTGCCGGAAGAATTCGCCGGCATGAATGCCGAGCCGATCCCGGGCCCGACGACCAACGCCGTCGCCGAAGTCGCGAAGAAGCACAGCATGTGGGTCATCTGCCCGATTCGCGAACTGGCCGGCAACGAGCAGTACAACACCGCCGTCCTGCTTGACCGCCAGGGCAAAGTCGCCGGCTATTACCGCAAGGTCTTCGTCTTCTGGGGCGAAGGCGCGAACGTCAGCACCGAAGGCGTCAAAGTCTTCGATACCGATTTCGGCCGCATCAGCATCCTCACGTGTTTCGACCTGAACTACGCCGAACTGTGGCTCGACGCCGAACAGAAAGGCGCCGAGATCGTCCTCTGGCCCAGCGCGTACGGCGGCGGCGTCCCGCTGAACGGCAACGCGATGATCCACGGGTACTACATCGTGCCGGTCGGCGCGGGCAACATCATTGACTGCACCGGCGAGACGCTCAAGGACGTCGAACGCCCGCGCCCGCAGCAGTTCATCGCCACGCTTGACCTCGACCGCACGTTCGTTCACAAGGATTTCACGGGCGAGAAAATCAAGAAGCTGCTGGCCGAACACAAGGGCGAGGTCGAGATGGAGAAGGACTGCGGCATGGAAGGCTGGTACCTGCTGCGTGCCGTGAAAGCCGGCGTGCGCGTGCGCGACCTGTGCAAGCAGTACCAGATCGAACCCCTCCGCGAGTACCGCCACCGCAGCCGCGAACAGATCAACGAAGCGCGCAAGAACGGGAAGAAGATCTGACGCGGATACCGGATACCGGCAAGGCGTGAGGCTTGAGGACCCGCTGGGTGGCCCGCCCCAGCGGGGCGGGTTATCTAGGCCATTGATGGAACCACAAACCGTCTATCTCTAACAAAATAGACGTATTGCGATGAAGTACCAGCGTCTACTTTCTTGACTTTACGTAACCTACGCGGTAACCTTTGTGTCGTTGACGGTGGGAAAGAAGCCGGTATGGGGCGCGTCCGCAAGTCCCTGCGTTACGTGTACGAAGGCCGCAGGTTCATCGTGCGGCTCAGACATCCCTTGAAGCAACGCACCGTCCGCTTTGACCTGGGCGCGACCAGCGATGAAGCCGACCACAACCTTGTCGCGCTCAACAAGGTGTTCTTGAATCCCGACCTCTGGCATCGCCCGCCGGAGGAGCCCACAGCGATCATGGCGCAATGGCGCGGTACGACGGCTGCCGTGAAGCTGAAGGGTAAGACCGTCACGGACGACGGTGAGGAGCTGCCCGTCAAGAGCGAAGAAGTCGCGCGGCTGGCTTCGGATGTCCGCTTCCTGCGCCTGGAGAACAGTGGCCTGCGCGCTGAGGTCAAGCGCCTTCGGAAGCAGCTTGAACATGCGCTGGGCCGAAAAATTCGGAGCGGCCCATCGCCGACGTTGAAGGAGGCACTGGCGACCTTCAAGGAGCACTATCAGGGCCGCGATGATCTCTGTACCCGCGAGATACTCAATGACCTGGGACGCTTCAACACCCACTTCGGAGAGACGACGGAAATCGATGCGATGGAGGGCCGCGAGGCCGACATCGACGGCTGGCTCCGAGGCTTGAAGCTGGCCGAAGGAGCGAGGAAAGGGAGGGCGATCAGCGCAGAGCGACGCCTCAAGCTGCGGAAGCGTATCCTGAAGTTCTTGACTGACAGCGGTGCCGTCATAGATCGCAAGGCCATTCCCGCCCCGCGGCGAGACGAGATTCGGCGGGAACGTGGCCAGATTCGCTGGCTGGAGAAGGAACAGGCCATCGCCGTTGCCGAAGCGCTCCAGCAGCCATGGCAGGACATGTTCCGCATCCAGGTGGGCATTGGGCTTCGCCCCAATGAGCTGATAACCCTCAAGCGCGCCGACTTCGATGCGGACTGCATCAGACTGAGACTATCGGCCCTCGGCAACCTGACGCTGAAGCTCGGACCGCGCGACATCAAGTTGCCCGACGAAGTGGCCAAGATCGTCAAGCGGCGACTGGAAACCGGCGATGTGCTGTTCCCGGACCCGCGCACGGGCAAACCGTGGAAGACAGCAGAGCTTTTCAACGATCACTACCTGAAGGCGCTCCGTGCTGCTGGTGCGACAGCGAAGGCCCCCTTTGAACTTGACTGCAGGACTGGCCGTCGCACGTGCGGCTCCATTCTGATACGCGCCGGGCGGTCCGTCGAGGAGGTTGCGGCACTCCTCGGCGATGACCCCAGGACGGTGCGCGAACACTACGCGCGCATCCTACCGCACGAAGTTGACTCGACTCCGGCTGTGATCTGATTGACAATGCGCACGCCAACGCGGGTGCGCCGAGCCTCAAGAGGCTGTACAAAACCTTGGACCACACTCCGCCGTTCTGCAGAACTTCTGCGCACCGAACGCGGAGTGGATTCACCCCCGCCGCCTCGTTCTTGCCGTCTGGAGCGGCTACTCGGCGATGATCCGTGGACCGTTCGCGAGCACTACGCCACGATCCTGCCCAACGAGGTAGACCCCACTCCCGCTGTGATCTGAGTCGGCATTCGACTTTGACAACATGAACGGCAGCCCCATCTGCAGGACGCAATGCGTTCTGCCTCTATGGCTGTCCCAGTTCCGTCGAACCTGGGACAGTTGACCCGCAGCCGTTTCCTCTTGTCCCGCGTCCATCAGTGTAAGAAGCGGCGTGAACGCCGCGGGATGAAGAGCAAGGAGGTGGGCCGTGCTGTACAGGGCAAACTACACTGACGGGTCAGCAGAGCTGCTCGATGCTCCTGACATTCGTAAAGCGCGTGCGATGGCGCAAAAGCTTTACGATGTGTCCGTGAAGAACGTGGTCGTGCAGGACGACGTCGACGAGACGGACCTGGACGATGAAGAGGAGGACGGCGAGCAGGATGAGGAGCAGGACGAGGAAGAGAAGGGAAAGAAGCGGCGGTAACGGGCGTGCCTCCTCGTTACGCCTCCGGGGGGCGCGGTCGCCTCGCGGGCCGCGCCCCCAATTTTTGGAACCAAATCACCTCTTCGAGGAGAAATTAACATGATGATGATACCTGTTAGGCATCCTGACAGGATGTGCGTCCGCAGAGGTTGGCGTCCGAGAAAACCGACAGCGGCCGATCTCGCACGCGCCAGGGCTGAGCG
>JAPLOD010000100.1 GCA_026692735.1 Planctomycetota bacterium | reverse complement strand
GACATTGAACAGTCTCGCGATCTCGGCTTGAGTGCCCTTTCGGGCATCGTACGCCTGCACGACCCGCTCACGCAGGTCCATCGAATAGGTTCTCATCCCTACAGTATCGGCATACTTTCATACAAACGTGAACTGCTCTAGCGCACTCGCGCACGTGGCGCCGCGAAACCCCAAGCTGCGACCCGACCATCAGGTCACAGAACATCAAGGCTTCACGCGAAACGAGAGAACGCGACCAAGGGCGGCGATAGTTTTGGGGAAGACGATACCAGACGGCTACGGTTAGAGAGCAACGCTTGAACGCTGCACTGCGCATGCCCCTATGCCGTACCGTTTGTACGCGTCGTCGAGTTCAATAAGAGTGGTCATGGGAAATCGTTCGTGCCAATCGCATCAGCGCAGCCTGGGCCAACGAGGATGCAGGCAGCGTATCGGAAGACCAAGTTTGCCGCAAAGTGAGGATACGGGGACAGGTGTAAGATGCCGCTTCATATCCCGAAGCTCACGAGCGGCGTTGTTCGCCCACGAAGGACCGCATTGCCAATGGCGCGGCAGCTTCGAAGCGCAACGGTCTTCCGGTGATCGGATGGCGAAAGCCCAGCACGGCGGCATGTAGCGCCAAACGCTTGACCCGCCACTGCGGGTGACTGGAGAGATCCGGACGGTAGCGCGGGTCCCCCAGCACCGGGTGGCCGGCGTCAGCGAAGTGTACACGGATCTGATTGCGGCGGCCGGTTTCAAGCCAGACGCGGAGCCATGAGGCGCCGTGGACCACGCTCTGCAGTTGAAAATGCGTGACCGCCAGTTGCCCAGCGTTCGGGTACTGGGTGGAGTAGCGCTGCAGATTCCTGGATGTGGCGAGGTAGCTTTCAAAGGTGCCCTGGGCGGGCATCACTCCATGAACAATGGCCTCATATTCCCGTTCCGGCTTACGTTCTTCGAACTGATCCTGTAGCTTTTCGGCGATGTCGCGACTCTTGGCGAAGACCAGAAGTCCCGAGACATCGTGGTCGAGGCGGTGAACCACCTGGGCGCGTTCGCGGAGACCGCGATGCGCGAAGTAGCGAGAAATGGCGTGGACGACAGTGTTAGTTTCGCCGGGATGAGCCGGCACGGTCAAAACCCCAGCGGCTTTGTCAACGACGATCAGATGCTGGTCTTCCGCGATGATCCGAAACGCATCGTCTTCCCAGGGCCGCGGACGTTCATGATAGCGGCGGTGGGCATCGTACTGCGCCTCCACGACGTCCCCGCAAACTACGCCCGCGCCGATAGAAGCGCAACGCTCCCCGTTCACGGTCACGCAGTCATGATCGAACAATCCGCGTATTCCAGAGCGAGACAAGCCGGTCAGCTTCTGCACCACACGGTCAGCGCGCCCAACGAGTTCCGCACCGACTGCAACCCGTTTCAAAACCATTGTCACGGAAATATCTTCCCCACGCCTCGGAGCGCGCGCAGAGGCTTACTTAACTCTTGCACTTCGGCGTGGCCTTTCAAGAACCGTTCTGCCGCACGCCGGCATCGCGCGTTTGCGCGGTGCGTGGTCGAGATAACGATTGTCTGCCGTCTATGGCGTAAGCCGCATCGGCGGCGTCGGGGTTCTGCAGTTCGACGACGCGGAAGTGGTAGTCGAAGTCGTCAACCCGGATCGACGAACTGACCCGTCCCACATTGGCCTTGAAGTAGTCGAAGGCGATCTTGACTGGCTTCTTGGCCGAGTTCCCGGATCCGAGGCCGGACATCCTCAGTGTCCCGTTCTCCCTAGGCCAATCAAGAAGCTTCTCCCGGGCGTCAGATCCTCGGATTCCCCGAGGACGGAGCGCGAAGACCGAGGTCGCGTGCGGTTGGCCGTAGGAACAGAGTCCTTCTGCGGCGCTGTTTCTAGGGCTCCAGCCGCAGGTCGTCCTCCCCTCCGCCCTTCCCGGCGGGGCGCGTCAGGTCGTCGGGCTCCATGCTCTTCTTCGCCAGGAGCAGCTTCAGCTTCCCCTCCGCCTTGACCACGTCCAACCGGCCCCACAGCGAAGGGTTCAGCCGCGCCTCCGATGGCAAGTCGCAGATCCTGCTGCGGCTGTTGTGGCCCGCCGCTCGGCTTGAGCTTCTTGACGTCGAACGCTACTTTGGCGGAGGGGAGCACCTCCACGCGGTCCATTCGGAAGCGGCCGATCGGCGATGAGAACTCCCGGTGCTTCTCCGGAGGCGCAGCCGGGTCCACGGGCTTGTAGAGCACTGCCAGCGGCTTGCCTTTCACCTTCGCGAAGAGCAGTCGCAGGTCGCCGGCAACTGCGCTCGTGGCTTTCGGGTCGGCATTCGGGTCAAAGCGGAACGTGACGTCAGCCGCATCGCCGCCCTTGAACAGCGTCAGCGCGTCCTCGGCATTGTTGCGCAGCGGCGATTCATCGCGCACTCGCATGGCGACGTAGAGGTTCTTGTCGTCGAACGCCAAAGCGCCCGCGCCGTCGAGGAACGTCTTCGATCCGTGCAATCCGCGCTCGATGGTCTCCCAGATCGTCACGAACAACTCGTCAGGCCAGTCCGCCAGGGAGCCGTCAATCTCGGGTGACCCGCCGCTGTACAGCATGCGCGCCACCTTCGGCGCCTGCGCAGCCTGCTGGCGCGCCGCCTCGCGGAGAGCCCAGACACGCGTCTTCTCCATGTCTTCGTCGGAGATCTTCATCTCGCCGCTGAGCCGCTGTGCTTCCTCCAGGCCGTCCACGCGCACGACGCTGATGTGATTATGTCCGGCAATGGCGTACACCTTTCCGTCGTCGGTGCGCACCACACATCCCTGGTAGTGCTCCTGCCCCGGCCGCAAGTCGCTGAGGTCTACCTTGCCGGGCTCCCACTCGGGCATGGACCATGCCTTCTTGCCGTAACCGGCCGGCCCGCCCATGATGCAACCGACCAGGAGACCATCGGCCGAGTAGCAGAACCAGTCGGCCGCGTCACTGTTGGTGATGAAGTACTCCTCTTTGCCGACCTTGATATGGCCAATCGGCGAATGTTCCTGGTTGAGCACCCCCGGTGGACGATTATGGCCGAACGGCGAGGCGTAGAAGCCGTCGTGGTGGTTGAACTTGTTGGGGTAGTCCCAGAGGTGCGTCTGGCCGTCGGCGGCGATCAGCTTCGCGCCGGTCATGAAGATGCGGCCCTGGTCGTCGCCCCACGGGTTGTCGTTGTGGCCTTGCAGGATGGCGGCGTTGTACGGCTCGATCTTCTTCACATCGTAGACCGGCACACCGTCGGGCAGGAAGCGTTCCGGCCGCAGGCGCCGCGCGCGACTGAGCAGCGTCAGGTCCTCGCCGACGGTCCAGTTGCCTTCGTCGAGTGCGGGTATGAGCTGTACTTCGTCGGGCTGCGGCGTGCGGTCGCCGTTCAGGTCGGACCAGACGAAGAACTGCGTGCCGAGATCAAGTCCGCCGAACCTGGCGCGGAGCTCCGGCACGTCGCGCATCGCGGGCCACTCGCGCATGATCCCGGCCTGGACCAAGAGCGATGCCGGCGGAACGCCGGCGATACCGGCGACCCCGTCTTTCTCTTCGGCGATGCTGACCAGCCTGCCGCCGCCCGGCGTCGGGCCGACGAGGTAGCGCTTGTCCTTATAGTAGACAGTGCGGTCCACGACCTGGCCCATGAGGCTGTCGAGCACCCACGTGCGTTTGTCCCAGTCAATGACGAACTTCATGCCGGCGTAGTAGATGACCCGCCGATCGCGGCAGTCCATCGTCCCGCCGCCGCCGTACTGCGTCGGGCCGAGGAACTCCTTGTCCGGTTTGCCGTCGGCAGTGAAGCGCACGACGCGCTTCGGCGCCCAACACCAGTCCGCAACCC
>JAPLOD010000099.1 GCA_026692735.1 Planctomycetota bacterium | reverse complement strand
GGTCACGCGCGCGGAGCCGCGCAGGGACTGGATCGCCTTCAGCAGTTCCTCGCGCGCCGCGCCCGCGTCCTTGAGGATGCGAGCGGTGTCGTCCTTGATCTGCACCAGCGCGAGCAGCATGTGTTCGGTGGAAACGTAGTCGTCCTTCAGCCGAGCCGCCTCGTCCTCGGCCGCCTGCAACGCGCGGCGCAGGTCGGAAGAGATGTGCACGTCGCCGCCGCGCTGCGTGGGCAGCTTCTCGACCAGCCCGACGACCTGCAGCTTGATCTGCGTCGGGTCCGCGCCGATCTTCTGCAAGACGGGCACGACCAGGCCGCCCTCCTGCACCATCAGTGCCAGGAGCAGGTGGGCCGTGGTCAGTTCGGGATGCCCCGAACGCTCCGCCATCGTCTGTGCGCCCTGCACGGCTTCCTGAGCTTTGATCGTGTAACGGTCCAGGTTCATAACTCCCCCCCAAGGGCCAGCCCGCCCCCCGATATGAGCAACAAGCGACGTACCAAGCCGCAGTATTCGCCAAGTGCAGTAACGTCAAGGTGTTGTGAATGGCAATAGTGCTCCGAGAGTCCAGGCGCGCTCACGTGTCGTGTCAGAATGACATGCTGTGATGTCTGCAGAACAGTGTTGCGGGTGCGCGAACGAGGCGATAGGATGGAGACATGAAGTAGCTCCGCTACGTCTATTGGCAGGATGGCGACATGTGGCTGGGGTATCTGGAGGAGTTTCCCGACTATATGGTTTTTCTATTGCTCGCGCCTTCGCTGTAGCACAGAATGTGAAGAGCAGGGGATGCGGGCAGGGAGCGCGGCGGGCCGACGATAGCAGTGTTCTTCGGGATCACGGTGCGCTTGTTCTACCATGAACACAATCCGCCGCACTTGCACGCGGAGTACCAAGGCAACAAGGCCGTGCTTGATTTCCGAGGGAACGTGCTCAGAGGCGACCTGAAATCGCGAACCGCGCTCCGCCTGACCCGTGAGTGGATTGACCTGCATGCTGCGGAGCTGAACGAGGATTGGGAACTGGCACGGGCTGGCAGGGAGATTCGTGGGATCGCGCCGTTGGAGTAACACGACCATGTGGAATATGAACGAGGTCAAGCGCATCGAGTACCGCGGGTCGTATGTATACCACATCGTCTTCGATGACGGTTTGGGCGCGGACCTGGATCTGACTCCGTACCTTGGGCAGGGGCCGGTGTTCGAGGCCTTGAAGGATCCCGCGCTCTTTCGCCAAGCGAGGATTGAGGGCGGGACGATCGCTTGGCCGAATGGCGCCGACATTGCCCCCGAGTCTCTCTATGAGGCCGTTGAGGCTGTCTGCATCCGCCTCCAGCGCACGGCTTGATCCGGCGCCTAAGCCAGGCGTTCAGGCGGCCTGATCGTGCAGCAGAGCAGACGATTTTCCCAGCGTGCTTCTGTCCCGCCACGCGCTCCAGACCAGCGCACCGGCAGACGCCAGCGCCAGCCAGAACTCCGGGAGCCAGGCCACGCCCCACCAGTATTCGGGGCGGCGGCGGGAAAAGACATGAACCGATCCCTTCCCACCGGCGGTCGCAATGCGCCGGCCGTCTGGCGAAAACCTTGCGGTCCACGAACCGCCTTCAATGGTTCCCGGCCTGCTGAGCAATCTGCCCGTCTTCGCGTCCCATACCCATAGTGTGTCGTCGGCGCATACGGTGACAATCCGGCGGCTATCAGGTGCGAAGGATACCAAATAAGTGCTTACCCGATTTGTTACGGTGGTTAGCAGCGCGCCGGTTTCGGCATTCCATATCTGCACCGATGGAGCGTAAGACGCACACGCTACAAGCTTGCCGTCAGGCGAAAACGACGCAGAGCCTACTTCTGTTCCACTTCCCTGTAGCACATGCAGACTGGTTGCTCTGCTGGCATCCCACAGACGGGCCGTGCCATCACAACTTGCCGTAAGGAGCCATTGCCCATCAGGGGAGAAACCGGCATCCTCAACCTGGTCGCCATGCCCCCGAAAAACGGCTAGTTCTTTGCCTGTGAGCGCCTCCCAGACTCGCGCGGTGTGGTCGCGGCTGGCGGTGGCAAACTTGCGGCCATCCGGAGAAAACGCCACCGCGTAAATGCTATCGTCATGTTCTACGCTGCATCGCTTCGCCCCGCATTCCGCGTCCCAGATTTGTGCAGTGCAATTGAGGCTTGCGGTGGCAATTAACCGGCCATCGGGTGAGAATCCGGCGCGGTAGAAGGAGTTCTCGTCTCCTTTGAGCACCAGGGGTCCTGCGCTGCCTTCCACGTCCCAAACCCGCGCGGTATTATCTTCACTGGCGGTAACAACGCGCCTGCTGTCTGGAGCAAACGCGGCGCAGTGTATCCTGCCATCATGTCCTGTCAAAACTGCATGCACTGCGCCTGCATTCACATCCCAGATCTTGGCAAGACCGCCAAAACCGGCAGTAACAAGCCATCGGCCATCGGGGGAGAATACAGCGGAGCAGACTCGTTCGGAATGGCCCTGCAGAACCCGCTCTAACACCCACGGCTCCCACCGAAACCATAGCCCCATACCGCTGCCGATGAGCAGCACGCCCAGCACCAGCGTGCGCAGCGAGTAGCGGATGCGCCACCAGCGGCGTTTGGGCTGCGGATGTGGCGCGCCATCGCCTGCGGCCGGCGCTGCCGTCTGCGTCTGTTCCATACGGTCCTGTGTACCCCGCGGACGCGCCGTTGTTCTGAAGGCCACGAGCCGCGTTCATCGGCGTCTATCCGCGGCCCCAAGCACGTCCCGTATCGCTTCGAGATACGCCGTCCCCGTTCGTTCCTCGGGAAGTAGGTAGCTGCCTTCGGTCCACTCGTTCCATGCGTTGATGAAGATCGCGGCGCTGCCGTGCGCCGGCTTCGCAGCGTACTCGGCCGCGCGGCGGCACAGTTCCGCGAAACGGTTCGGCGTGTTGCCCAGCACCAGCGACATGTACGGATAGTCGTGGTGGCCGGTGAGCGGCGATGGCGGCAACGGCCAGGTGAGGTGTTTCTCGCAGCGCGGCGTCACGTCCCAGCCCATGGTCACGACCGGATTGTGCGGCAGCGCCGTGCGGCTCATCGCGGCCCAGTGTTCCAGATGCCTGCTCATCAGGTCCTCGTACCGGTCAACCAAGTCCGGCCCGGCCTTGCCTGACGAGATGAGGTTGTAGCTCGTCGTGCTGTGGAAGCCGGCTTCCCGCAACACCTCGACCTGCGCCGGCGACCAGACCATCGCGTTCCAATGCAGCGGCGGCAGGCCGTCGCCGCGGAGCTGCGCGTCGAGCTCGGCGAACACCGCTTTCGCTGCGGCCGGCCCGCCAAGCTGCTGAACCATGAGGCCCGGCTGGAACACGCTGAAGAACAGCCGCCCGTCAACCTGCCAGTAGTTCGGCCGCCGGAAGTAATGTTCGACGCAGTACGCGATGATGCGCTGCATGTCCGCGGCGCTGTGGCGGATGGGCAGCAGCCAGTTCCAGGGCTTGCCGAACGGCGGCGGGAAGTAGTCGCTCCATTCGTGGTTGGCCCACATCAGGGCGAACTTGAGGCGGCGGTTGTTGGGCGCCTGCAGGAAGCCGCGTTCGAGCGCCTCTTCCATCAGTTTCACGCCGCTGTACCAGTACCAATCGAACAGGAACACGTCCAGGCCGTGGTCGGCGGCGAGGTCAATCTCGCGCGCGGCCCACGCCGGGTCGCTCTCGTCGAAGCAGCCCCACGACGGGCGCAGCGGCTGGTAGTGGCCGGGGAAGCGTGCGATGGCGCTCTTCAGCAGCTCCCACTCGCACCAGCCCTCGCCCTTCCATGAGCTGGCGTGGTCGTAGTTGTGCCACAGCGGGCAGTAGATCGCGACATTCGAAGGCTTGCGTTTCCTGGCGGCCATGGTCGTCTCCTCCTGTGGTCTCGGCGCTGTGCTGGCTCCTGTGCGGCGTGCTTCTACGCATACCACATTGCGGTCGAACGGCCAGCGTCCGCGCGACTCTCCCTTGCAAACCCGTCGCTATCCCGAATACTATGCCTGGAACCGTTCCGCATGAAAGGGGAGTTGACGAAAGTGAGCGATGTGCATGTGTCCGCGGAGCTTGAGACGCCGTCCATCGAGGCCGTCTCCGACCTCGTCCTGATCGCCGGTGGTTTGCGCCCCAAGACGGTCATCATCCCCGGCGCCGACCGCGAGGAGGACCTGCGGCTGGTCGAGTCGGCTCGCGACCACGGCATCGTGGACCGCTGCATCCTGGTGGG
>JAPLOD010000098.1 GCA_026692735.1 Planctomycetota bacterium | reverse complement strand
GTGTCGCGATCGCTTCCTTGCTATACCCTGAACCCTAGACCCTAAACCCTTGTCGTATCCGTGTTCATCTGTGTTCATCCGTGGTTCCATTTCATACTTCGTCGCGGCATAGCTCCCCGGCGCCCCCCACAACGCCTGTGCCGCCTCGCGCAGCCGCAGCCCGACCAAGCGTCTCAACTGCCGTACTTTGAACCCGTCCACCAGTTCCTGCGCGCTCAGCCCGCAATATTCCTTCGTCAACATCGTCAGCCGCGCGCGCGAAATCTCCAGCTCCACGCACAGTCTCTCAATCGAATTCCCCGCGCTCCCCGCCCACGCCTCAACCTCGCCCCCCCACTCCCGTATCAGGCTCAGTCGCGTCCCCTCGTCGTTCCCTATACCCTGGACCCGGAACCCTGAACCCTGTCCTTTTTCTGTGTTTTTTGTGCCTTCTGTGGCAAACGCCTTGATCCGTTTCACCAGCCTTCTCAGTCCGCCCCGCCTTTCTTTCACCGTCATGAACGCTTCCACCGCCTCCGTGATCCCCGTGATCCGTCTCCACTTCGCATGCTCGCCGTTCCCGCAACCCGAAACCCGACACCCGAAACCCGTCCGTTTCCGTTGCGTCCACGCACGCCACGCCTCCGCCAGCGCCCGTTCCCGGGACCACGCCCTGTACCGCCCCGGCCAATTGAGCCCCGCCTTCTGGTACGAAATCCCAAACATGTCGCCTCCTCCCAACCCCGACAGGGTTTGCACAACCCAGCCCAGGGTTGGCCCGCAGGGCCTACCCTGGGTACACGGCGCGCGGTCACGGCAACCCTGTAGGGGTTGCACATCGTGCAGTCGGCTGCCCATCCATACCTAATTCACAAGAACACATCGCTATGCTCTGTCAGAGCATAGTTCCCCTGCTAAGATCGCCCATATGTTAGTACGATCATCGTCACCAAATATTGCATGAAAAGTGACCAAAAACAAAAAATCTCCCCATTCCTTTGTAAGTCTCTGTCCGCTCTGGATTACTACCTGTTCGGTCCCTCTCCGGCCGGGTACGGTTGGCGCCAGTGACACTGCACTGCCGTGCTTTCCCCCTTGCCCCGCCTTCCGCCGCCGCTCTAGGGCAAGCTTTCCAGTTTGCGAGTGCGTAGTCCTATTGTGACAGCCTTATTCGGCCTTGGCCGGATTCGCGATGTGGTGAGACACGCCCTTTCGGGCTTGCCAGTACCCGCATCGCGCCGGCGTTGGTCTCGTCCTGAAAGGACGAGGGAATTTAGCCGGGGGCCGGCGCGCCGAAGGCGTGCCGCGCCCCCGGAAAGCGGCCTCGGATCGCCGTGCGCCCCAGCGGGGCGCTGGAAGCGGTTATGTGATACAATGCGCCCATGTATCGAACGCTGGTTCCGGCTCTCTTCTTCGCCTGCGCGTTGGTCTGTGGCGCTGACGCGCAGCCGCATAATGCGTTCCCTCTCTGGGACAGCCACGAGACCGTCGAGCAGTACGCTAACCGCGTGAACCTGCCGTCCACGAAGACTCTCGACCTTGGAGGCGGCGTGCACATTGACTTGGTGCTCATTCCCGCCGGCAAGTTCGTCATGGGCACGCCGGAACCGAAGCCCGTGGACGAAGAAGGCTTCCGCAAGAAGATCGTCGTCGGCCGGTCCGCCTTCGCCGCAGGCGTCGGCGTGCTGCTGGTTCTGATCGCGACGGTCATCATCCGGGCCATCCGAAAGCGCCACAGGCCGCAGTATTCGCTGGCACGGTTCATGGCGATGACTCTTGTAGCGGGCGTCGGCGTGATGGGCGGGATGCACTGGTGGTTCTCGACGAAGGCGCTGACGGAGGCGCGGGCCGAGTATAAGGCGGCCTTTGCACGTTACCAGAGTTCGTATGACTGGGAGAAGCCCGCGCATGAGGTCACGCTGACCACGCCATTCTACATGGGCAAGTATCCTGTGACGCAGGAGCAGTACATGCAGGTCATGGGCACGAACCCCAGCCACTTCAAAGGCCAGAACCTGCCGGTCGAAACGGTGTCCTGGGACAACGCGGCAGAGTTCTGCAAGAAGGTCAGCGAGAAGACTGGTTTGATGGTGCGACTGCCGACGGACGCGGAGCGGGAGTATGCGTGTCGGGCTGGAACCACGACAACCTACAACACCGGCGACAGCGACGCCGACCTCGACAAAGCGGCGTGGTACTACGCCAACAGCAAGAGCACGACGCACCCCGTAGGGCAGAAGGCGGCGAACGCCTGGGGCCTTCACGACATGCACGGTAACGTCTGGGAGTGGTGCCTTGACCTGTGGCAGGAGCACTACGGCCCAGAGGCCGCAGTAGACCCGAAAGGCCCGGAGAATGGACAAGCCCGCGTGTTGCGGGGCGGCTCCTGGGGCGACGATGCCGGGAACTGCCGTTCAGCGTACCGTGACAGGTTCCTCCCCGTTAACCGGTACTGCTACTTCGGCTTTCGGGTGGTGGTGGCTCCCAGGACTCCCTGATTACCCTTTGCGCTCTGTCCCTCTTTCCCTTTGCTGTTGCGAGCGAAGCGAGCGGAAGGGGTTCAAACCTGAAACCTGAAACCTGAAACCTCGGAAAAGGGAACCTTCTTCTTTTCCCCTTCAAGTGTGCGCCCTCCGCAGCGCTGCCATGCACCGAGTCATGCACTCGCCCGCGCTACGGCCGGCAAGATGCCGGCGGTACAAGGGGGAGCACAACGTGCAGTTCTGGACACAGGCGGCGCATCGAGGGCGACACGGGAGCGCGAGTTGGGCTACGCGACTTCCTCAAACCGTATGTTGTCTATCAGCCGCGTCTTGCCGACCTTCGCGGCAATCGCGACCAGGACGTCGCCTTGAACCGCCCGCAGGTCTTCGAGTGTGTCGGCGTCCACGATGGCGATGTAGTCCACTTCCAGGTCCGGCTGCTGGCTCAGAATATCGCCCATGCCCCCCAGCAGCTTCATTGCGTCGAGCTCGCCGAGCTTCACCTGCGTCCGGCAGTACTCCAGCGCCCTGTGGATCGCCAGCGCCTGGCGCCGCTCGCTCGGCGTCAGATAGCTGTTCCGGCTGCTCATGGCCAGGCCGTCGGGCTCGCGCGCCGTCTCGCACGGGACGATCTGGCAGCCCAGGTCCAGGTCGCGCGTCAGGACCTGGATGATGAGCAGTTGCTGCGCGTCCTTGCGCCCGAAATACGCCCGGTCCGGGCGCACGATGCTGAGCAGCTTCGTCACCACCGTCGCCACGCCGCGGAAATGCCCCGGCCGCGACAGGCCCTCCAGCTTGTCCTCCAGACCCCCCACCGTCACCCACGTCCGCACGTCCTCCGCGTACAGCGTCTTCGGCGCGAAGATGTAGTCCACGCCTGCCGCCGCGCAGAGCGCCTTGTCGGCCTCGAAAGGCCGCGGATAGCGGCTGTAATCCTCGTCCGGTCCGAACTGCGAGGGGTTGACGTAGATGGAAACCACCACCACGTCGTTCTCCCGCCGCGCGCGCTCGATCAGGCTCATGTGGCCGGCGTGGAGAGCGCCCATCGTCGGCACGAACCCGATGCTCTTTCCCGTTCTGGCTAGCTCCCGCGCGCGCGCCTGCATCTCTCCCGCGCCCTCGATGACGACCGGTTCCGGCATGGCTGCAAGACTCCACAAACCACAAGACCCAAAACCCAAGACCCAAGGACCAAGAACGAAGAACCAAACAATCCACTCGCGTATGCGTTCTCCGCGCGTGTGGCACGGGCGGGGCGCCCGCCGCTCCGTGCCGTTCGCGCACAGACAAACGAACCCAACCGATTATAATGCTTTCTTGACGATAGGGGAGAACATCGCATGGTTTCGCGGCTCGGTTGCAGTGTGTGCCTCTTGGTGCTCGGCGTCGCCGCGGCGCCGCTTGCCGCGCTGGACGTCACTGTGCTGACGCTGGAAGGCGAGGAGCAGCATCGCGCGCTCACGGGCCTTTCCGATGCCGAACTGGCTTCAGACCAGGGCCCCATCCCGCTCAAGGATGTGGCCGCCCTGGTGTTCGCGCCGCGCGCGGCCCCTCCGTCGGCCGGCACGGCGGTGCATCTGCGCAACGGCGACGTGCTCCAGAACCAGACCATCGTGGCCGGCGACGATACGAAGCTGACCGTCAGCAGCGACGCCTTCGGGGAGCTGAAACTTGAGAACAAGTTCGTCCAGGCAATCGCGTTCGCCGGCAAGGAGCGGCCCCCGGCCGACGCGCTTGACGCGTTCCTGAAAGCAGCGCCGCCCAAGGAAGATCTGTTGCTGACTGCGAAGGGCGAGACGATCAGCGGTTATCTCGAGAAACTCAGCGGGAAGGAGATCGCGTTCAACACGGGCGGGCAGAGCCGCGCGTATCCGTTTGAGCAGCTTGCGGCGTTCAGGCTCGCGCCCCTGGAAGCGTACAAGCCGCGCACCGAACTGCTCGGCAGCATCGAGCTCCGCGACAGCTCGCGCATCACGGGCAAGCTGCTGGGCCTTAAGGACAAGCAGCTCAGGTTTGAGGCGCTCAACGGCCAGCCGTGGACCGTGACGGCCGACGCCATCGCCAGCATCACCTTCCTGGGCGGGAAGCTGGTATATCTCTCCGAGCTCACCCCCGCCGCGGTTGAGGAGAAACCCTACGCGGGCGGCGTGCCCGTTGTCTACCGCTGGCGGCGCGACCGCGCGGTCACCGGCGGCAGGATGGTCATCGCCGGCAGGCAATACGAGAGGGGCATCGGCACGCACAGTTACTCAAAACTGACCTACAAGCTGGGCGGCCAGTTCGCGAAGCTCCTCTGTGACGTCGGACTCGACGCCGTGGCCGCCCCCAGCGCCGTGTGCGCCTGGAAAGTCGTGCTCGACGGCAAAGACGCCGCCGCGGGCACCGCCAAGGCCGGCGCCAAGCCGGAGACGGTCAAGCTCGATGTCACGGGCGCGCAGCAGCTTGAGCTCATCTGCGACTACGGGCCGGACGATGACGATGCCGGCGACCATCTCGACTGGGCCAACGCCCGCCTGCTCAAGCCGTGAGGCCGTGCTTGCCATTCGCGGGGAAACGTGTAAAAGGAAAACCTTGGACCGGCGTTCCTGCCCGCTCGCGGAGAGGTGGCAGAGCGGTCGAATGCGGCGCCTTGCTAAGGCGTTGTACGGGGCATAACCTCGTACCGAGGGTTCGAATCCCTCCCTCTCCGCCAGTTAAAACACCCACTATTGTAAGCGCCAAAAGGATAAGGCGTTAAGTCCTTTTTCGAGCGTCGAGATTTCCTGGTTGTGCAGAAGTTGTGCAGAATTGTGCGAGCCGCCAGCACGATCAGGAGACGTCTTCATGGTGCGGTCCAACGTCATTCCCGTTCCAGTCCCACGTCCTTCAACCCGGCTTCCCGCCCTTACCGAAGTGGCGAAGTCGGCAGCAGCGCATCGCGTAGTCGAGCGCTGCGGCAAGGTGGCCATTGTTCAGCGCGGCTACCGTTACTGGCTTTCCTACGCTGAAGACGGCCAGACGGTCCGGCGTCCGATCGGCGACAACCTTGAGGAAGCGCAATCTGCAGCCGCGCAGGTCAATGCCCAGCTTCACCAGCACGCGCCCACCCTGCTGGGCTTCAAGCCGATAGCGCCGCGCGAATTCTTACAGCAGTGGCTCGACTATCATGAATTCGTGGCCCACTCGTCCGTGGCGACCATCGACCGCTACCGCGCCGCCGCCGGACACTTCATCGAGTATCTGGAGGGACGTGGCGTCAGGAGCCTTGACCGCATCACGGCCGATCTCTCGCGCGGGTACGCCAAGTACCTGCGAACCAAACCCGTTGCGCCGAACGGACACCCGCACACGAAGCGGCGGCTGATGAAGGACAAGACGGTGATCTTCTGCATGGAGGTGGCGCGCACGATGCTGAACCGTGCCGCCAAAGACCGGCATCTGCCGCCGTACTGGCAGAATCCATTCG
>JAPLOD010000097.1 GCA_026692735.1 Planctomycetota bacterium | reverse complement strand
TGCGGCAGTTTGCTTGGATCAACCACCCCAACCGTTACATCGGGAACGTACACTCCAGGTCTTGCCATGCGCCCCTCCCATTCCCCCTGGGAGGGTATCGTCACCATAGCTTGCCAAACTTACGCAATTCCCGACTTCGTTACTACAGTCTCACAAAGTTTGACGTATCCCAGACCAACGGGCCTGCAGGCTCATCTGAAATCGGGAGCGGGCCCGTAGGGATGATCTTTCCGTTGTCGTCCAACCACCCACCGAGGTTTGCCGGTGCAATGTAGTAGCACGCTTCCGATGGCCAACCAAAAGCATATCGGTGGTAAATGTCGCCCATACGGTGCTCTTGCAGAAGTATGTCCGTGTTGTGGCCGCACATATTGGTTCCCAAGAAAGCGGCGGCAACGAACATCACAGTGACCGCCGTGGACAAATGGAACTGGAACCACGGGCGCTTCTTCGGCTGTTCGCTCATGCTGGCGCTCCGGTCAGCAGGCTCAGGACTCGATACATGATGCTGCCATTATCGGCGGCGGCGGAAGGCCGGGCAAGGCGGAAAGCGCGGGGCTGCCTGCCTGGTGTTCCTTATGTTTTCTGCAAAGGAGATGGCTCCTCTGGCCCTCGTGTTCTTTGGCGGGCCAGTGTTGTTCCTTGAATTGATCGCGCTGATGTTTGGAATCGTCGGTTTCGTGAAGAACCGGGCGGACAGGTGGGCCATCGCGGGCATTGTGGTAAGCGCAGGCGTGCTCATTGGCATATTCTCGGGATTCTTCGGCTGGCTCTTCTCTCCCCATTAGCCCGCGTAGTGTCCTCATACCTGCTGTCGCCTTCCAGCGGTGGCGCGTCCAGCGGCACGATGATCGGCCCGACGACAGCATAGGCCAAGTTGCCCAAACAACCGCTGAACACCGGCGGGAAGGAGGGCACAACGCCCAAAGAACAGTGACGGGCTGCACTGGCACAGCGCGGCGGCCGTTCTACACTCCCCAGACTTCAGACTTGCGAGCCAAAACCTCCATGGAACCGAAGGAGACCAGATGAAGCCACGCGAGTTGGTACAGGCTTTCCGCTTCTGCCCTCTTTGCGGCGACGCCTCATTCCGGCCCAAACCGGGCGACAAGAGCATGCTGTGCGCCGCGTGCGGCTATGAGCATTTCATCAACTCCGTGCTCGCGGCGGGAGTGTTTGTTGCTGACCCGCAGGGCCGCCTCATCCTGATCTGCCGGTCGCGTGAGCCCAGCAAGGGCAAACTGGGACTGCCTGGCGGCTTCTCCAATCCCTATGAAAGCGCCGAGACCACTGCGCGCCGGGAGGTTCGCGAGGAGATCAACATCGAGTTGGGACCACTGCGGTACCTCACCTCGTACCCGAACCGCTACGTGTATCAGGGATTGGTCTACCCGACGGCGGATGTCTTCTTTTCGGCGGATGCGGTGTCCCTCGCCCCGCTCAAAGCGTTGGACGACGTGCAGGAGATCGTCTTCATGGCGCCACGCGCTGTCGCGCCCGAGGACTTGGCCTTCGATTCCATCCGGTACGCCCTGCGGTGTCTCTTGGACCTGCCAACCACGGATGTGAATCGTTCTGCTACCCGGCCCAGCCGCAGGGCTACAAGCTAAAGACTGCCTGACTGCGGTTCTGAGATAGTGACATCTGCGCCGGTGGGATTCCGCGGCGGCCATGTAGCCGAGTTCCGCGGCGGAAGCCATCGTCGCCACCGCAGTGCGCAGCAACCGGCGCACGGCCCCTGGGCGAAGGGGCTTTCGTTTCTTCTGCTTCGTCGTCTTCTTGGCCGGGCCGCTGGGCGGAGCGGTCCGTGCGCTGGCAGTCCCCGCACGACTTTGCACTTCGCGGACCAGTCGGGGCACACGCTCGCGGTCAAGAAACTTCGACGTCGGTTCCGGCTGCGGGTCAGTCTTCTGGGGCTGGGAGTCCAACGTCAGACAGCACGCATAGCGGGGCGCACGCCACTGTGGGTTATGCACGCCGGCGGGCTGTTCTCCGGCGCGCGTCAACACGCGCCCGGCATCCACCATCGCCGCGCTTCACAACGCCCGTGTGTCCCGCTCCGCGTACCGCGGTCCCGCCAGCACCGCGACGGCAACCCATGCATGCCAGTACGGGCAAGCCTTCAGCGCATTGAGGA
The DNA here is from genome assembly GCA_026692735.1 of Planctomycetota bacterium. Lineage (GTDB taxonomy): Bacteria > Planctomycetota > SZUA-567 > H5-PLA8 > H5-PLA8 > JAPLOD01. The sequence continues at coordinate 8,461 of JAPLOD010000097.1, read as the reverse complement.
GCGCGGCCAGGTCGCGCTGGCGGCGTATGGCCTCGATGTGCTCAGGATGACGCCGGCAAGGCTCAGGACGCGGACTATCCGCGCCCCCAGCGTCCCGATGTCTGCCGGGTCGAGCGTGGGCTTCTTGCGTTGCCTGTCCAACGCGGCCAGTACGTTCTTCTTCCCGTGGAACACGATCGCGACGGCGCGCGGATGATACACCAGCAATCGCGGCGACTTCGCATCCTTCAATAGGTCCGGGTCCTCAAAAATGGCGACGATCTCGTTGCAGATGCGCTGCGCTTCGAGCTCGTCGCTTGTGTGCAAACCGTACGACGAGATTTTCCCGTTATCGGGTCGCTGGAATGCGCAACGGTAGCCCAGGCGTCCCGGCATCTGCTTGGCGGTGATCTTCATGGGCGGCGCCTCGTCTGCATCTTTGTAGCGCCTTTGCAGCACCGCTACAAACAAAGTCAACAGATATTTGCCCGGCCTATGATTTTATAAGTCGTTGTTCGCAACTCATTTGTGCGTTACTGTGGGAATTTGGCTTAGTACCGGCGGAGGGATTTGAACCCCCGACACGAGGATTATGATTCCTCTGCTCTACCCCTGAGCTACGCCGGCACGAGGCGTCGGACCGCGAGCTTTTGTATACGACGGCGATGCCGGGTCAAGGGGACTTGGGGTTTTCGATTTCTGGTTTGCGATCTGCGATTGTAGACTGCGTTCATGAGGAAACCCAGAGACGAGGAACCGGCCACACTGCCCGTCGCCGGCGATAGGTTGCCGCTCTTGGCTCTGCGCACCCGCCACGGCTCGTTGCATCCGTGGATCTACCGCCGCATGGTGGCTGAGACGCGCAGCGACATCGCTCCGGGCGCGCTGGTGGAAGTCCAGGACAAGTTCGGCCACTTTGTCGGGCGCGGCTTCTACAACCCGCATTCCGAGATCGCCGTTCGCCTGCTGACTCTTGATCCCGACGAGTTTCCCGAACGCCGCTGGTTTCTGGGCGCCATCGCGCGCGCCGTGCGCCTGCGCCATGATGTGCTGGAGCTGCCCAAGTGCTGCGACGCGTACCGCCTGGTTCATTCGGAAGGCGACGGCCTGCCGGGGTTGGTCGCGGACAAGTACGGCTCATGCATCATCCTGCAGTTGTTCAGTGCGGGGATGCACCGCCACTTGGAGTGGCTGCAGCAGGGCTTTGCGGAGCAGTTCCCTGAGCACGAGATCATCGTGCGCTCCGACTACCGTACCGAACGGCTGGAAGGCGTGAAGATGGACGGCCCGCCGCCGACGACGCGCGAGGTCGTGATCCACGAACACGACCTGAAGCTGCATGTGGACCTCCGGCGCGGCCACAAAACGGGGTACTTCCTCGACCAGCGGGACAACCGGCAGCGGTTGGCTGCGCTAGCGCGCGGCCAGGAGGTCTTCGACGGCTTCTGCTATACCGGCGGCTTCGCTCTTGCAGCGGCGCTGGCAGGCGCGAAGACCGTGGAGGCCGTGGATCTGGACGAGAAAGCGATTGCCGTCGCGGAGAGGAACCGGGCCCTTAACGGGATCAGCGCCGAACAGCTCACGTGTCTGCATGGCGATGTCTTCGACGTGTTGCGCGACAGGCGCACGGCCGGGCGCCGGTACTCCCGGATCATCCTTGACCCGGCGAAGCTGGCGCTGTCCAAGCCGGAGGTGCCGCGGGCGCTGTCGGCGTACGCTGACATGAACAGGCTGGCCATGCAGTGCCTGCAGCCGGGCGGCATTCTGGTGAGTTGTTCCTGCACGGGCCTGGTGAGCGAAGAGGAATTCCTGATGGCCCTGCGTGCGGCGGCGGGCGAGACCGGCGTTGAGCTGCAGATATTCGGCATTCATGGCGCCGCGCCGGATCATCCGTGGGCGGTGCGTACGCCTGAGGGACGATACCTGAAGGCGGTGTTCAGCCGCGTGATGCCGCTGCGCTAGCCCGGATAATTCACCGCAGTCGTCATGGCGCTGCGCGCCACCCGGAAACGATGAAAATACCACTCTCCCAGTGCACGATGTGGTATTTTCGGAGCAGAGACGCGGAGAGCGCAGAGCGAGACACGGTGTTGATAGGTTTCAGGTCTGGTTGACGTGCACTACCTGCGCCGGGGGGAAGCCGTTGAAGTACGTCGAGGAAGCGTGGCTGTAGGCGCCGATGTTCTTGCTGTACACCAGATCATCCAGGTCGAGGTCGGGCAGCTCCTCAGCCAGCGAGACCGTGTCCAGCGCGTCGCACGTCGGGCCGAAGACGGCGCAGATCCGTGTGGGGCCTTCCTTGAGTGCCTTCAGGCGGTACTTGCAGTGGTCGAAGATAACGCCGCTGAAGGTGTGGTACACGCCGTCGTTGATGTAGTAGCAGCGTTTCCCGTCGCGGTCCGCCTTCCCGATCACCTTGGCCACCAGCGTACAGGCCGTCGCCACGAGGAACCGGCCCGGTTCGGCGAGGATCTGGATCTCCCGCGGGAACAGCCGCGTCAGCTCCGCGTTGATCTTCTTCGCCAGCACCCGGAACGGTTGCACGTTGGCGTCGTAGGGGGCCGGGAAACCGCCGCCGATGTCGAGCAGGAACATCCTTTTGTAGCCGCGCTCGTCGGCTTCCTTGAAGATGTTGGCGGCGAGGTTGATAGCCTGGACGTAGTTCTCGAAGTTTGTCGTCTGGCTGCCCACGTGAAAGCTGAGGCCCTCGACCATCAGGCCGGCCTCCTCGGCGGCGAGGATCAGGTCCACGGCCTCGCCGGGGGGCGCGCCGAACTTCGAGGACAGCTCCACCATGGCGCCCGTATTGGGGACTTTGATGCGCAGAGCCAGGCCGGCGTGCGGCGCGTGCTTCTTGATCTTTTTGATCTCCTCATAGTTATCGTAGGTGACCAGCGGCTTGTAGGGATCCAGTTCCTCCAGTGTCTCGGTGGCCTTGATGGGGTTGGCGTAGATGATCTTGTCCCATATCCAGTCCTGCCGGTCTCTGTCCCGCATGTGCTTGATGTTCTCATGGACAATCCGGAATTCCGGCATGGAGGCCACGTCGAAGCTGGCGCCGACGTCGAAGAGCGTCTTGACGATCTCGGGAAGCGCATTGGCTTTCACCGCGTAGTACGCCTGCACTCGCGGCAGGTACTTCTTGAACTCGGCGTAGTTCCTCCGGAGCTGTTCGTGGTCCACGACGAAAAGGGGCGTGCCGTGTTCCTTCGCGAGTTTCTTCAGCGTGGACTTCCTGATCATGGATGCTCTCCTTTGCCGACTCCCGACGGCTGACACCGGGTGGAACGCAGAACGTAATGCGTAACACGTACCAGGCAAACAGCAATACCGTTCGTGCAGTACGCATCACGGCCGCGGACCGCGTTCTGCTCCTTCGTCCCGTCGCTGTTGGACCCGGCGGTTTCCCGCATCCTCTCTACTTGCCTTCGGTGATCAGGAAGTTCTTGAACTGCCACACGTCCTGCGAGTCCAGTTCAGGCGCGTTGCAGCCCTCGAAACGGTTCTGGTAGTCCCGGAGCGGCGTCCAGGCCGAGGGCCGCGAGATGTTCTTGCCCAGGTATGGCCGCGCGATCTTCAGGACGAAGTCATGCGGCAGGTCGTCGGGAGCGCAGACGCCCTGCTGCGGATTCCGAATGGCCCACATGGCCGCCGCAACCACGCTGATGGCCACCTGCATTGTGGTCGCGTTCTGATGCGGCACCAGCCGGCGCGCTTCCTGGATACTGAGGTTGGAGCCGGTCCACCAGGAGTTGTACGCGTGGCCCATGATGAGCGCGCCGAGGACGTCCTCGCCGCTTGTGATCTCGTCGGTCATAATTCGCAGCCGCGGCTGCAATTCGTAGTCCCGGCCGCGCAGTTCGTGGAGCGAGGCGATGGCGGAGTCGCACGGGCAGTACGCATAGTGGACGGTCGGGCGGCAGATGGCCTTTCCGTCCTGCCACACTGTCAGGTGGTCGGAGATCGTGAACGCCTCGCCGTGGCGTATGACCATGCCGACGATGGAGTAATCGGGGACCCAGGACCGGACCCACGTGTTGATGCCCATGCGGGCCAGGCAGATCTGGTTCCGCGGGCCGTCGGCATGCTGATAGGCCAGCGGGGGCAGCCATTTCTCGTGCGTGCCCCAGCCCATCTCCGCCGTGGTGATACCTTCCTCCCGGAACCCTTCGATGCTCCATGTGTTCACGAACTCGTCCACTTCCTTCGGCCGGTCGGTGACCTGCGTGTCGCGCTCGGAAACATGGATGACCTTTACGCCGAGTTTCATTGCGAGCAGGTTGAACTCGCCGCTCGCCAGGTGCTGCTGCACTTCTTCCTTCAGCGCTCCCGTCGCTTTGCGGTCCGCGATCAGCTTCCTGGCGATGTCCACCAGGCCCTGCTTGGTCCAGTGCGATATCAACCCCGGGTTCGCACCGTGCTCGAGCACGGCCGTGGGGCCCTTCTCCGCCCACTGCGCCGTCATGCGCCGGATGTTCATGTGGCGCCAGTAGAGCGTCTTCTCCGTGGGGGGCTTGTTCTTGGCGCCGGCATACGGGTCCCACAGCTCCACCGACGTGTTCACGTAAAGGACACCGTGGTCGTGGCACCACTGCAGCAGTTCACAGCAGTCAATGTTCCACGCCAGGTCAATCAGGAAGTCGCCCGCGCCAAGGTACTTGGCCAGCGTCCCGCCCAGATTGGCCGGCGCGATCCGTTTCCGGACGAAGCGGACGCCCTGGGCGAGCCACGGCTCAAGGGCTTCCCGCCGGTCCTCGAAGTCCATCACCGTGATGTTCTGTGGCGGGATGTCAATGTGCCTGACCAGAATCGGCAGCGTGCATTGCGCGACCGCGCCGTAGCCGAGCATGAGCACTTTCTTATTGTACGGTAGCACCCCTGCCTCCTTTGAGTTGGATGGTGCCGAGAGAGTCCCATTCACATTCGCGTGGCGGTTTCATAACGTCTTGGCGCGCAGCGCGTCAAGTGCAACTTCCCGATGGAGCGCTGCAATCGGCTCTTGCGTTGCCACGGGAAGGCACTACCTCATACGCGATGAAGACTCGGCCGATCCAGGTTCTTTACTCCGATTCGGCGGTGGTCGCCGTGAACAAGCCTCCGGGGCTGCCCGTGCATGAAGCGCCGGGTCCTGGAGGATCGGTCTTGCGCGCACTGCGCCTTCAGCACGGCTTGTCGGGCCTGACGCCGGCGCACCGTTTGGACAAAGACGCCTCCGGCGTGCTGCTGCTGGCGCGGACGAAAAAAGCGGCCCGCGCGCTGGAACGGCAGTGGCAGACGGTCGAGAAGACGTACCTGGCGCTGTGTGAAGGGATCCCCTCCGCCGACGCCGGGCTGGTTGACGCTCCGATACTGGAGCACCAGACAGGCAAGCCGGAACGGCTGCGCAACGCGCTGCGCTTCTTTTCCGAACTCAACCCGGGAGTGACGGTCCCGCCGCCGCCCCCTCCGAAGACGAGCGCCGTCCATCCGGCGGGCCGCAGCGCGCAGACGGAGTACAGGGTCATTGAGGCATTCGGGCGCGGGCAGTCAGCAGGGGGGATAGGGAGTGGAGGAGCAGGCGGGCCGAAAGAGCGGAAAGAAGCGCGGGGCTGGTCGTGGCTGGAAGTGAGGCCGCGGCAGGGGCGGATGCATCAGATCCGCGTTCATCTGGCGCGCATCGGCTGCCCGATCGTGGGCGACAGGCTGTACGGAGTGCAGAGCTCTGTATCCGGAACGCGCCCTGGCCGGCACGGCGGCTCCGGACCGCGGCCTGCGGGATTCGGATTGGGCCGCCTGGCGTTGCATGCGGCGAAGCTGGTGTTTCCGAATCCGAACAAACCGGGCAAACGGCTGACTGTGGAGGCGCCTATGGCAGATGACCTGGCGGCGCTGCTGGAGCGGCTCCGGTCTGCGGGCAAGCCGCGAACGTCGGGCGCGGCAAAGTCGGAAAAATCGCCTTTCAAGCACTTTGTTGTATAGCATTCGGATTTTCCATGATATGATATTGAACGTGGAACGAATCTTGCGCGACTTAACATTCAGATAGCGGCAGAGGGGGTGCGGCGACGGTGGAAAGCTGGTCCGTGCAGGACTCGGTAGAACTATATGGAGTCAACAACTGGGGACGGCAGTTCTTCTCCGCCAACGACCAGGGACATCTGGTTGTCCACCCAACTGGGCAGAAAGACGTCGGGATTGACCTGAGGATGCTCGTCGCCGACATCGAGGCGCGCGGCATCGGGGCGCCCATGTTGATCCGCTTTCCGGACATTCTGAAGCGCCGGGTTGAGGAGCTGAACACGTGTTTTGCGACCGCCATCAAGGAACACGGCTATCGCGGGTGTTACCGCGGCGTTTATCCCATCAAAGTGAACCAGGAACGGCACGTCGTTGAGGCCATTGTGCGCCACGGCAAGGAGTGCCATTTCGGCCTGGAGGCGGGGTCCAAGCCGGAGTTGATGACGATCCTGGCGCTGTTGGACACCGACGAAGGCCTGTTCATCTGCAACGGCTACAAGGACGAGGAATACGTCGAGATGGCGCTGCTGGCCAGCAAGCTGGGCCGCAAAGTCGTCATCGTGATGGAGAAGCTCACGGAGCTTGACCTGATCCTCCGCATGGCGGAGAAGCACAAGGTCCGCCCCATGATCGGCATGCGCGCAAAACTCAACGCCCGCGGCACGGGACGCTGGGAGACCAGCAGCGGCGACCGGTCGAAGTTCGGCTTCACGGCCGAGCAGATGCTGAAGGTCTGCGATACGTTGCGCGAGCGCGGTATGCTTGATTGCCTGCAACTGCTGCATTTCCACATCGGCAGCCAGGTCAGCGCCATCCGCAACATCAAGGCCGCCTTGAGGGAAGCGGCGCGCTTCTACGTGGAACTGCACAAGCTGGGCGCGGGGCTGAAGTACCTGAACGTCGGCGGCGGGCTGGCCGTGGACTACGACGGCAGCAATTCGAATTTTGAAGCCTCGATGAACTACTCCATGCAGGAGTACGCCAACGACGCGGTCTTCCAGGTGATGGAGGTGTGCGACGAGGCGGGGGTGGAGCATCCGCATATCGTCAGCGAGTCGGGGCGGGCGTTGACCGCGCACCACAGCGTGCTGATCTTCAATGTCCTGGGTGTCTCCGAAACGGTCGTGCAGGACGCCGTTGAGTCGGCGACTCCACAGGCGGAGCAGACGGGGGTGGTCGAGCCCGAATTGCCCGAGGACGCGCCGAACGTCCTGTGGAACCTCCGCGAAACCTGCAATTCCGTCACCCGTAAAAACTACCTCGAAGCGTACCACGATGCCGTCCAGATGCGCGACGAAGCCGTCACGATGTTCAACCTGGGCTACCTCAGCCTCAAGCAGCGCGGCCTGGCCGAACGGCTCTTCTGGGCGACGTGCCGGCGCGTCCTGAAGATCGTGCGCACAATGCCCATGGCGCCCGAGGAACTGGAGCATCTGGAACGCAGCATGGCGGACACGTACTTCTGCAATTTCTCGCTGTTCCAGAGCGTGCCGGACCACTGGGCGATCTACCACCACTTCCCGATCATGCCGATCCACCGCCTGAACGAGCGTCCCACGCGGCGCGGCGTGCTGGCGGATATCACCTGCGACAGCGACGGGAAGATCGAGGACTTCATTGACCTCAAGGACGTGAAGAACGTGCTGGAGCTGCACCCGCTGACGTCCGAGCCGTATTGTCTTGGCGTCTTCATGGTCGGCGCGTATCAGGAGATTCTCGGCGACCTCCACAACCTCTTCGGCGACACCAACGCCGTTCACGTGTCCTTGGAGAACGGCAGCTACAAGGTGGAGCAGGTCGAAACCGGCGACACGGTCGAGGACGTGCTGCACTACGTCAGTTACGACAAGAACGAGTTGATCCACCGCCTCCGTACCGCGGCCGAGGCCGCCGTGCGCGCCAACAAGATGACGCTCGAGGACCTCCGGCTGTTCGTGACCATGTATCAGAACGGCATGGACGGGTATACGTATCTGGAAGGCTAAAGTCGTGTTTGATTCAGCCACTGTAGCCGCTAACCTGTTGGCATGACAGAGAGACGGTCGCGGCAGCAGGCAGAGGGGGCACCTGCGCGCCGGCCATTAACCACTGATGCCTTGCCGTCCGGGGAGTGACGAGTGAAGAATCTCTGCATTCTCGGCAGTACCGGTTCCATCGGCGTCAGCACGCTCAGGGTTGTGGCGCAGTTTCCGGAGAAGTTCCGTGTCCGGAGCATGACTGCCGGGCGTAACGTGCGCAAACTGGCCGAACAGGTCCGCGTGGTCAGGCCGGACCGCGTCGCCATCGCCGACAAGGAACTCGTCCCCGAGTTCAAGCGGCTGATCGCCGACGGTGTGGCCGGGCCGTCCTCGGGTCCGACCCCGAAAGGGACAGCGGATAGGGCGCCCTGGCGTGGCGAGGTGCTCGGCGGCACGGAAGCGCTGGTTGAGCTGGCCGAGGAGAAGGCGAGCGATTACGTGGTGTCGGCCATCGTCGGCGCCGCGGG
>JAPLOD010000096.1 GCA_026692735.1 Planctomycetota bacterium | reverse complement strand
AACTGCCAGTCGAGTGGGTTGCAGAGCACGAACTGACGGCGGCCGTTCACGTTCAGCGGAATCACGCGCCGCGCCCGGCAGAACGCCGTGGGCAGCACGCCCAACTCGACGCTCTGAGGCTCGAAGCGTGGCACATAGGGCAGTCCCGTGTGGGCCGCAAGATGCCGGGCCAGCACCTGCGTCTCGATACCTAGCTCGGCTGCGAGCGTGTAGACGCGGTCCGGCGTCAGGTTGGCGAAGCGCGCGCGCCCTTGCGCCGGGACGCGCAGTTTGTCCAGGACGAAATCGAGAAAACCGGGGAGGTCGCTGGCGCGCGAGCGCTTGCCGGTGCCCAGCGACTCCCAGTGATTGCACGCCAGCAGGTGGCGCCGCACCGTCTGCAGCAGCTCTTCCTGCTGCACGGGCTTGACCAGATAGTTGACCGCGCCGCACGCCAACGCCTTCGCCTTGTCCTGCGCGGAATTCAGTCCGGTGATGAAGATGACAGGGATCAGGGCCAAGTCTTGGTCGTCCTGCAACTGCCGGCAGAACTCGTAGCCATCCATGTCGGGCATCAACGCGTCCAGTAGGATCAGATCGGGTTTGCCGCTGCGGACGACGGCCCGGGCCGCGGCGCAGCTATCGGCGACGACGACGTTGAGGCCGTCGTTCGACAACCAGCGTTGGACGAGCGCCAGCCAATCGGCATTGTCGTCCACGCACAGGATGAACGGTCGGGCGCGGTCAACCATAGAGCACCTCGATGCGGCGCAGGTAGTCCGCGAGCCTGTCCGTGCACGACCTGATCGTCACGCCGTCGGCGGCCTTTGTGGCGGCCTCCATGGCTCGGCCGATCTCCGTGATAGGCTGAAACCCGAACGCGCCGCCGGTTCCGGCCATGTTGTGCGCCCACCCGCGTATCCTGCCGTACTCGCTGGCCTGCAATGCAGCAGGCAGGGACGCCACTTCGCGGCGGCGGTGATCGAGGAATGCCGGCACCAGCTCGGCGAGGTCGGCGCGCACGCGCACTCGAATGCGTGCCTCTTCCGCGACGGGGGTTGAAGATGTCATAAGGTTCTCCTTTGCGCTTACGTTCCGCTTGGCCCAGACTCGGCGTGCAGGATCTCCCGCACGGTGCGGCCCAACTCCTTGTCCAAGGCATCTGTCTTCCTGAGCACGCCCGACGTAATGGCTTTGAGACGCCGTTCGTCCACGTGGAGCAAGTCCTTGTTTGTGACGATCACAACAGGCACCTGCGCGAAGCGCGGATCGCGCCGGATGGTCTCCAGAAAAGTCTCACCGTCCATCACGGGCATGAGCAGGTCCAGGATGATGAGGTCCACCCACGCCGACTCCAGCACCTGTAATGCCTCGCGCCCGTTCACGGCCGTTCGCGTATCGAAGCCTTCTTCCGACAAGTGCGCCAGCAGCAACCGCCGCGCGTCTTCATCGTCGTCCACCACGAGCACGCATCCCTTGGAGCAGCGCAGCGTCCGCGAGAGCACCTGCAGCAGACCATCGCGCGTCACGGGTTTCGTGAGGAAATCCACAGCGCCGGGGAGGGTATCGCGTTCCTGGTCGGCGACGGCGCTGACGATGATGACTGGGATATTCCGCACCTGCGGATCGTGCTTGAGTTCGCGGAGCACGGCCCAGCCGTTCATGCGCGGCATCCTGTAGTCCAGCGTGATGATGTCCGTATGCTGGCTGCGCGCCAGGTTCAGGCCGTCCCGGCCCGTGCTCGCCGCCGCGACGCGGCAGCCGAGGTCTTCAAGATGCCGCGACAGCACCAGCCGCGAGTCCACGTCGTCGTCAATCACGAGCACCAGCTTGTCCCGCAGATCGGATGGCCGTGGAGAAGACTGAGGCGCGGCCGGAGGAGGCGAAACCGGAGCGGGAGCGGGGAGCGTCACCACATGGCGCACGACGGACACCGCACGGGCGTTGAAGCGTATCGAAAACGTCGAGCCGTGTCCCACACTGCTGGCTACGTCCAGACGATAGCCCAGCAGCTTGCACAGCGAGCGCGAGATCGTCAGGCCGAGGCCCGTGCCACCGTACTGCCGCGCGGTGCTGTTCTCGGCCTGCTGAAACGCATCGAAGATCACCTCCAGTTTTTCCTGTGGGATGCCAATGCCCGTATCCACGACGTCAAGCCGCCGCGGCTGGCCGGCGTCATCTGTCACCACACGTACCGTCACCGAACCGTGCTCGGTGAACTTCAGGGCGTTGGCCACCAGGTTGATGATGACCTGCTTGAGCTTTGGGCCATCCGTGACTAATGGCGCCACGTGCTCCGGGACATCCGCCAGCAGCCTGACGTCGCGGTTGCGCACCGCGCCCTCAAGCTGGGCCAGCGTCTCGCGCACGAGGGTTGCCAGGTCAACGGGCGCCGCCTCCAGTTCGGCTTTCCCGGCCTCAATCTTGGACAGGTCGAGGACACTGTTGATCAACTCCAGCAGATGCTTGCCGTTGTCCTCCACACGTTCGAGATACATCAGGTCGTTCTGCCGCAGGTTGCCCGGCTTGTTCTTCCGCAGGATACTGGAGAAGCCGATGATGGCGTTCAGCGGCGTGCGCAACTCGTGGCTCATGTTGGCCAGGAAGGCGCTCTTGGCGCGGTTCGCTCGCTCGGCGGCATCCTTGGCTTGGGCCAGTTGCTCTTCCGCACGTTTGCGGTCGGTAATGTCCCTGAAGACCCCCACAAGGTAGGCCTTGCCAGTCAGAGTGAGGGGGGTCGAACTGATGTCCGCGTAAAGGACGCTGCCGTCCTTTCTCCGTACGGGGAGCGCTCTGGCCACCGCGAGTTCGTGCCGCGCTTGCTTATCGAATGCCTCGATGACCCGGGGCAGATCGTTCTGCGGGTGAATCTCCGTGACCCCCAGCCCCTTAAGTTCCTCGGGGGTATAGCCGAGCATCTGGTGGATGGCCGGGTTGCCGAAGACGAACTTTCTGGTGGCCACATCGGCCACGAGTATCCCGTCGCGGGCGTTGTCGAAGATGGTCCGGAAGCGATTCTCGCTCTCCCGTAGCGCCTCCATCACGCGCTTTTGTTCGGTGATGTCCCGCGTGGTCGCCTGCAGCATCACCTTGCCGCCGATTTCCAGCCTGGTAAGCAGCACCGTTGCCAGGAACTCCGTTCCGTCCGCCCGTTTGTGCATCCATTCAAAGAAGTGCGATCCATTTTCCAGGGCCAGGGCCATCATCCTCTGGGCCTTCTCAGATGACGGAACGCCGTCCGGCTGGAACTCCGGAGACAGCGTCGCCGGCGTCCTGGTTGTGAAGTCGTGTTCGTCCCGGCAGGCCAACAGCCTGATAGCCGCCGGGTTCCCGGCGGTGAACCCCTTCGCAGGTGTCAGCACCATGATGGCGTCTCGTGAGTTGGTGTACAGCGCGCGGAAGTTCGCCTCGCTGGCGCGCAATTCCTGCTCGGTCTTGGCGCGCTCCCTGTCGTTGCGGAACAGACTGCGTGCGCCAGCCCAGATTCCCGCCAAGCCCAGCAGGCCGAGGAAGGCGTAGCGCAGACAGCGCTGGGCCACCTCTTGTCGCTCTGCAGTCAGAAAAGGCGCCATGGGTACGGAGGCACTCATCCCGCCGCGGATGTCGCCCACCTTGTAGCCTTGGTTGGCGTGGCATTTCAAACATCCCTGTTCGGTGATACGCGGGCGCATCAGCCGCATATGCGGCGTGCCGTTCACGTTGGAGATGCCAATGACCTCTTTCTCGCCCTGCTCGAAACGCTTCAGGACCGCCGTTTCCCACAGATCAGGCAAGTTCGCCGGGTTAATAGGGTTAAGGCTGGTGGCATGGGTGAACGCCAGACCCTTCTCTCCCGCCATCTCCCCCACCTCCCGCACGATGGTCGAACTGTTGCGCAACGTCAGCGTTGTCCCGTTCGCGGTTGTGATGTCCCGTTGCGGGACGTTGGCGAGAAATGGACTTGGCTGCGTCTCGGGGGTAACGGGAACGTACACGCCACCGTGCTTTGCGGCCCAGCGACGCAGGAGCGCGTCCTTCTCAAACGCCACCCGCACCTGCATCTCTGCCATTGTGGCGACCTGTTCACGTTCATTGGACCAATACCAGAAGAACGAACCAACAATGGCCAGACACCACAAACACGCGGCCAGCCACACAAAGCGCGTAAGTTGTCGTTGTCCTGGGCTCGCGAGAGTCGTGGTCGGGTGCATGAGACGGACCTTCTCAAAGAGGGAGCTGGGGTTAGCTGGCCACGGCCACCCGGCAGCCGGCTTCCGCCTTTTTGGCTGGCTCGACACACGTGCGAGCCGGCACTGCAACGGGCGGAGTTCCGCGCTTCCGGTCCAGCAGACGCGCAATGGCCTCCAGCAGCACGCCCTCATCCACGATGGGTTTGCTGATGTACTCGTCGAAACCCGCCGCCAGGAGCCGCTCGCGATCACCGCTCATGGCGTGAGCGGTCAGGGCGATCACGGGCAGGTGTCTGAGGCGGCCATCAAGGCGAATCTGTTCGAGAACCTCCACGCCGTCCATGCCGGGGAGCGAGATGTCGAGAAGGATGAGGTCCGGCGAAGCGGCGGGGAGACCGTCGAGCGCCGCCGGCCCATCCTCAAAATCAACGACCTTGTAGAGTTCGTCAAGGAACGCGTGCAGCAGCAGGCGGTTGTCCTCGTTGTCCTCAACCACACCGATCTTCATCCGTTTCATCGCAGCACCCTCAGCCAGCCCAGGTTTCCTGGATCTGGGATGGTCACACCACGGATTCCTGATGTGCGCTCGAAGCCGTTCGGCAAGACTCCACTTGCTCACGAGCGCCGAGCGTGAGTCTCCTGGTCAGACGCTTCCCTGGGGTCTCGTGGAGTTCCTTCGTGGCAGCGTCACCATGCTGCAGCCAGGGGTGGCATCCACCCCACCAGCAACACCTCCGGAGCGAAACCCGCCAAGGCCCTCTCGGCCTCCTTCAGGCTGCTGACGTCCCGGACGAGCGCCTCGGCCCGTTCCAGCACCAACCGCGCCAACTCTCCCACGCGCTCATGCTCGGTCAGCAGTAGGAATGGCGCGTGCCGTGACCGCGCATCGAGTTCCGCACAAGCGAAGGGGTTCGTCATGCTGTTCTTCATAGTTGCCTCGTCCTCTCGCTTCTTCCTGACACCCACAATACTGGAGGGGACGCAACGCCTGTGCCGCTCAGCAGAACGGCCCTGCCTTTTCCTTGGAACCCCGATAGTGATTTCGTGAACCATTAGCACATAAAGCCTTGCAGAATCACAGTTTCTCTTGCGCGCGGGTTGTCATCTGCGCACAAGACAAGTGCATCCCTTAGCTTCAGTAAACACGTGTCCTGACCTCAGTACAGTCTGTATGTTAACCGGACAGGTATCGGGACGACCGAAGAGGAACAATGCAGCCAATAGCAGGAGAGCGCCTTGGGTGCATCGTTCCGCCCGGCGCCTCAGAGACCGTCATTGGCAACGACGGTGGAGAGCGTACTCTTCCCGGGCACGCCAACTCCTTGCGTGCGTTGGCGTGCCTTTTGCGCCCTTTGACTGTCGTCCGGGATGCGCTAGGATGACGTTCCACTCTAACGCGTGGAGCAGCGTGACAACATGGCTGGTACGATCGTACTGGTTGACGACGAGGCTGAGGTACTCAACATCCAGGCGGACGCCCTGAGCGGCATGGGTTTCGTTATCCGCAGATTCACAGACCCTTTCGCCGCTTGGGAGTTCCTGCAGCGCGAACGGACAACCTTGGTTGTAACCGACTGGAACATGCCCGGCATGACCGGCTTGGACCTGTTGTTCAAGATACGTGGTCTGCCCTTTCCGCCTTACGTCATCGTGCTCACGGCTTTCGGCACGGTTGAGCGCGCCGTGCAGGCCATGAACGCCGGCGCCTACAACTTTCTGGCAAAGCCCGTTGATATAGGGCCATACCGGAGCGCCATCGAAGCTGCCCTGACCACCTCTGCCGCCCAAGCGGCCACGGCGGTTGCCCCGGCGTCGCGAGCCAGCAAGAGAGTGACTGAGCCGATTGCAGTGTCGCCGGCCATGCGTCGCGCATGCGACATGGCCCGTACCGCCGCATCCAGGGAGAGTTCCGTGCTCCTGCTGGGCGAATCGGGGACGGGCAAGGAGGTGCTTGCCGACTACATCCATCAGCATAGCCAGCGTTCGACAGGGCCGCTGGTGAAGGTCAACTGTGGCGCCTTGCCGGAACACCTGATGGAGTCGGAGTTGTTCGGCCATGAGAAAGGGGCGTTCACGGGCGCCCATGCGCGAGCCGTCGGCTTTTTCGAGGCGGCGGATTCAGGCACGGTCTTCCTGGACGAGGTGGGCAACCTCACGCCCGAAGTGCAGGTAAAGCTCCTCCAGTTCCTCAACGACTTCACCATCACCCGCATCGGCGGCACCGCGCCCATCCAGCTGAACGTGCGGTGTATTGTGGCCTCCAATACCAATCTGGAAGGCCGCGTCAAACAGGGGCTTTTCCGGGAGGACCTCTACTACC
>JAPLOD010000095.1 GCA_026692735.1 Planctomycetota bacterium | reverse complement strand
GGCCACGGCGCCATTGCCGTGGAGACGGAAGAGTTGCACGGGAAGTCACTGGAGGAAGCGGCATGAACGGGGAAGCGCGGCAGGTAACGATTGCGGACGGGAAGCTGAAGGCATCCAACGGCGCCGGCGACGGCCCGGGCTGGATCGAAGGCTACGTCTCCGTCTACGGCAACGTTGACCGTATGAAGGAAATCATGGCGCCCGGGTGCTTCGCCAAGTCGCTGCGCGAAGTCGTGCCGGCCGGCACGGTCAAGTTGCTCGTGAAGCACTTTAGCGTCGGCGCCGACACGGCGGAAGTTATCGGTACTGTGACGCAGGCCCGCGAGGATACGCACGGCCTGTGGATTCACGCCGAGTTGTCGAGCATTTCCCTTGCTCAGGAAACGCGCACAAAGATTCTGGAAGGCCACATTACGGGCCTCTCGGTGGGTTATCGTGGCCTGGACTACAGATGGGAAACGGTGGACGGCGTGAAGGTGAAAGTATGGACGGAATGCGAATTGTGGGAGGCCACCGTGACGAGCCGTCCCGCAAACAAACTCGCAGTAATCACGGCGGCGAAAGCGTACACGGTGCGGCAGGAGACGGAAGAGGAGGCGCGCGAGCGCAGGGAACGCGACATCGCAGAGCGGCGGCGCAAGCTGGCGCGCTGGTGTCCAGACGAGGAGCAAACGATCATGGCAAAGAAGACGTTGGACGGGGTGTGGTATGCGAAGACTGACGATGCGCGCGCCGCGCGTTTCGCGAAGTATGTGTTGGACGACGGCCCGGCTGGCGGCGTGTTGCAGACCAAGCGCAACATCGGCGTGCGGATGCCTCACGAAGCGCTGGAGGGTGTTATTGGCAAAGTGCTGCCGATGATGGCGTCCACGGATGCGGGCGCGTCCCTTACGCCGGCGTCCTTCTTTGGCGAGGCGCCGCAGCCGCTTGAGGCCGCGCGCATCATGCCGCGTTGTTCTGTCATCCCCCTGGACGGCGGCCTGATTGCTTTTCCACGCCCCGTGCAAGCCGAGAAAGGCGCAGAGGGGACGGCCACGGAGTTTGCGGAATACGGCCTTATGGGTTGCGAGTGGACGGCGGAAGGTTCAGCGGCGCCGGGCCAGGACTTGGTTATCGAACAGCCGACGATCAGCACACATCGCTTGTCTGCCGTCTCTGAAGCGTCGCGGATGCTGCTGAAGCGGGCAACGAATCTGCCGGCGCTCATTGCCAAGCTGTTCAAGCCGTCGTTCACGGTGAAGATTGACCGCGCGATTGTGAACGGCAACGGCATAGGCCGGCCGCTGGGCATCTTGCAGACGGCCGACGTGCAATCCGTGGCGCGTGAAGTGGCCGGGGAAGTCTCCTACGAAGACTTGGTTAACATAGAGGATGCGCTGCCGGCTTGGATGCAGCCGATGGGCATGTGGGTTGTGGCAAAGAGCGTGCGCAAGGCGCTCTTGAAACTCACAGACGCCGTGGGCAAGCCGCTGATTCAGCCCAACCCGGTTGACGGCACGCCAACGCTGTTGGGGCATCCCTTGGTTGTCACCGATCTGACGACGTTGGGCGACACGGGCGACGTGCTCTTCGGCGACTTCAGCCAGTACGTCGTGCTTGTCGAGACCGACTTCGGCATCTTCGTGTCCGAGCATCGCAAGATCGAACTCGGTGTCGTGTGCTTCATCGCGGACATGTGGGTTGGCGGCCGGGTGCTTCAGCCTCGAGCGTTCGTGAAGCTGACGGCGTAGGCGCGGGTTGATCTGGAGGAGAATGTGGAAAACGTTAACGATCCTGAGCAATGGCGTCTGGCCATCGGTCTTCTGTTCGCCGTCATCAGCATCGCGCTGTTGTTCCTCCTGTACGATACTATGGCAGACGGTCTGCCATAAGGAAAGCACGGTATAGGGGCGCCCTGAGAAGCGACGCCCCTCTGTTGAGCGGCGTTCTCGCCACGGGCGCCGCTCTTTGTTGGGCCTTGCCATTAGGGGAGTGTTGGGGCACACTTAGGGGGTGGAGGAAAACGGCGTTAAGTGTCATCCAAGGGGCCGTTAAGTGCCGTTTGAGGCCACGGGCCACCTGGAGCACGACGCCCACCGCGGCGTCCCACGGGATAACCTTGTCGCGCTTGAGAATCTGGTCGAGCGTCTCGCCCTCGCAGTATTCCATTGCATAGTAGTGCGTGCCGGCGTCCTCGCCGACGTTGTACGCCATGACGATGTTGACGTGGTTGAGCCTGCCCGTGGCCTGCGCCTCGCGGCGGAAGCGCGTCAGGAACTCGCGCTCCTCGGAATACTTCTTCGGCAGGACCTTGACGGCCACCTTGCGCCCGACGGACGTGTCGTCGGCCAGATAGACCGCGCCCATGCCGCCCTCGCCGAGCTTCTTCAGGAGCTTGTAGGGGCCGAGCTGTCTGGCGCCGCCATCCTGGTCGGCCTTCAGCTTCTTCTCGATGTTGTCGCGTTGTTCAGCGTTGATGACGCCTTTCTTGACGAGCACGTCCGCCAGCGAGAGGCTGACGCCCTTGCTGGCTGCCTCGGCCTGCTCTTGTTGCGCCGCTTCGATCTTGTCCAGGGCGGCAAGGCCGATCTGGTTGAGATACCGGGCAAGAGCTTCGTCAGAGACGCTGCCGACCATGGTTCCCTCACATAAGCACGATACTGGACGGAGTTATACGGCGGCGGGCGGGGAATCGCAATGGCGGCGCGACGTCACTTGAACTCCCCGGCGTCGTACTTCTTCCAGAATTCGGCGGGAGGCCAACTCCTGTCGTACTGCACGCCAATCGAGTGCAAGGTCCTCATCTTGCGGATGACGTCCAGGCCCTTCGCGATGCTCTTGGGTGTGAACACCAGGATTTCGAGCCTCGCGCCCTCCAACGGCGTGACATTGTTGACAGGCGTACGGTCAATGTGCAGGTCTCGCAGTTGCCTGGTATTCAGCGATGCAAGGTCAGCCAACCTGGTGTTCGCCGCCACCAAGCCAGTCAGTGGTAGGTTCGCGAGCGCAGAAAAGTTCCGGATGTTCCGGCAATCGGAGATGTGGAGAGTGCGCAACGGCAATCGTTCCAACGGGGAAATATCACTGACAGGATTCGATGATAGCCCGAGGTACGTAAGGGGCATTGCGCGCAACGGCCGAAGATCGGTGACGTTGTTGCGTGTGAGGTCCAGCGACTCCAAGGGCATGCCTTCCAGGGGCGATATAATGGCTATGTTGCCCAAGCAATTGAGGCTCAACCAAACCAGAGGCATGCCTTTCAGGGGGCTAAGGTCACCGCCGGGGACACTGCCTAAGCCCAGGACGCGAAGCGGAAGTCCTCGCAGTCCCGAGATGTCCTCCAGAGTCATGTATTCCGCACTCAGTTCTGTAAGGGGCATGTCCTTGAGGGGGGAGAAGTTGCGCGCCCGGCTAGTCGCGCTGCCTTCAAGAACGCCGGCACGGACTTCTTGCGTTCATCACGTCGCCCCAGTTCCTCTGCCTGCCGGCGTCTCTGCTCGGTCGTAACGTCGGCCAGCGCCTGATCCGACTTCTGCCTCTCCTCCTGGGCGATGTTGCGTTGCGCTTCCGCATCATGTTGTGCGGCGACCGCTGCCCGCCGCTCCTGCAAGTTCATCCAGAACGCCACACCCACGATGGCGGCAATAGCTCCTTCGTCTCGCCGCCGGTCGTGGGGGGACGAACGGGCCGCAGTGTCGGCGCGTCAGAACCTTGAGGCGAAACTGGGTCGGATGCCATAGCGCACAATCCCGTCGGACCAGCCATTCAGTTCAGGATGCAGACTGTAGTGTAGCCGCCATAGGCCGGGACAACCAATCGCGATTGGCTGGCTCCGTCGCGGACGCTGCTCGTGATCGAGCGCGATTTCCTGGTGATGATCGTTCAGATGGCTTTGCAGGCTGTCAGCATCTGGCGGCGAATAGCCCCGGTATCCAGTGCGCACAGGCCGAAACCGTCAACGCCCGTCGGTCTTGGCCGGTGCTTCGGCCGGCGCTTTCAGCTTCTCCTCTATCTCCTTGAGCCGCTTGCGGGCGAGACGGGCCGGCCATTCTTCGCCGACCGTCAGTTCAAGGCACTTTCGATACCAGCGGGCGGCCTCGCGCAGGTTGCCTTCGGCTTCGTACTTCTGAGCGATAGTGCAGACGTCGTCGTTCCATTCACTCCGTGGTTGGCTCTTCAGATCATCGAGGAACGCTGACTCCTCGATCTCACCGAGGAAGAAGCGGGCCAAGCACACGGCCCTGGCGTTGTCGTTGGCGTACTCGCGCAGAACCTTCCGCCAATCTGCTTCAGCACCGGCGCGATCATGCAGGGCCAGACGTGCTAGGCCAGAGTGCAGCAAAGCCCAAGCGCACTCGTTACGTGAGTCCGGGTACTTTGCCCGCAAGGCGTTGTATACTTGCAGCGACCGCTCCTGCTCCCCCGCGTACCGTAATCCGTTTGCGCGTTCTTGCAGGGCCTCCGCGCATGCAGAGCGCTGGTCTGGGTAGTCCTTCTCTATGGCGGCAAGGGCCTTCAGTGCATCCTCATTCCGGCCTGCTTTGGAAAGGGCTGTCCCAATCTCCAAGCTGGCGTTCGCGGACGACTCCCGCAAATCCGGGAAGACAGCCACAACGGCCCGTTTGAAGGTGATGGCTGCATCATATTCACCGCGGCCATCGAACGGCCTGCTTCCTCCGATGACCGTCCTCGCCATCCGTTTGAGTTCCCAGTCGCTAAGGCCTTCGCGCGCACTCTTGAGGATAGGCGTAGCTGCCGCGAGGTCCGCGCGATTAAGGGCTTCGAATGCGATCCTGATGGCATTGGCCCGCACGAGCGTCGCTGCTTCGGCATCGCCCGCGTTCTCGGCCTTCGTCAACTCTGCCACGGCCTCTGCGCCACGCCCGCTGCGCGCTTCAACTTCAGCCAGGCCGATATGCGCCCAGCCGCGCAGATCACCGTCCACAAGCTGCTCGAATGCTTGCCGCGCGCCCTGCAAGTCGCCAATGGCCATGTGTGCGAGGCCGCTCTTGTACAGCGCCAAGCGGCCCTCCGGCTCGCTCGGGTGGCTGGCGTGAATGGCATCGTATTCAGCCATGGCATCCTTGTAGTCGCCCTTCAGGAACAGTCTGTCCGGCACGGCCAGGCTGGATACATCCAGCGCCTTCTTCCGCCGCCAGAGTTTCACGTTGTCGAAGCGCGCGCCCTTTCCCCAGGAATAGAGGCCCGCGCAGCCTCCGGTGAGCGAGAAGAAGTCGCGCAAGCACAACACCTGGCGGCCGTCAACCGTGAGTGTTACGTATTCGCCCGCGTGTTCGGCCACGATGTGGTGCCGTCGGCCAGGAACAATGAGCGCCTGCGGCGCAGCATTGCGCAACGACTCGGCATCCTTGCGGATCAAAGATGAGCACTTGTTGCCAACGCCCCCAAACTGGAGCATGTAGCCACTCCCCGCAATGTGCTCTCGGTCACAGTGCAGGAAGCAGGAGAGATCACACGCCTTGTCGCCAAGCTCGACATCCGCCGGAAACCACGCGTCGTACTCCAACCGGACAGCATCTGGGCAGGCAACCGGAAGCACGACGACGAGGCCCTCTGTCCCTGGCTCGCACTCGACCACGAGCGCTCCATCCACCACCTCCGCCTTGCCCGCGACGACATCCCACCCTTCCGGCAGAACGCCCGACGGGAAATCCTCATCCACCACCAGTTCCCACCCCGCGGCGAAGCGAGCGAGGCGCTCGAAGAGGCCGAAGCCCAGACCCAGCGCCACAATCAGCGCCACCGCCGCCGCCGTTGAGGTCCTCGACCAGCGCCGCCGCCGTGCGATAGCGCCGCGCCTTCTCCTTCTCCAGGCACTTGAGGCAGATCGTCTCCAGGTCGCGATCGGCCTTCGGGTTCAGCGTGCGCGGCGACACCGGCTCGTCTTCAATGACCGCGCGCAGCAGCGCCACGAGCGAGTTGCTCTGGAACGGCGGATGCCCTGTGAGCATCTCGTAGAGCAGGACACCCAAGGCGTACACGTCCGAGCGTTCCTCGACTTCCGCCACTCGCCCCGCCGCCTGCTCGGGACTCATGTATGCCGGTGTGCCCACCACGTCGCCGGAACGCGTCAGCGAGGACTCAACCTCCACGTTCCGCGCCAGGCCGAAGTCCGTCACCATCGCCCGGCCGGAGGCGTCTATCAGCACGTTGCCGGGCTTGATGTCGCGGTGGACGATGCCGTGTTCGTGCGCGTGCTGGATGGCCGAGGCGATCTCCGTCATCAGCCTGACGATCTGCGTCGTGGGCAACTTCTCCTTCAGCAGCTTCTCCAGCGTGGCGCCCTCGATGAAGTCGGCCGTGAAGTAGTGCTTGCCGTCGTGAATGCCAACGTCGTGGATGGGCACGATGTTGGGATGGCGCAGCTTCGCGGCGGCCTGCGCTTCGGCGTGGAAGCGCTTGATGAGCGACTCGCTGGCCTGCTCGCCGGCGATGAGCACCTTCAGCGCCACGTCGCGGCCAAGCTGCGGGTCGCGCGCGCGATAGACGATGCCGAAGGCGCCGCGCCCGATCTCCCGGATGATCTCATAGCGCGCGAAATGCCGTGGCGTGCCGGTTTCCTTCGCGGCAGGTTCCAGCCCGATGGTTTCGCTGACAACCGCGGTTGGCAACGGTGCGGATACTCCCGGCCGTTGCGCGATGGTCTCGGCAAGCGCGGGCAGGGGCATGGCCGCGCCGCAACCGGGACAAACAGCCTCGGCCGCCTTGCCATCGGTTTCAAACGCCTGGGCGCATTTCGGACAGGTGAGCTTCATCCCCACGACGCCCCTTGCCAATCCTGCTGGATCAGCCATTCAGTTCAGCATGCGGGCAATAGTATAGCGGTGCTGTGCCGGGGGAACCAATCGCGATCAGGCGGATCGGGCGCAACCCCGTCAGCTCCCGGAATCCGAGCCGGCGGTACTCTTCAGGCTGGCCGCGGCACCACCGGCGATCCGCTCCTCCATTATCTTCCCGGCCCTAAACCGCACGCGCCGCCGTTCCGGCGCCATGACTTCTTCGCCTGTCCTTGGGTTGCGGGCTTTCCTCGCCTCTTTGACGCGCACCTCGAAGACGCCGAAGTCGCGGAGTTCGAGGCGGCCCTCCGTGGCCAGGACGGCGATGCGTGATCGCGCGCTGTCCATGGCGCCAACCCCATTCGCCGCAACCGTTGAAGCAATTGCACACGTTCCGGCTCCGCTGGTCGGGGAGGGAACTCTTTCCTGCATCTCGGCCCTTTCCTCGGCTTCAGTCCGCCTTCGGCAAGTGTTGCATGCGAACGCTTCGGGCACGATCCAGGTACGCGTCGAGCGTTTCGACCTCGAACTCTTTGATCATGTCGCCGACGGAGATCTCCGGATGGAGCGACGTAAGGAAGTAGACGGCCTCGGGGCTAGCCGTCTCCACCTTCACGTATGGCCCGTATTTCTCCTTTAGTCGGCGAACGCGATCAGCGTTGAAGTCAATGTGCACCACGCGGCTGTCGAGGTTGATCCGGGCGAAGATGATCCGCCCATACTGGCTCGACTCGGCCAACGTGCGCCCCAAGGGATCTACGATTACGCCGTTTTCGCCGGGCACCGAGCTGGCGATGAAGCACTGATTTCGCAGTGCGGCGGCCGGTATCAATCTCCCGGCCCGGTAGTTCGAAAGGAAGCAGATCAGCTCGGCCCCCAGCTTCTTGTATTCCGCCAGGAGTTCCATGAAATTGAAGTCGAAGCAGATCATGGCGCCGATCCGGCCGAAATCAGTGTCGAACACGACGGCGCCCCGGCCGGGCAGGATGCCGTCTTCCATCTCGCCGATGGTGGGAAACACCTTGTCATAATAGCCGGTGACCTTGCCCTGCCGATCGAACAACACGGCGCTGTTGTACCGGCCTGTCCCTTTCGGCGCTTTGCGCCAGTAGCTGGCCATGATGTACGTGTGATACTGCTGCGCCTTGCGGGAGAGGAACTGTGTGATGGGGCCGGGCTGGGGCAGCGGATCGGATTCGTCGTCCTTCTCTTGGCGAGTTGCCGAGTGCGGCGCATTCTGCATGCACCCCTCGGTCAGGAGGATCAGGTCGGGCTTATCCAGCGCCGCTGCATCAATCAGCTTCTCCATCTCCGCGATGCTGCGCCCGTCTGGATAGCAGACGGAAGACACTCCCACCACACGCGAGCCGAGTTTGCCCTGCTTCTTGGCGGTCTCGGGACTCGATGTTTCACCGGCCCGTGCCGACAGCCCTGTCGCCAGCAGCATCCACGCTGCCACGCCCATCCAGCATCCGACCGTCTTCCGGGGCGCCATGGTCACACTCCTCCGTGGGTTGTTCTGTTTCACCACAGGACCCGTATTAGCAATGTCGCCTGCAGATGCAATCCTCCAAAAGAGGAAGCCAGGACGCGCAGCCAGCGGACGGCAGCCCATCCTTTTCGGCACGGCTTGCGCTGAACCTCAGCGCAAGGTGGCGAAGGCGAAGTAGGGGGTGTAGGCGCCCGCTG
>JAPLOD010000094.1 GCA_026692735.1 Planctomycetota bacterium | reverse complement strand
CCTCGAACCCGTCCGGCGTCACGGCGACCACTCCCTGGCACCGGCTGCCGCTCATAAAGCCCAGCCTGTCCACCACGTCAACCTGGTCGTCGTCAAGGAGTTGGCCCGCTTCGGCCAGGTCCTTGAAGCCGTCGCTGGCAATGTGGTACACGAAATCGTACTGCGGAAGCAGCGCGCGGATCTCTTTCAGCGCCGGGGCCAGGCTTTTCTCCGGCGGCGCCTTGAGGCCGTCCAGGAACGACTCGATGCCTTTCTGCGTCAACGCATGGATGACGCTCTCCTGTGCGAACACCGTCTGCGCCGCGATGTGTTCCTCGATGATGAACGGCCCGTACGGGCGGGAAGTCTTGGGCTGGTCGGTCATGCCCTCGAACAGGTTCCGTGCCTGGGTCTCCAGCGAGTGGGGCTGTTTGCTCTCCAGCACATAGACAATGGGGGGATCCATCTCCGCCGCCTCCGCGGTGTCGGGCGGGCCGATAGCCACCAGCGCTTTCCCGTCCAGAAGTTTCGGTATCGCGCGCACGGCGTCCAGCATCTTCTGGTCATTGGGTATCTGGGCCTCGCGATGGCCCTTGTAGAATTTCTGCATCGCCGGCAGGTCCCAGAGCTTGCCCAGCGGACTGCCCTTCAGCCTGTCGAGCGTTTGCCGGACGTGCGGCGCTTCCAGGAAGAAGATGCTGGTGGCCGGCATCACGTCCGCGTAGCTGTGCACGGGCCGAGCCGCCATTTTTGACACCAGCCGTTTGGCGCGAGCGGCAATCTCCGGCTCCGGAGCCTTGACGGCCTCTTTCAGAAGCGGCAAGGCCGCCTGGCCCAGGCGCAGCAGTTCCCGTTCAGCGTCTTCGCGTGCGATGGCCTCGGGGGCGTTGAGCTTCCGGATCAGAGCCTTAATGGCCTCGGTCGGGTCAGGAGCCTGGTCCTTCGGATCAGGCTCCCCGGCAAACAGAGCGCAGCCCAGACCGAGAATCACCGCGCAGACACACGACCGTCTCATAACCGCGTCCAGCATCTGCCAGCCTCCAAGCCCCAAGCCCCAAGCCTCCTAGTATTAGACAGCCAAGTCGGCCAAAGGTCTAAAGCAAAACCGCGCATCCGCCCTGTCCCTGTCCAGAACTGCACATGTGAACCTCCGCCCATCCCCGGCCCCGCCCCCCAGCGCCGCGCGCGCCGCCCAGACCCCTCGCTCCTTCGCTGGCAGAGCCCGTGTCCAGAAACGCACTTCGTGCATAGCATATATCATTGTCTCGCCGCTCGGGTGGCTCATCACCGTTGAGCCACCCTGCGTCTCTCAGAACCCGCCGCGGAAGCCTCTGACCATTCCGAGCCGCGCGCGTCAGCAAGCGGCTCAGGAACCGCTCCCTCACGGTCGCGGCTCGGAGATGGTCAGGCATTTGTGCGGCGCTGTACTGAGCGTCTCCACAGGCGCCGACGATTCGCGGACGAACGCAGCCTGCGAGTTTCCTTTCTTTCTTCCCAAAGCACTGAAAACACCAAGCTGGTCATTGACATACAGGGGCAAACGAGAGATAGTGAAGGTGGGTCTGGTCGTTTGCATGGACAACGAACGGCGTGTTGGGTGAGGAGGCCACAATGCCCACCTTTGTGTACGAAGCAATGGACGGCCAGGGCAAGGAAGTCAAGGCCGAGATTGACGCGACCAACGAGACAGAGGCCGCCGACAAGATACGCGCCTTGAACTACTTCCCCACCAAGGTTCTCCCCAAGGGCGGCAAGCAGGCCAAAGGCGGCGCGCCCACAGCCGATGCCGGCTTGGCCCGCGCCACCGCGGTCGCCCGCAAGCGCGGCGGCTTCACGCTGGCCTTCAAGGTCAACCAGAAGCAGCTCACCGAATTCACGCGGCAGTTCGCGACGCTGCTGGATGCCGGCCTGCCTGTCGTCCGCAGTCTCGACATCCTTTGCAACCAGCTCAAGCCCGGCCTGCTCAAGATCGCCATCGGCGAGGTCAAGGAAGACGTCGAAGGCGGTTCCTCGCTCTCCGAAGCGCTCGCCAAGCACCCCTCCGTCTTCGACAAGCTCTATGTCAACATGATCCGCGCCGGCGAGGCGGGCGGCGTGCTCGACGAGATTCTCGCGCGTCTTGCCGACTACCGCGAAAAAGCGCAGCGCTTGCAGCAGAAGATCATCGGCGCTCTCGTCTACCCCATCGCGGTCATCACGATCGCCGGTTGTATTCTCGCCTTCATCATGATCTTCATCATCCCCAAGTTCGAACAGATGTTCAAGGAAATGGAATTGGGCGACATGCCGGCCATGACCAAGCTGCTGCTGCTGATCGCCAATACCATGGTCAATTACTGGTACATCATCATCTTCCTCCCCGTCCTGGCCTGGGTGGGGCTGAGGTTCATCGTCAAGACGCCGCAGGGACGCCTGCTGGTTGACAAGATTAAGCTCAAAATCCCCGTCTTCGGCGCCATCATCTCCAAGTCGTGCGTCAGCCGGTTCTGCCGCACGCTGGGCACCCTCGTCCAGTCAGGCGTGCCCATCCTTGACGCCCTCTCCATCATCAAGAACGCCACCGGCAACCAGGTCGTCGCCAACGCCGTCGAAACCGTCCATAACTCCATCAAGGAAGGCGATACCATCGCCGAACCCCTCAGGCATTCCGGCGTCTTCGACGACCTCGTCGTGAACATGATCCAGGTTGGTGAGGAGACCGGCGAGCTCGACAAGATGCTCATCAAAGTCGCCGATACCTACGACTCCGAAGTGGATACGCTCGTCAGCGCCATGATGAGCCTGCTCGAACCTTTGCTCATCATCATGATGGGTATGACCGTCGGCTTCATCGTCATCAGCTTGTTCCTGCCGCTCATCAGTATCATGGAGCGCATCGGCAAGTAACCCCCGTAGCACGGGCGTCCCGCCCGTGCATCGTGCCACGCGAGTGTCACTGTCCGCGGACAGTGACACCACCAACCCGCGACAAGCTGCGACCCAAGCCACAGGCCGCGAGACTGCCACCAGCCGTCCCGGAAATCGGTCACAGCGAGGGCTTCAAGTCGCGCGCGTGGTACTCGGCGCCAGGTCCGCGATCACGGAACCCATGCAACTCACATCGTATCCCGGCAGAATGGATAACTCGGCTCGCAACTTTTGGCTCTGAAGGAGGTCAAGCATCACGGCCACCGCCGGGTGTTCAAGCGCGTCGCGCGGTATCACAAAATCAAACCGAACATCAGTTACTGGAATAAAGTCCAGTTCGCAGGCGTGCGCGACCGCGCGCAGTCCGACGCCCACGTCCGCCCCGCCGCATCGGACCGCGTGGGCGACGCTCAGGTGGCTGTAGGTGACTGTTCCGTAGCCTCGCACTTTCTTCCGCGGTACGCGGGCTTTGCGCAGTAGTTCATCCAAAATGCTGCGGCTACCAGAGCCCGGCTCCCTGTTAATAAGCCGCACATCGCTCCGAGCCAGATCAGCAGCCACCTTCACGCCCTTGGGGTTTCCGGCGCGAACCATCAGTCCTTGTTCCCAGCGCACGAAGGCAACGACCAACCCGCCCTGCTTGCCCATTGCGCGGGCGGCCCGCCTCAGGTCTTCGCCCGGTTCGAGTTCCGGCAGGTGCGTGCCGGCTATGTGCGCCTCGCCACGCCGGACGGCGTCCAAAGCGGCCTGGCTCGACGCTGAGAGCCAGAGCAAGCGCACGTCCCGGTTGTACCTCTCCAGGTGAGTAAGCAGGATGCCGAGTCCCGGATCGCAGCCGACCAGCAGCGCCGTGCGTTCGATCTGCTCCTTTGGCAGCAGCAGGCGCGCGCGGGCATTCTTCGTCTTCGAGTCAACCAGCGCATCGGCGCCCGCGAACCCGCCGGTCAGTGGGCGCCCGACGGTGAGCGGATAACCGAGCCAGCGGTTCCGAACTTTTACAACATTGATCCGGGAGGCAGTTCCCCCGGCGCCTTGGACCATCCGCACCTGACAGGACGGCTCGTCCTCCGGCAGCACGAACAGGTCTTCCACTCGGCAACCCAGCGTTCGGGCCAGTCGTAACGCCGCCAGGGAATTCGGATAGTACGTGCCCGCTTCGATCTGGCTGATGGCCTGCCGCGTTAAGCCGCAGGCGGCGGCGAGTGCCTCTTGTGTCATGCCCTTGGCATTGCGGTATTCGGTAACACGGCATTCGACGGCGGGGTTGGGCTGCGCCATGGGCGTCTCCTGACGCATGGTAAGTATACTTGCTTTCCGCAACATTCAATGGCGCTTTCGTCTCGCCCTCGTGTATCGTTTCCTGTCGGCGACGCCGTTGAAGTGCCGATGTCACGTTGTCCTTGTGCCGCCGGGACAGAACAGAAGGAGGGTGTGTGATGCGTGCAAGAGATACCGCCGTGGCCCTGCTGGGGCTGTTGCTGATGAATAGCTGGCTGAAGGCTGCCACTATTGAGGTCCCCCTGGCCGAATGGGAGAAGATGAAGGCCGATATCGAGGCGCTACGCAAGAAGGATGCTGCCGCCAATGCCATCGAGAAGAGTCCGGTTGACAAGACGCTGGCGAAGTATGGCCCGAATGCCGCTGTTACGACCAAGGCGGGCAGGCTCACGCTATCCGGGTTCGTGCAGATCTGGTACTACACGATCCAGAACGACCACAGAGGGTTGTTCGACGACCGCACGGTGAACGACATCACCGATATCAACTCGACCAGCGACAATGACAGCTTACGCATTCGCCGGACGGAGTTGCGTTTCACGATGGACTTGAACGAACATCTTACGACCGTGGTGATGCTCGACCCAGCCCGCGAAGCCACCAGCTTCCCCGCCTTCCCTACAAACCAGGGCATATTCAAGCGCGCAGCCAACTCGCGGACTGGCAGCGCGGTCACGAACGTCCAGACAGGCGCGGGCGGTGTGCCGCGGTTCCTGCAGGACGCGTACATCGTCTACAAAGGCATTGTGCCGCATCACGAGTTCCAGATCGGCCAGTTCAAGCCGCCGTCGTTCGCCGAAAGCGCGCGTACCAGCAACCAACTGGACTTCGTGGAGCGGTCGTTCCTCGGGCAACTGGGAGACAACCGGGACCTTGGTGGCACGGTCCGCGGCTCTTGGCACGAGGAACGCATTCAGTACTGGCTGGGCGCGTTCGACGGCGCGGGCAATCTGCTCCAGTCGGCGGGGCAGGCGCAAAACCGCTCAGACGACAATGATGCCAAGGATTACGTGTTCCGCGCGCTCTTCCGCCCCGTCTGGAAGCACTCTACCTGGGGCAACCTCGAACTGGGCGGTGCTGCGCTCCTTGGCGAGCACGGTGAATCAGGCTCTCCAGATCCCATTGCCGACCCGACCAACGGGCTGAACCGCCAGACTACGGCCGCTCGGCGCTTCAACGCGTGGGCCGATTACCAGCCCGGTGGTCCGGCGAAGGGCCTGTGGCTGCGAGGCGAATGGGGCAGCATCACCGACCGCAATGCGCCGAGTTCCGTCGTTGATCTGCTCGGCAACGACCTTGACGCCAAGGGCACGCAGGACTATGCGAAGGCAACCACTGTGCAGGGCTGGTACGCGTCCGCCGGCTACAAGGTTGGCGACAGCCCGTATGCCGCCACGTTGCCGACGTGGTTCCAGCCGTTCGAGTTCGCGCTCCGGTACGAAGCCCTTCAGAACACGCAAGTGGCCGACTTGGTGAAGCCGGATCACACCGACAACTTCAAGACGCAAGTGTACACCGGCGGCATCAACTACTACATGAGCGGCCACAACGCGAAGATACAGCTCAACTACAACCACGTTCTCAACCCCGACGGCGGCAACAACCCGAACCGCAACTTCCATGACGTTCGGAATGACAGCCTGGTCGTGAACTTCCAGGTTGGGTTTTGACGGAAATGCGAGAGCGAGTCCCTTGTCAGACTGCAGTCGGGAGGTTCGAGCCATGAGGACTTTCGTAGCGGCGCCGGTTCTGGCTTTCACCTGTGCGCTTGCTGTAATCGGCTGTGGCAACAAGGAGAGATCCAAGCCCCAGCCTAAACGGCTTCAGGCTTTCTGTGGGGCGGCAAGCAAGCCGGCCTTGGAGGAATGCGCCGCGGCTTTCGAGAAGAAGACCGGAATTGGGGTTGACCTCCAGCTCGGAGGTTCGGGCGCCATGCTCTCCGCCCTCAAGATGTCAGGCCGGGGCGACCTGTATATTCCCGGCTCGCATGACTACATGCTGATGGCAGAGCGCGATGGCATTGTTAATCCAGGCACGTCCAAGATCATTGCCTACTTGGTTCCCGCCATCCTGGTCCAGCCGGGGAACCCCAAGAACATCAAGGCCCTGGAAGATCTGGCGAAGCCGGGCACGACGGTCGGGATCGGCAATCCCCAGGCCGTGTGCGTGGGGCTGTACGCCGTGGAGATCCTGGACAACGCGGGGTTGCTTGATAGCGTTGGCAAGAATGTAGTGGTTCACGTTGAGAGCTGCGACAAGACAGCAGCCCTCCTCAGCTTGAAGAAAGTGGACGCCATCATCGGCTGGAGCGTCTTCAGCAAGTGGAACCCCGAAGGCATTGAGGCGGTGATGCTGGATCCGAACCGGTTGCCGCGCCTGGCCTACATCCCTGCTGGCGTCTGCAAGACCGCCAAGAACAATAATGAGGCCGAGCGCTTCATTGACTACTTGGCCTCCAAGGACGGCCAGGCCATCTTTGCGAAGTGGGGCTACCTCGCCACGGAGGAGGAGGCCAGGAAGTTCGCACCCAAGGCCAAGATTGGCGGCGAGTATCAGTTGCCGCCCACCTACAAGCCGATGTCCGACAAGAAGCCATGAGGGGTCCTGACGTATGTCTCGCGCCAACCAGACCAAAGCCTGGTGTTTCAGGTTCGCCACGATGAGCACGCTGGCCGTGCTCGGCGTCTTCTTTGCCGCCCTGCTGGTTTCCCTGGCAGGTGCGACTACGGCATCGAAATTCCAGCAGGTGCTCGCCAGGGACGACGTGTGGTTTGCCATAAAGCTGAGCCTGTTCACAGCCACCCTGTCCACAACGATGGCCGTGATCATAGCTTTGCCAGCGGCCTACGCCCTGTCTCACCTGGACTTCCCGGGAAAGAAGCTGATTGATACCCTAGTGGATCTCCCCATCGTCCTTTCGCCCGTGGCCCTGGGAGCGGCTTTGCTGGTCTTCTTCAACACCTGGGCGGGACGGCTTATCGAGGACAACGTGGTCACCTTCGTTTTCCAGCGGCCAGGGCTGGTGTTGGCGCAGTTCACGGTGGTCGTGGCCCTGGCCGTCAGGCTCCTGAAGTCGGCCTTTGACTTGGTGGACCCACGCTATGAACAAGTCAGCCGAGTCATGGGCTGCACCCCATTTCAGGCTTTCATAAGGGTGACGCTCCCGTTGGCCAGGCCCGGCATTCTGGCCGCCGTGATACTCACCTGGGCCAGGGCGATAGGGGAGTTCGGCGCATCGGTCACCTTGGCAGGTGCCACGGGGATGAAAACGGAGACGCTCCCCATCTCCATATACCTCAGCTTCGCGGCTGCTGATGTCAGCAAGGCCGTGGCGGTTGTGTTCGTGCTCGTCCTGGTCTCCGGGATTGCCCTGCTTGGTGTTCGCCTCCTCAGCGAAAGGGTGTTTGCCAAGTGATCCGGGTAGAGCGCCTTACTTGTGCCGCGGGGAAATTCAAGCTGGACGATATAACCCTTGCCGTCGCCCCGGGGGAATACTTCGCGATCCTGGGTCCAACGGGGTGCGGCAAGACGACGCTGCTGGAATGCATCTGCGGTCTGCGCACCATCACGGACGGGCAGATCGTGGTTGACGGCAGAGATGTGACCGGGGAAAGCCCCGAGCGCCGAGGCTTTGGCTATGTGCCGCAGGATTACGTGCTGCTCCCCTTCCTGACGGTCTCCGAGAACATTCTGTTCCCGCTTCGTGTGCAGAAGAAACTTGACGCCGACGCCAAGGCGCACTTCAGCGCTCTGGTGGACATCCTGCGGATAGGCCCCCTGTTGGATCGCAAACCTCATCATCTTAGCGGCGGAGAGAGACAGAGAAGCGCGCTTGCCCGGGCCCTTGTGACCCGGCCCAGGCTGCTGCTTCTGGACGAACCCTACGCCTCGGTGGACATGGGTTTGCGGAAGAAGCTCTGGGCCGAGATGAAGAGCGTGCATTCGCGCTTTCACACCACGGTCGTGCACGTCACCCATGATCTCGACGAAGCGCTCGCTCTGTCTCAACGTGCAGCCGTCTTGGTGAACGGGTGCCTGGCGCAGGTGGGGCGTATGGAAGAGATACTTGAGCGCCCCGCGACAAGAGACGTGGCTGAGTTCACCGGCATGACCAACATCTACAAAGGGCAGGTAGCCGGCATGGACGAGTCAGGTAAGACCATGACCATCCGCTGGCACGGGTGGACGCTCCGTGCCCCCTTGCCTAACGGGCTCAACCTGGGCGCCGAAGTTGAGTTCTACCTCCGTCCGGACAGGATCGAGCCGCTGACAAGCTCCGTCAAGGAGGGCGCAAGGCGCGCCAGTGTGATCTCCGGCCGCTTTTCCTCCGCGGTGGTTCACCGGGGCGGCCGCACTTTCTTCTTCAGGGTGCCGAACGGAACTGACACAGGTAACAGGAACACTGAGGCCCTGGAAGTGTCCCTCTCAACTGAGTGCGTCTTCGCACCTGAAGAGGGAGAATCTGTTTTGCTGGACGTCCCGGAGGAAGCCGTCGGGATATTCCCAAGGCCATCCACGGTCTGACGCGGCACAATCGGCATCTTCTTCGAGATGTTGGCTGAGACTCTGACCATGACGTGGCCCTCCTGGACGTGGGTGGTGAACGGGAAGGGCCGGCCGGACATGAAAGCGTGGCATGAGCGGCTCAACGCTGGGGGCGCCCTCGGATTTCGAGCCCCGATGTCCCGATCACCCGATGTCCCGATTCCCTACCGTGGGCTCAGCCGCAGCGTCTTCACCCACGCATAGCACGCTTCCTCGATCTGCTCGACCGTCAGCTTGTCGTCGAAGACGCCGCGCAGCGTGGTGAGCGCGTCGGCGTCCTTCTTGTCGCGGATACGAGTGTAGAACGCTTCCAGCTTGCCCTGTTCCTGCAGATACTGCATCAGGTAGCGCGCGGCGGCATAGTTCGAGCTCGAACGATCGCCGTAGAAATCCATATCGCCCATCGCCAGCAGGTCCTTGAACTTCGGCGCCTTGCTCTTGGCCAGGTCGTCCTGCAGCCCCGTCAGCCGCCAGTTGGTCACGCCGATCACCTTCCCGCTGCGCGTGCTGTTGCTCGCCTCGAACAGACTGCCCACCCCTTCGTTCAGCCACGCCGCGATGTCCGGGTAATCGGCCTCCGCCATCGCGTGGACCATCTCGTGCAGCAGCGTCCCGCCGCCGGTGCCGATGTTCATCACCATCGCCTTGCGCTGCCGGCTGTAATACCCGAACGGCGTATGCGGCTTCTCGCCGTAGAGCTTCTGGTTCCAGGCTTCGTAGCTGGTCTTGTCGGCGAACAGCAGCACCTTCACCGGCTCGCTCCGCGGCGTCTTCGTAAAGAGCTGCCGCTGGATCGCCGCCGCGTACCGCGTAATCGTGTAGTCCGTGAACCGCGGCGCCGACTCCTTGTCCAGGTCCGTGGCCACGACCCACGGCCCGACGGGTATGATCTGGAACGTCGCCGGGAATTGCTCGCGCAGTTCCGCCTTCATCTTCTCCATGACCTTGGCGTCGGGCGCCGGCCACGGCAGTGTGTTGGCGGCGGCGGCCGGCCGAGCCGCTCCGCCCGCCGTCTCCGCGCGGTTCGCGCCGTCGCCCCGTCCGCCCGACGGTTCGCCGCAGACCCCCTCGGCAGCCAGCAGCAGCACCGCCAGCGGAAGGAGCAGTGACGTCGGCGGGGTCTTGACGATGAACTTGAGTCCCACGCAGGCCAGGACGGGGAGGAAGATGAGGATGTACCAGTAGTTCACCATCGTATTGGCCATCAGGAGCAGCAGCTTGGTCATGGCGGGCAGGTCGCCCAATTCCATTTCCTTGAACATCTGCTCGAACTTGGGGATGATGAAGATCATGGTGAAGGCCAGGATGCAGCCTGCGATCGTAATGACGGCGATGGGGTGGACCAACGCGCCGATGATCTTCTGCTGCAGATGATGCCTGCGCATGGGTGTTCCTCCTCGGGGCGGAGTGTCCCAACACCTTGGACGCTATGATGACGTGCCAGTTCCGCGCAAATTGCGCGAATCCGTCGCCGTTCAATCCAAAATCGCAAATCTAAAATCCCAAATTGCTAGCCCCACGTCTCCCGCAGCGCCTTCGCCAGCGCCTGGAACGCAATGCTCTGCTCAATCCCCGCGCGGTACAGCAGCCCGAACG
>JAPLOD010000093.1:562-17726 GCA_026692735.1 Planctomycetota bacterium | reverse complement strand
GGCTTGCGCCATTTTCAGGAGTCTTTCACGAGCGGCGGCGCGGGTGGTCAGGGCGGGCATGGGGGCGCTCCTTTGAAACACGCGAGTATCCCCCATTTCGTTTTCGTCTAACTATCGACGCGCCTTGAGCGTCCCGCACCCAACGAGACAACGAGACCACTCGTAGGCACACGCTGTCGCGACCTGTCGCGTCAGGGCGAGAACGCGGCAATGCGGCGCCGGCCGGAGATCACCATCTTGACGAGCCGGACGCGGCGGCGGAGAATCTTCTGCGTCTCTCCCGCTAAAACACTCTCAAGGAGAAGGAGCAGTATGACAATACGAGTCAGCAAGATCGGCTTTGTGGTGATGACCGCACTGAGTTGGGCGTTCAACCTGACGGCAGCGGAAACACCGAAAGATGCCCCTCCGTCGGGCGCCACAGGGTCGGCGCAAGACAAGACTTGGCGGTTGACCACCGACGACACGTGTCTGGAACTGGTTGTTCGCGACGGCAATCTGCTCATTACAGCACTGAGGAATCCCGCCCAGGCGTGGAACTGGGTTCCCGTTCCGTTTCCAGTACCCATGCCCGGCGTCCATATTGAGAAGGGCGACAAGGCGCTGACGTGGGAGTTCCGCGACGCGGCCGAGGACAAGACAGACGGTTACCAGGTGGCCCTGAGGTTCACCTGCGCCGACCCGGCACTGGAGATGAGATCATTCTGGCGGGCCGCTCCGGGGCCGGGACCGGTGGAGAACTGGGTGACAGTTGAGAACAAGTCGGGCGGCGAGGCGACCTTCAGTTCTGGCATCGCGGCCGCGGGCGTCGCTCTTGTGGCCGATGCCGCCGTGACGCTGCATCGCGCCGACAAGACGCCTGCTGGCCACGGAAAGGTCTTTCAGGACGTGGTCGGACCGAACGCGAACTTCAGCACCAACGCCCACATTATCCCCCTGGTCATCCTCGGCGTCGGAGCAGCGCATGGCGCCTACCTCGGCTTCGAATGGGAACTGGGCGGATTCAAGCTCTCCACTCAGGCAGATCCTTTGCGCATTGCCACGTCGGTCCAGCCCATCACCGAGAACGTCACTCGGGCCAACGGCGAGGTCTTCCTGATTCCGAGCGTGTATTACGGCACGTACAATGGCGACATTGATGATGGCAGCAACCGCTTCAAGAGGTGGTTCTGGAACCGCAAGATCACCAGGAGCCTTCACGACAACGCCGACGAGCCATGGGTCGAAGTATGCATGCAGGAGATCGGCGGCAACGGCGCCGCAGGCGTGACGGGCAAGACACCGCAAGCCGTTTACGATCGTCTGGCCACCACCGGAGCGGAATTGGTCAAGGTGGACTTCTGGGACGGCACCGGGAAAGGCTGGTACACTCTGCGCGACTGGGCCTTCCACCCGGAAGTCTGGCCCGATGGTTTCGACTTCGCCGCCAAAGCGCATAAGGCGGGATTGAAGGCGTCCTTGTACATGGGCGGGACGTACAATGATTGCGACCTGACGACTACCGCAGGACGCGACGCGGAACTCGCCGCGGTGCTCAGCCGCTTCGACAAGGGCTGGTTCGATATCTGGCGAACGGACCTCTACACCGCGCCTAAGGAACCGATGCCGCAAACCTACCAAGGCGTCACCAATTTCCTGTACATCCAGGATCACTTGATCGCGAGCAGGCCGGGGTACCGCTACGAGAATTGCTGCAACGGAGGAAAGTACAAGGGCTTCGCGATCTGCCGCCGCATGACCTTCTGCACCATGAACGACGTGGACAACAGTCCCTGGCAGACTCGGACGACGTATTACTCCAACAGCTTCGCGATCAACCCTGTGCAGCTCAAGTCCGATCTCGGTCCGGCCAACACCGCCTACGAACTGCGCACGGACATGCTGGGCTCGATTCTAACGTGGGCCGTGGAGAATCCGATCTACAAGCAGCACATCGCCCTCTACAAGGCCAAGCAGCGTCCGATCCTGCGTGGCGGCAACGTCTACCACATTCTACCTATGGCCGACGGCACCAACTGGGATGGCTTGCAGTTCCACAATCCCGACCTGAACCGGGGATCGGTCTTCCTCTTCAAGCCCTCTATCAAAGCCGCCGACGGGGACGCCAAGGTCATCAAACTCAAGGGACTCGACCGGACCGCGACGTACTCGCTGACGTTCCAGGACCGGACTAACCTTAATTGCGCGAAGACTGGAGCGCAGTTGATGGACGAGGGAATTGCCGTCTCGGGAATGACTGGTGACAACGCATCGGAGATCATCTGGGTTGAGAAGGATGCCAAGTAGCCCCCTGAGTATGGTGACGGAGTCATCGAGTCAACGATGCATCATGTTGGTGGAGGCAAACGTTTTCTACGGAGGTCGGGAATGAGCGTGACATTGCGTCTGTTGTTTCTGGCGTTGAGCCTGTTTTTGGCGCAGAGCGCTGCCGGTGCAGATCGTGGTGAAGAAATCAAAGTGATCGAATCAACACATCCTTACCAATGGGACAACGTCGTCATCGGCGGCGGCGGTTGGATCACCTGTCTTATCCCGCATCCAAGAATCCAGAATCTGCTATGGCTGGGAGCCGACGTGAGCGGCCCATGGAAACGCGAACCGGGCGACCAGCGGTGGCACGCGCAGGGGTGGAACCGATGGACGCCGCAGAATTCGAGCGGGATACTCGGCTTGGCGCTCGATCCGCGCAATGAACTGACTGTCTACGTGGAGCGTGCCGACAATACCGGCTCTATGGGGCCTTCCCGCGCCGAGAGGAATGGGCTGTATGTCACGCGCGACGGCGGCAAGAACTGGTCGCTTGCCCTCAACAAATACTGCCGTTCGAATCATGGAAACTCGCGTAAATGGGGACCGAGCATCGCTGTCGACCCAAACCAGCCCGACGTGGTCTATTGGGGCACGTTTCGAGATGGCGTCTGGCGCTCCATGGACGCCGGCAGGTCCTGGAAACAGGTCTTGACGCCGCCTGTTCTGGCGGCCGGGCAGAACCCGGAAACGCTGGATCCTGGCGTGCGCTGTCTGGCAGTCGACCCCAACTCAAAGATCGAGGGTCGCTCGGCGATCGTTTACGCCAGCCTGGACTGTGGTTTTCCGGAACGCGGCCTCTACCGAAGCACGGATGGCGGCAGTTCCTTCAAGCAGGTCCCGGAATTCAATGGATTGCCAAGGAACCCGAAGACCATCCGCTTCATGTATTGCGGAACCGACGGCGCCTTGTACGCAAACCATGAACTGGGGGTTGCCCGACTTGATAAGAGCGGGCTGAAAGACATCACGCCGCAGGCGGCAACGTATTTCGACGAAGCCGGCTTGGCGGTGAACCCCGCGAATCCAAAGGAAGTGCTGCTCATCGGGAAATCAAAAAAGAAAGGTCAGGGGGAATACTTCCACTGCGCTATTTTCAGGTCACGCGACCGCGGCGAAACGTGGACCTCGGTTGCCAACGACGACGGTCAAATCCTCACTGAAAACCTTCCGGCTTGGCTCACAACGTTCAACAATAACCTCAAGATGCCGGCATCGGGCAGCTATCTTGCCTTCGATCCATTCCAGCCCAAGCGTGCGTATCTGCTGGATGCATTCGGAGCCTATATGATTGATGACATCTGGGCGGATAAGGTCACCATGCACTCCCTGTATGAAGGGGTGGACGACACGGTGGTGATCACGCTCTGCACGCCGCCGCCATCCACCGATAAGAATGCTCCGGTCTTGTTGTCGGGGCTTGCCGATGTCCGCGGCTTTCGCCATGCAGACATCCACAAAGCGCCGCTCCGGGTTGTCGAACCGACCGTCTTCACTGAATACGACTGGTGCACCTACGTCACCGGCTACGACTGCTGCGAAGGCAACCCCGCGGTGATCATGTGCGCCAAGGCCGGTGACAATAGGAAACCCGGGACGGTAATGCTCTCCGAGGACGGCGGCCAGACATGGCGAATGCAAACCTACCCCATCCCCAAGACGAATGCCGGAGGCTCCAAGATTGCCGTGTCCGCCACATGGAATGGCAGCGTCGATACGCTCAAGGCCGTGTTCGCGCCGGGAGCCAAGCAGACGCCGCGCTATACGCACGATGGCGGGAAGACCTGGAACGTCTGCAAAGCCGCCGACGGTTCGAACTTGCCGCACGTCTCGGTCCTTGATCATCCCTTCAGTTTTGCCCAGTTCGTGGCCGCCGACCGCGCCGATGGCAATACGTTCTATCTGTACAACGGAGGAAAGGGAACCTTCTGGGTTTCGCGGGACGGCGGCGCAACCTGGAAAGAGAAGGGTTTCTCCGGGCACAAGGTTCCTGACTATGATTCGTTCTCGCCCTTCTCGATCCAGGCCGCTCCGGGAAGGGCAGGCGAGGTCTGGGCCGCCATGTCAGGCTATGGCATCAAGCGGACCCGGGATTTCGGAGACACCTGGGAGACTCTTCAGGGGGTTGTGAAGGTCGGCGACAACAAAGCGAAGGACCCGGCCAATGGCAGGCCATGCATGGTCTCCTTTGGCGCTCCGGCGCCGGGCAGGCCTGCAAGCGAGCCGACGGTCTTCGTGTTTGTGAAGCTTTCGGGAGATGAGACGCACTCGCTTCTGCGCAGCAGCGACATCGCCAAGGAGAAGCTCTCCGACTTCACCTGGGAACGCGTGCAGAAATGGGAATTCGGCGGGATACGCCCGAATCTGCTACAAGGCAGCAGACAGAAGTACGGGCAGGTATTCATGAGCGCATCCGAGCACGGCGTTATTTACGGCGAACCGGCACCGTAAGGAAGATCCCTGCGAACTCATGACGGTTCTCTACTGCGGCCGGGCGGGATTTCAACACGTTCCGGGGGCCGAGGCCAGCCAGCGCCGGTCTGAAAATGCGGTAACGCATCGGTCTGGCGGCGCGGCAGTCCTGCCCAAAGCTCGCCGTTCTTCCCCAGAAATGCCGCCGGGAAGGCGCAAAACCGTCCTCAAACATACCCTAACGCCCCCCGTGAAGTGCCAATCGTTGGCTGTCGCGACCTGTCGCGTCGGGGCGAGATCAGCGAGTCTCGGGCCTGACCTTCAGGCCGGAC
Source organism: Planctomycetota bacterium (assembly GCA_026692735.1). Lineage (GTDB taxonomy): Bacteria > Planctomycetota > SZUA-567 > H5-PLA8 > H5-PLA8 > JAPLOD01. The sequence continues at coordinate 12,675 of JAPLOD010000093.1, read as the reverse complement.
ATCTATCCTCGTCCTATGGTGCCGGTTCGCGCTGGTGGTTTCCTACGCCGGCGGTGCACTCGTGGACCGCCCCGGCACCAAGAGCAGCTTCGTGCGATACGTCTTTGAATCCCGAGCGCTACGAGATCCTGTGGCCGCCACGGTCTCCTGGACTGCGTCCAAGGTGCGACGCGCCAGCGTGGCTGGGTCCAGCCACACCAGCGTATACTCCCCGCCGTTGGGAGGCCGTTCAGGATTTCCCGAGATAGTGACGAACGAGACATCGCAAGGAACGTGAAGCCCGTGATCCGCCAGTTCCTTGGCGATTACCGGGACGAGCGCGTCAGCAAAACAGAACAGTGCCGTGGGACGGCGCTTTCGGGGCAGAGAAGTCCACCGCGTAATCGCCGCCTGCAGCGCCGTGAACTGATAGCGCTGCGTCCCACTTCGCGGGCTCTCAAGCCGCCACTCCGGCCTGATACAGCCGCCGGCGTAACCCGCGGCGGCCCCAAACCCTTGACGGCGGGCAAGCCATGTCTGCTCCGATGGCCAACCTGGCTCGCTGACTTCGTCTGTCACGGCTAGGCGGCGATGGCCCAGTTCCAGCAGGTGTTGCGCGGCCAGGCGACCGACACCCGCATTGTCGAAAATCACGCTGTCCAAACCGTACGCTGTGGCGTCGCGATCCACCGACAAGACGCAGCGGCGCGAGAGGCGGCTGTCCGAGAGTGTTGCAGAATCTTCGGTGTCAACCAGCAGCGGCGAATGCTGCGCCTGCCTGCAGACGATGCGAGTTGCTCGTACCGCACGATGTTCGCGGCACCGACGGCCGCCGAGGTCAGGCGGCACCGGCGGAGAGGCGTGTCGGAAAGATCATTGCGGTTCCTGAGCAAGGAGAACGATCCGCGCGTCTACGCCATCAGGCACTGGCGATGGGTCCGCACGAGGGGGTGCCGCTTCTACGTGTGGCGGCTCGACGGCAGGACGCTGGCGCTGGTCAGGAACGCCGATGTATTCTGGAAGGCACAGACTGGACTGGGCAAGTACGACATGGTTGACGTTGTCGAGCTTGCCACCGGAAAGGAGTTCGCCGTTCCGGCCGCCAGGCTGACGGGCAGGGGCCGCGACCTGAAGCCAGGAGCATCCAGTACCGGAGGCCGGCATGGCGGGCACGCCTCTACAGAACCGACAAGATTGTCGCTTTTCGAACCAACCGGAACTCCGCCTGTCAGGGAGCCTTCGGTACAGGCGTTTCCTGAACGCGGAAGACACCGCCCGCGGTTTGTCTTCTCGTCTTGCTGCGCTGCGCCGGGCACAACCGCACCATGCGGTCTTACTGTTTCAGCTTCAGAGTTAGCCGTGATTTCGCCTCGATGATCGGCGGCTGATTCCATTCCACCTCGATGGACTTGGTGTAAGCTTCGAGCGCGCCCTTATCATCGCCACGTTTCTCCAGGATGGCGCCGATCTTGTTGTAGGGCAGAAAACTTCGTGGCCCTGCGGCGGCCCATGCCTTGTAGGCTGCGAGGATCGCGTTGTCGTCCTTACCGCGTTCCGCCAGCTCGCAGAGGCGCTGGTGCGCCGCGTCCAGTTTCGGATCCTCTCTCACAGCCTGCTCCAACGTTTCGCGCGCTTCGGCATCCCTTCCGGCGTCGAACGCCGCGATTCCCTTCTGCAGGAATTCCTTGGCCTTGGCTTGCGCGGCGGCGAGCGCCTCGAAGTCGGCCTTGCCCGGTCTTACCGCGGCGGCCAGCGCGATAAGAACTGGACACATGTTCTTCTGAGGGTTTGCGAAGCGTACTGCTCTGACCGGCACGTCCGGCTTGGGATTGACCCATAGCATCTGGCATACGCAGATCAATGGGAAAAGCCCGGTGGTGCCAGTCCAGGCCACACGACTGCGCGTGCCGCGTTCCTGCGGAAACTCCGCCGGCGCCCGGGTCCAACCGAAAATGTTCTCGTTCTCGACGAGCGCGATCTCCGCCGTTGTCCCATCCGCATATTGAATCTGGTATACCCCCGTTGGTCCTTGTGCCCCCCACGAGGTGGAGTGCAGGAAGCAAAGCCCTTCCACCGGAATTCCAACGGGGATTGTTGCTTCATCAGGATAGAGGTCCTGAAACGGCCTACTGGCCGACTTGAGCACGATACAGCAACGCGGTTCCTTACCGACCTTGAACGGCACGCCGCCGAAGTTCTGGTCGCCCGTTGGGAACTCGCGCAGGTCCGCTTTGGGGCCCTGATCGGGCCAGCCGCCCTTCCCGTCTTCGCCCACGTCGTCAATGAATCCCCGGTTGCAGAACGCTGAGAGGTCAATCGGCTTGTAGATCGCATCCTGCGGCAGATTGCGCGGAGGCACGTAGGGCGCGATTGCCACATCGAGTCCGGTCATCATGGCTGAAACGACACGCGATGTCAGCACGGCCAGTTTCTTGCTCGCGGTCTCCCATCGGATTTTATCCACGATCAGGCGTCCCTTGCCGACAGGGATTTCCACCAGTGCACCGGGAAAGACGTGCTCAACGGCGCTCTTGGCGGAGACAGACCAGCGATTCAAGTCCTCGATTTTGTATTTCGGCTGTTCGGCCTGTGCGACCGCGCCTTCGTCACCGGCATAATCCTTCCAATAGAGGTCTATGTGGCTTAGGCCCGGCGTCAGCCAGGTGAATCCGTTGCGAAGCCCGCGGCCCTCCCACATTGCGTACGGATGGACAGTCATCTCAACTGGCCCGCCTGCGAGATTCGCGAGCAGAGGCTTCTGTTCCGGGGATGCGCTGTGGATAATAATCGTCGCCCCGTTACCGAGGGCGGTCTTCCATGTCGGGGGAACGGCGAAGTCGGACGGCAACGTGGCGGCGTCGAGAAGCAGAACCGTGTTCTCATCCATTGCGGCGGCAGTCTGCACGGTCTGGAACAGTATGCCGAGATCGCGCAGCCTTGTAACGGTTCGCGAGCCGGGATCACTGACGACCTTCAGGGTCTTGGCGGGCGAATGGAACAGCGTACCGCTGCCTTCGTATGCGACGAGCCGCGACAGCAACTCTCTCGCCATTGGTTCGGTGTTGAACTTCTCGATCAGTGGCAACTGGCAGAGCAGATACGATCCCTGGCCGCGATAGCATTCGAGAATCTGGTTCCATTCCATCGCGCTCCGGGCTGAGCGGTCATGGTCCCCGGCGCCGTCAACCAGCGTCACAAACGAACCGCTGTCAGGCTTCGAGTACGATCCTTTGGCCAGGATGTGATCGGGCGCCCAGAACTGCAGGTCCCAAGAGTCGAGTCCCTTCACGATGGGATGCTGCGGAGTTCGCAGAAAGAGCATGCTGCACCATTCTCTCTTCTCCAAGGTGGTCCTGATTGGCAGTCCTGAGAGAAGCCTATCCTGCATCAGCGTGACGACGCGGCCACCCGCTTCCGCGAAGGCGCTCAGGGCGCCGGCCGAGGATTCCGCGTCGCTTCGCAGAGCATGCTCGCCGATGACAAGCACAGTTTCCGAAGCTCTGCCTTCCGGCGCGGCAAGCTTGTCAACAGGCGTGAAAGGCAATCCAGCCTTCTTGAAGACTTCGGCGGTCGTGCCGTGGGGATCGAACAGGAAGAGCGTTCTTGCCGGGGCCGCGAATCTTGGCACGTTGTCCGGAAACACTTCGATGTCGCGTTCTTCGCCGTAGGCGAAGTTGCCGTCGGCGAGCAGGTCAAGCTTGAGAGTGTACAGCGTCCGCTCGTCCACTTTCGGAAGGTCGAAGCTGATTTGGCCGCGCTGCATGTCGCCGCTGTTCATCTTGCGCTTATCGTTCCCCTTCGCCACTGCCTTGCCTTTGCCAAGCAGTGCCCAGCGGAACTCGTACTTGGAGGGGACGAGCAGGTCGTTGTGCAGGGAGTAGCGGCGCTGGAACTTCCCGCCGCTGAAGTAGTGGTGCGAATGCTCCGGCATGATGAAGCACTGGAGCATGTGCCCGCGGTGCGCCAGGCCGGTGATTGGCGTGTAGTTGCAGACGATCGAGAATCCCAGATCGCGGTGCCCGTCAACGTTCTGCTTCCAGTACCATACGATGGCGCCGCGGCCGGAATCAATTGCAGGTGACAGAACATCGTCGTCGCCGACGACCAAGCTCAGTCCCGGAGGCTGGAGGCCGTCAACCTTCCAGGCGTTCTCGGTATCCATAAGCACTGTCTTATCCGGGTAGAACAGGACGTTGGGGCGGAATGCCGATCCGACGACGCCTTCGCCAGCCTTGAAATCCTTGTCGAGTTCGCGCCAGAACCTGCTGTCCGGCAGATAAGGCGAGTGGCCGCGCATTGCGAAATCGCCATAGTACGGGTTCGAATAATGCTCGGACAGCGTGTTCCAGAGGCCATGCAGGTCGCCGTCGCCATCGAAGAGTATCCAGCGTGACGGGTCATAGGCCGCCAGAGCTTCCCCGACCGCCTTGAAGCGGCGCGCCCCGGCCAGGGGATCGCCGCCACCATAATCAAGATAGGAAAGCCACTCGTTCGAGAGGTCCCAGGTGATGAGGCAGGGATGGTTCACATACTGCTTTGCCCCTGCCAGGACGTTTCTCGTCTCGATGTCCCAGTAGGAGTTGCTCTCCACATTGTGGCGGCTGGGCGTGTTGCCAAGACCGCCCAGCGTGTAGTAGCCGGTGAGACAGCCGAATTCGTCCATATAGTCCTCGAGTCCGTCAGATCCCCTCGACCACTGGACATCGTCGCCGCCGCCGACTCCGCCGCCTCCCTGGCAGTTGCTGCCCTTGAGGCGGACCGGCACGCCGTTCAGCATAACGCGGCCGTCCTGGATCCAGCAGTCCCTGAATCCGAAGCGTTCCCGGAGCAGATCGAGTTGTTCGCCGGTGGTCGCGTCGGTCACCCGGATTGCCATCGTATAGAGTTGTGGCGAACCCGGTCCCCAGTAAACGGGATGTCCCCACGGCTTTCCAAGGTTCACAGCCTTGCTTGCGCCGGCCGCCAGATCAGCCGTTGTTTCGCCTATGTCCATGACTGGTCTGCCGGCGTCAAGAACGCTGGCCGTCACCTTGATGCGGGCTGCGGAAGTCCTCCGGTTCACCACGTTGAAGTTCGCGGTGACCGCTCTATTGCGGACAGAGGTGTTCACCTGCAAATCCTCCGCTGTGACAAGCGGCGAGGACTTCAGTTCGACATTGGAGACTTTGAATGCACAGCCGTAGCCGCAGCCTGGCGCGTCAAGAAACTGGGGGGAAGTCTCCGGCTTGTTCGGGTTGACGTATGCCGGATCCATGTTCGCCAGCGCATCGCGCACTGCGATCAGGATCTCGTTCTCCCCGGGATGGAGCGCCGCGGTGATGTCGCAGAGGATCGGCGTGCGCACTCCGCGCACATTGCCGACCTTTGTTCCGTTCACATAGACGGTCGCCTCATCCAGCACCTCTTTGATCAGCAGCCGCCATGTCCGTGCGCCGTCGCCTTGAGGCAACGTAAATTTCCGTCTGACATAGAGGCCGTGCGCCGGGGGCTTCTGGTCCCCGCCGTTGATCTCGAAGGGCACCTGGCGTGGCTGCCACGTGAGATCCGCCGGGGCCGGGAACGGGAGTGCAGTGGGCAGAGCCGTGAACGCGCTTTCCCACCGGCCGTTAAGGGAGATGCTCTGGCGAACTCCCGGAAGCGGCTGCCCGAATGAGACTGCACGCCAGAAGTAGTTGCTGAACGTGTCCGGCCATGGAACGCTCTGCCGCACCCCCTTGAAGAACTCAATAGTGTCGGCCTGCGGCCATCCGAGAGAAGGAGGATGTACGGCGCTGACCTTCACCTCCATGCTGTAGCGGCGCGAATCCGGAACGATCGTGAAGGGGACTTCCCTCGTCGCTCGCTCGTGCGGCTTGAGTTCAATGGTGGCGTCCTCACTTCCGGCGAGTTCCCTGAAGTAGGCCTTCACCTCGGCTCTGCATTTCACGGTCAGCGGCATCGGCAGAGGATTCGAGATCTTGTAGTGCGCCAGCGCCTTGCCTTCCGCGTTCGTCTGCAGGCAGTCCGGAGAATCTGTTTCAAGGTCGCCAAAGTAGCCTCGAAGCGCCTTTCCCTGCTTGACCCGGAATCCGCAAAATGCGTTAAGGCGCAACGCACTGTCGCGGGTGAACCAACTGGCGCCATAGTTCTCAAACATCAAGCCGCGGCCGCGTGCCGGTTCCTTGCTGTAGAGTGTCAGACGCGCAACCCGCACGGGTTGGTTGGTGGCGCCAAGCACTTCGATCTCGTCGCCGTCCTTCAGAGGCTCCGCCGCCTTCGACTGCGCCTCCACATAATGCACGCCGGGTGCGACCTGGATCGGGTCGGAGTGCGTCGAGAGCTGCAGCGCGCGTCCGTTCAGGAATGCGAAGAAAAGGCCGCGGTAATGCTGAGGCGACTCCAGCCCGTCCCGGCTCGACTCGTACCAGATTCCGACATGGTATGAAGCGTTGGGCACGCCGGACAGCTTCCAGTAGCCGCCGTCGTTGTCCGGCACGCGGAGCATTTCGGCCTGAGGTGTGCCTATTCTCGCCACTGTCATCCCCGGAATCGGCGTATTCTCAAGGACCTTGAAATCGGGATCGTCATGGACAAGCGGCTTGACCTGCGCGGCGTCGAACGAGATCGCGCCATTGGGAGGCGGAGGAATCGTCCCGATGAGAGCCTTGCGCTCCTTCGCGAAGTCCGGAGCTGCTTTTTCGGGCGGCGGAGCGGGCTTCTTCGAATCCGGCGCAGCATTCTCCGATGCCGCCACAAATGGACTCCATTTGGCTCCGACGGGGATGGCTGGACCGTAACGTCGTATGTCCGACAGACGGATTTCGTCGAAGGCGCCTGACCAGGCGCGGCAACTGGGGCCGGAACCGAGAAAGATTGTCGTTGGAAGCTTGAAGAACGGCAGGGGCCGGTCTGTCAGGTAATTCGCCAGCCCGCCGTCCACGTAGAACCGCACGGCCTCGCGATCCCAGGTGTAGGCGATATGATGCCATTGCCCGGGGCGGAACCAGGCACGCGAGATTTCGGGCTGACACTTGACATCGTGATACGAGTCAGTGCCACCGCCATCGGCGGTTCTCCAGAAGAGCCTGAACAACGAGCTGGTGTCCGCGTGAAGCTGCATGATATCCAGGTCGCCGGCGAGTAAGTACATGAAGTGGTAGATTTCAGGCGGGTCGTCGTCCGGCGCCAGCCAGAATTCCAGAGTGCCTTCCGGCGGCATCTCTTTCAGAGTCACGGGAATCGCCACCGAGGAAACCTTGGATTGCTCGATCCTCACACCCTTGCCGAAACGGCCGCCCTTGTCGTTCGTTAGTTCGGCGGATTGAAGACGGTATTCGTCATTCTGCCCGTCGAAGTCCACGTACAGCAGCGTGTGATCGTCCTTCTTGTATTTTGTCGTCAGTACAGCGTTAACGTCGAGCGGCTCCGCGAGATCCGCCGAGAAGAAGACATCGTCCACAAGCGCGTCGGCCGATGACCACAGAGAGACGGATATTGTGACGGTCCGGATGTTGCCCGGGATGGAGACCGTCTTACGCGATTCCGTCCATTCGGGGTTGAACGCAAAATCCACCTTTGCAAGTTCCCTTGGGCCTTCATAGGCGGTGCCAAAGACAGTGACTTTGCCGTTGCCCTTTCCTTTCGCCCATCCACCGAATGAATAGGTCGCGCCGGGCACGACTTCGATCACGGCCATTCGCAAGTCCAGATTGCCTTTCGGGCAGACGACCTTTAGAGCCTGTGTGCCGCTGTGCGCTTCCGGCGCCAGCCGCATGTCAACCGGCCCGTTGGCGTTCCACATCCAGCGGAAGGGAAGACGCGGATCCTTGTCGTTGAATGTCATTCCGTTCTTCAGATGACGCTGCAAATGTTTGGCAGTGATGGTTCCGGACAGTTCGAACCCGCCGTTGGCCAAAAGGTTCGACTCGCCGGCCAAGGCCGACAAGGCGCAACCTGCCAAGAGCGTGCCCGACACCGCGGCCCGCAATCTCTGAAGACTAGACATCTTCCGATCCCCCGGTTTCTCGTTGCGTTGCCACCCCATTATCTGCGGCCGCAGAATGCCGGGCAAGGCGGAAAGGCGGGCACCTGCGGAACAGGGGCGTACACGAACTGGAGGGACTGGACTGGCCGCGCCCGCCTTGCAGGAGGAGGTGACAGCCGCAACCCAACAACTGGGCTGACATTTGCCCTGTAAAATGAGGTCCCAGGCCGAGGCCGGCTCCGCCGCATAGGACTTCCGCGGTGCCTCAAGCCAATCCCGGTGTAATATCACTTGGGATCGAGAGATCGTCATGGGCAACAATGGGCTGGAGGGCCTGCGATCGCCAGTCCGGGGCGGCAACGGTGGGGTCAGAGAGGAGAATCTCGTGGGGATGATCTGTAGGGGCAGATGCGTTTTGGCAGCGTTTTACGGTGTTGCGAGTCTTGTGTCAGCGCCCATGCTGCTCGCGCCACCGGCAAGCGGCGAGGAACAAGCAGCCGCGACGGCGAACGTGGCCAAGGACCTCAAGATCTTCAGCGGCGAGAAGCGTCTCTTCGCGAGCTACGGTCCCTCAACGACTCTTGGCTATCCGGCGCGGCTGCAGCGCAAGTTCTACCGTTACACCGGCAAGAGCGGGACCGACTGCCCGCTGCAGATCTCCAACTTCTCCATTGGCGGCGCGCAATGGCGCATGCCCGGCTGGATCGACTGCAAGCCATCCCAGGCCGATCCCGGCAAGTGGGAAGCCATTCGCAGCGCGCGCTACCTCGGCACGGTGCAGAAGCTGATCAAGGACAACGCTGGCACGCCCGTCATCGTCATTGCGATGAACAACACGGGCTACGCCTGCATCCCGAACAGCAGGATCACGGGGCCGGACGACGCCGCTCATATCAACATGACGGCGAATTTCCTCCACGCCCACATTGCCGCCATCCTTGCCGACGGCGCTGCCCTGTATTTCCTCTCGCCCAAGAAGTACTGGCGGGACCTTGACGAGCCCAACGAATGGAATCGCAACGAGGAACGGTACGCGCTGGCCAAAATCGCGGCGGAGAACATTCCCGGCTTTGTCTATGTGAAGGGCGTCTGGGAGGACACGGCCAAGTACAGGGACATTGCCTTGGTGAAGGACGGCCATCATCCCACGCAACTTGGCGATGAGATCATTGCCAGCAAGTTCTTCAGCGCCATGCTGCAGCATGACGGCTTGCCGATACCCGCATGGGATCAGGAAGAGGTGGATGCTGTGCGGAAGGATCTCAAGAGCGTACCGTGGAAACCATAGGAATCGCGCCCTGTTCCCCATTGAAGGCATTGTCTCCCAATGCCCGCCTGCTCGGTCGCGCATGCCTTCGCGGCAGGCATACGCCGCGGCGTGCCTGCTGCCCGATTGGCGGGAATCTCGGATCGCTGCTGGACGGCGCGATGTCGAGGAACAGGTGAGCGGGCCGGGCCGCGCAGAAGTCCTTCGGCCTGTAGGCGTAGCCCATCTCAGTGGTCCCGTTCACTGCCGCTCGTTATCCATGTCCTCCCACATCCCGTTCTGATGCAGCCAGATGGGGTCGGCATTCCGCCGGACGAATTCATCCACAGCCATGCCGTCAATCATCGCCGGCCGTCGCACGCGCCTCTGCTTCCCATTGACGAACATCGTCCGGAACTCCTCGCCCCGACGCTTCATGGCGGCCTTCTCGGCGGCGGTCAACTTGCGCTTCCGCTTGGCCATGGCGCGCTACTCGCCACCCCCGTCGTTGCAGTTGGCGTATTGCGGCGGGCTCTCGCCCACGCGGTTGGTGACCTTCGGGTACTTCCCAGCTTCAGCCTTGCCCTCGATGGCCACGACGTTGATCTGGTGCCACCAATCGTCGCCAAAGTCAAACCAGTAGCCGAAAGCGTCGCCCTTCTTCAGGTTGAGCGATCCAATGGTCTCGTCCACGTTCCCAGCCGGTACTTCCTCACCGAACGGATTGTCCACCGCCATTGGAAGCACATACCTCCTGGCCTTGGGATCCATCGGTCCCTTTCCGCCGATCTGGAACTCGAACATGTGCTGATCCTCGCGGTCGAAGGCATCGAAGATCGCGCGGTGCAAGGCTTCCAGCGTCTGGTCGCCGCGAATCTGAATGGTCCGGCAGATGACCTTGTTCTTCTTGATGAACTTCTCGGTCATGGGGCCGCTGATGATGCACACCTCCAGCGTGAAGAGCCGGTCGTCCCGTTTCATCAATTCCGGAGCCGCGTTCTTTCGCTTCGCCATCTCGCAATCCTTTTCCAGCCTGTCGAACGCCTGCTCGTCCATTGCGCCGCCTGCTTGAGACTCCGATCAATCGAAAAGACTGGGACCGGCATCGAGGGGAGCCTTTGGAGGTTCCGCTGGCTTGGAGGTGGTGGGTCTGGGTGGCTCTGCCACCGGCGGAGTCGCAATTGGCGCCGGCCTATCGGCGGGAATGAACGGGATCAGTCCAGCGTCGAACGCGCGTTGCTGGACTTCGCGCGGGGCCATGCGAACGTCAAACACGACACCGTTCTCCGTCTCCAGCATCCACACCAGCGGGTTGTCGGCGAGCCGGCTTGGCAGGCAGAACTCGGGATGCATTGGAGCCAGATCCAACCTGTCACGAATGAGCTTGGACTTGGCGGCCATGGAGGCCATGCTGACGCCAAAGCCCTTGGCGATCTCCTCGGACTTCATACACGGTTGCTGCGTCGGGTCGCTCAGGAAGTTCACCCACCCAACCGTGTGAGCCACAGCGGCGGCCCAGATCTCTCGTTTGCTGCGCAGGATCGGCAGTTCGGCCTGGCAGATCGCGACCGCAAGTTTCCGACAGAGCCCCTTGTACTCCGTGTTCAGCCGCTGGTCGCAGAACTCATCGCACAGCCCCATGATCACGCCACAGTCCAGGCGCAGCTCGTACGGGGCCTGCATGTACATTTCCGAATCGTCACCCATGCGCCTCAGCCTACATGCCCAGTGCCGGCTCCGCAATCCCCCTCGGTAGACAGAGAGAAGCTGCCTGGCAAACGCAACCGGCACGCAGCTGGGGCTGCGGTGCGGATGATAATGATATTCGCCTCGTTGCTGGACGACGCGGTGTCGAGGAACAGGTGAGGGGTTGACGCGACGACTCAGTTCGCAGCGGTCACTGGCGTCAAAGGGATTCCATGCTCGCCCCCGGTGTACCCTACTGGAGATGCCCTACAAACGATTGCTGAGGAGAATCGCAATGCCGAAACGTCCGCCTGCGCTCGCATGCCTTGGCCTCATCGCGCTGGTCGCCTGCCAGGCGTCGCTGCTCGCCAGCCAGTCCTTCCCGCGGGGCGCGCCCGAATCGCAGGGCGTCTCGTCGGCCGGCGTGCTGAGCTTCGTCAATGCCGTCGAAGCCGGGAAGATGAACCTGCACAGCATGATGCTGGTGCGCCACGGCCACGTGGTGGCCGAAGGCTGGTGGGCACCCTATGCGCACGACCTGAGGCACACGCTGTACTCGCTCAGCAAGAGCTTCACCTCAACCGCCGTCGGCATCGCCGCGGACGAAGGGCGGCTGAGCCTCGACGACAAAGTGGTGTCGTTCTTCCCGCAGGACGTGCCCGCCACTGTCAGCCCCAACCTGGCCGCGATGCGCGTGAAGGACCTGCTCATGATGGGCACGGGCCACAAGTCCTGCGCGCTCTTCGGCAGCGCCATCCGCGCCGTGCCGGCAGGCGATTGGGTCCAGGCTGTCCTGTCCCGCCCGGTCGAATTCGAACCCGGCACGCATTTCGTCTACAACAGCGGCGCGACGTTCATGCTCTCCGCCATCATCCAGAAAACCACCGGCCAGACGCTGCTCGACTACCTGAATCCCCGGCTGTTCAAGCCGCTTGGCATCGAGGATGCCGAGTGGGAACTCAACCCGCAGGGAATCAACAACGGCGGCTGGGGCCTGCGCGTCATGACAGAAGACATCGCCAAGCTCGGCCAACTGTACATGCAGAAGGGCATCTGGCGAGGCAAACGCATCCTTTCCGAAGGCTGGGTGCGCGAGGCGACCAAGGCCCAGATCAAGAACGCCTTCGGCAAGGACCCGGCGAAGGACGCCGCCAGCGACTGGGCGCAGGGCTACGGCTACCAGTTCTGGCGCTGCCGCAACGATGCCTTCCGGGGCGATGGCGCTTTCGGCCAATACTG
>JAPLOD010000093.1:0-553 GCA_026692735.1 Planctomycetota bacterium | reverse complement strand
AGGACGCGGTGCTGGCCATCACCGCCGAGACGAACGACAAGCAGGTCATCTTGAATGCCGTCTGGGAGCATCTCCTGCCCGCGATGCAGGCGGACCGCCTTCCGCCCGACAGCATCGCCAGCGATCAGCTGAAGGACAGGCTGGCCTCGTTGAGCCTGCCGTTCCCGGCCGGGCAACCCACGTCCCCGCAAGCCGCGCGCGTGAGCAAGCAAACCTATGCCATCGCCGACAACACGCTGGGGGTCCGGAGCGTCTCGCTGGCATTCCGCGGTGACAAGTGCGTCTTCACCATGCTGGATGCCCAAGGCGAGCACAAAGTCGGTTGCGGCATCGGCCAGTGGAAACAGGGCGAGACGGACCTCTCCCCCGCTCCCTTGCACTTGGTGACGACGAGGACGTTTACCAAGAGCCTGCTCGCCTGTGCCGGCGCATGGAGCGACGACAACACGTTCGTGATGCACTGGCGCTTCGTCGGCACCGCGCACTACCAGAGCGTGGCCTGCCGCTTTGAGGGCGACGACATCCGGGTCGAGTTCAAGAAGAGCGCTGCCAT
>JAPLOD010000092.1 GCA_026692735.1 Planctomycetota bacterium | reverse complement strand
CGCGCCGGAGTCAATCGCCTGTTGGAGCGCCGAGCTGGCGTCCTGCTTGCTGTCCGGCTTCGCGCCGAACTTCTGTGGCGCGACCCAGTCCTTCGGGTCGTCCCACGGCACGCTCGGCGTCTCCTTGACAGGCAGGTTCATCGGCTTGCCTGGCCCGCCCAGCAGGCTCGCCGGCGGTTTGCTGAGGAACAGGTCCACGTTCGGCCCCGTGATTTCCTTCGGTCCGTCGCCGGCATGGTTTTCGAGCGCGATCTTGTAGCCCGTGGTCTTGATGTTGCGAGCCACCATGGCGCCGTCGTTGACCATCGCCGGCTGGTTTACTGCCTGTCCCACGCCTCTGAACTCGCAGTCCAGCAGGACGTTGAAGCCGGAGCCGGCGCGGAACGCGGGCACTTCGTTGAAGCTTTGCAGGTCACGGACGGTGCATGGCTGGCCGTCATTCCGCATACCGTACTTGTTTTGCTGTTCGACAACGATGTGTTCGAGCGTTTCGCTCGCGACGCTGGTGGCGGTGTGCACGCCGATGTCGAATCCGATGACCTTCAGGTTCTTGACCAAGCACGGGCCTTGCTCGTCCGTGTAGCCCATATCGAAGCCGATTGCACCGTAGCCGTCGCCGGAGACGACAGTCACGTCGTAGACGCCGCCCTGGTTGTTGGCGATGAACTGGATGCCGCACGCGCCGGGATTGCCGCAACCGGTGTCCACGGTGACGTTGTGGATCTCGTTGCCGAAGCGCTGCGCGGGGGCTTTGCCCGTGTAGATGACGCCCCTGGGCCTGCGGGGTCTTTCGAAGCCCGGACAGTTGTCACGCAGTTTGATGACGGCTCCAGAGCGGCTCTGCCCCCACAGCACCGTGCGCTTCTGCTGGTCGAGCTTGCCGCCCCAGCGCAGCGTGTCCGAGACGAGGTAGACGCCATTGGGCAGGTAGATGATGGCGCCCTTGGACGGATGATCGTCGAAGGCTTTCTGAATGGCGGCGGTGTCATCGGCGACGCCGTCGCCCTTCGCATTGTACGGCGGCTTGGTGACGTCAACGACGCCGGCATCCGAGGGGAAGACGCAGTTCTCGGCCCCCGCAATCGGCGCGCCGAGCGTCAGCTTGGGATGCTCGGGCCGCGCGTACTTCGGCTTGTACTCGATCTTCTGCGGCGGCGGAGCTTTTTGGTCGGCGTTGCTGAAGCGGACTTCGGACAGGCCGGCCTGCTCGCCGTTGCGATAGTTGGATTTGATCTGGAACTTGACGTGCCGCGCTTTGACGGGCTTGTCGAAGGGCACCGTCTGGCCCTTGTAGTCTTCCGTGCCTGACGCCATGTCGAGTTTGAACGTGCCGACGGGCTTGAACTCGGCGCCATCGAGCAACGCGAGCACTTCGACGTCCTTGACGCCGCGGTTCATCCAGCCCTTCTCGTTGTAGTTCCAGACGTACATGCCGTTGACGTTGTAGTCCTTGCCGAGGTCGAAGCTGATCCAGGTGTCTTGGGTCATGCCGCCGTTCCACATGCAGTTGCCATCGGCGTAAACGTTGTTGGTATGGATGTAGGCGCCGCTGCCAGGCGTCAATTCCTCGAAACCGGAACCGTCAATCACCTTAAACGGTAGGCGGCCAGCGCCTTCCTGCGAACTGGACGCCGTCGCGGCCATGGGCACGATGAAGGCGCCGAGGGATTGGGTGGGCTTCAGCGCGGTGTCTTCACCGGAGCGCGCGAGGGGTGCGGTCAGCGCGGCGATGATGCCCGCAACTTCGCAGAGAAGCATCCTTCGAGCTTGAATACCGGCTGCTTTCCTCATTTTGGGCAGGATATGCCTCGCGCGGCTGAATTCCAGGCCTTCTATCACCGATAGGACGGCACTGCCAAGGGATAGTCCAACGCCTCTCGGGCCGGGATTTGGCCGGTGCGGCGAGCCGGGATGTCGAAGGCGGGATCACCAGAGCCGACGACCGGACTTGGTGACGAAGTGAATCGTCATGTCCAGGCCGATGACCGGCGGGTTGATGAGGGGCCGCCGGAACGGACCGGCGGCGGTCAGGTTGATGATGAATGAGCTGCAGCGTTACCTCGTCGGGAGTGCATATCTGCGGTCTGGCTCGGTGAAAGCATAACTTTGACGAAGTAAGCGGCGGCTACGTTATTTTGAGTTAGGCCTGATTTCGCGTCCGATCCGCGAAATCGGACCAGTGCGTCTGCCTCTAGAAGTTGGCATCGGTGCGGCCTCGGCCTTCGCGTCGCGACGCACCTGATGGTCATGCAGGGGAACAAGAGGGTAGCGTGGATCTTACGGCCGCCTATCGGTACTACATGGACGTTCTGGAACCCAAACCGTGAGGATGCGGCGGGAAAGGAGGGGCGCGTCGTGGCCCACTATGGCCCGTTAGCCTGCAAAGTTGGATCGCGCTGGGTTCTCGCAGCGCTGAAGCTCGGATGGCACGAGGTGTTCGTGTTGCACAGATCCTCAGCGCAAGATCAGGTTTGGCGGTATCAGGTGCAGGTAGGGCTTGGTGGCCTTCTGGCCGTGCTGGAGACGGCGGATGATGGCGCCGACGCAGTCGGCGACGCAGCCCAGTTGCCAGTTAAGGGAGGAAAACGGCGGGTGAGACATTTGGCTCCAGGGGGTGTCGCCGTTGCCGACGAAAGCAAGGCGGGCCAAGAGTTCGGGGCGCAAATGGCGGAGGGCTTCGCGCACATCCCAAGCGTCAACGTCGCGCAGCCCTACCACAGCCGTGGGCGCGACGGGGGCATCCATGATCTTCAGCAGGCGTTGCTCGTCCACGCCACCGCCGGTACGTTCGTGTCGGGCGAAGAACGTGGTCAGGCTGCCGCTCCGCCGTGTCCAGAGCGCGCAAAAGCCGGCGCCCGAGACGTTGGTCCGAGGGGCACATTCGCCCTGATCGTCCCGACGGCCGGCCCGCAAGATCATGTCGTCGGGACCGGCGAAGAGGACGTGACGATGGCCGGCTGACCACAGATGGTCGGCCAGGATGCGGCTGCCGGCGGTATGGTCCACGAGAACGCGGTGAACGCGGTCGAGCAATGCTTCGGACTCCCAACTCAGCGCTGAAATCAGCTCCTTTTCTCGCAGCAAGTCGGGATCGAGCACATGGAATGGAAAACCCAGGCCGCCATGGACAACTACATATCGTGCGCGGGAGTGGAGGCTACGGAGCAGGAGTTCGTCAGCCTTGCCATGTGCCATGTCGATGACGAAGGCGAGCAACCCCAAGTCGTGCAGTCGCCGGTGCAGCAGACTGGTCAGTTCCCCATAGACGTGACCTTCGGTTCTGGTACAGATCACGACACTGTCGTTCAGGGTCAGTGCGCGAGGGCGGTCCATGACGTAATTCCCCGAGCCGTGGCGGCGGACCACATAGCGTTCCTTGGCCAGTTGGGCAACGGCTTGAACGACAGGGAACCTGCTGGTGTGGAAACGAGCGGACAGCACCCGGATGGAGGGCAGTTTCGTGCTTGGGGGATAGACTCCGGTGGCGATCTCGTCGCGCAGAACTGCGAATACATGCTCGCTGTAAGTGGGGCTGCGCTTCCTCCTGCCGCGGGGCATATGGCATCCTCCGGAATTGGTGACACGGGCACCGTTCTGGGCGAATCCGCCCCACACTGGCGCCAGTCAAGCAACCGTACACCCAAATAATAACACTTTCGCATCCTGATAATGACACTTTGTCCCAATAATCCAGGTAGTAAGTAATGCCAGTTTGCCGTGGGCCTTTCGGTCCGACTGCAGAGTGGGTCTGACGCGGGAAGCCGGGGTCGGGAGGAAAGAACATGTTCAACCACGCAATGCTTTTGGTGGCGGCACTTTTCGTCATGGGCCTGTCTGTAAGCTCCTGGGCCGGTGATGCCCCGCCGGAAAAAGCGCCTGCTCTTGCCGTTCCGCGCATGAGCACACCACCGACGATCGACGGCACGTTCGCGCTGGGCGAGTGGACGGGGGCGGCCGAGGTCACCGGGATGATCGACCAACTCGACAAGGTCAGGCATGCCCGACAGGCGACCTTCTGGATCGGCTATGACGACAAGCATGTCTATGTGGCCCAGCGCTCGACCGTGCAGCCGCGCGAGTGGACGCCGCATCTGCGGCAGATTTGGGGACCATGGGGCTTGACGGACCTTGACAGCAGTTTCGTCATCGGTCTGGCACCGGGGCGGATCAACCGCGGCGACGAACCGAGCCACTATCTCCTCAGGGTGAACCTGAAGGGGAAAACTTCGACATACGAGCACTTCTGGAAGATCGGAGGGGTGCGGGTGACCTTCCCGTCTCCGCCCATTGATCTCAAGCCGACGGTCAGCCAAACTTTCAACGCCGACAAGACCGAATGGACCTGCGAGATGGCGATCCCGCTGGCCGAGATGAAGGTGGCTGCGGTCAAGGACGGCGAGACCTGGCGCGTGCTCTTCGCGCGCGACTACGCGGTGGCCGACCAGAGCGCCATCGTGGCTTCAAGCGACTGGAAGTTCTGGGACACACAGGGATTCTGGAACATGTACCGGTTTGAGCAGGAGTGGGCGCCGGCGCGCATGGCCGGAGCCGGGGTCGTCCCGCCGCCGGTGGACTTGGCGGCCGGACTCGCCAAGGGCGACCCGGCGACAAATGTCGAGGACTTCGCGTTTGCCGGGCAATACGACCCGATCCTGAACCGCTTCTACGGCACGATGAAACTCGCCTCTCTATCGAAGCTGCAACTGTTCCAGGAGGTTGAGGTGACGATCCGCCGGGGAGGCCAGAAATCGACTATCGCCGTCTTGAAGGCCAAGAGCACATCGGCGCTCCCCGAGGCGCGCCTCTGTTTTCAATCCGCCGGCGTCAACAGCACGATCCTGGAATGGCGCGCGCCCGTGGATGGCAAGGTGTCGGTCAATATGGAGGGCGCCCATGACCTGAACTGGGGCAGCGCCGTCAATGGTCATCCCGGGGAAACCATGCAGGTCTTCCTCGTCCAGGATGGCAAGACCAGGGAGCTGACGCCGCGCGTCGATTTCACCCAATACGGGGTATGGGTTCCGCTGGTCGTCACGAACGTGGATGTCCGACAGGGCGACAAGATACAGTTCTACCAGGGGGAAGGCCTGGGGCGTGACACGATGGC
>JAPLOD010000091.1 GCA_026692735.1 Planctomycetota bacterium | reverse complement strand
CTTCACCTTCCCGCTGCCCCGCTCGGCGCAAAGGCGCCGCGCACCTCTTTCTCGAATTCGCCCGCCTTGCCCATGTGTTCCTGGGCCTTCTCGGTGGCGTCATCGAGCAGAAGGTAGAAGGCCGCCAGCGCGTGGTCTTGCGGCGTGTCTTCCTTGGCGGCCAGCCACAACGCCAGGCTCTTGTGGTCCGGCGTGTCGAGCTTCGCCCAGTTCATGGTCGTCTGCAGGCCGGCCTCCATAGTGACCTGCATATCGTCCTTGTTGTCCAGAGAACGCACCGTGATCTGCGACGGCGGCTTGTGGAGCGTGAACGAGGGATAGCGCTTGGCGGCGATGGCGGCTTGCACGCGAGCCTTGAGCTTCTCAGCCCAGGCCTTTTGCGTCTCGGGGCTCGCCTGTTTGACCACCTTCTTTGGCTCGGGTGCCGGCTTGGCTTCGGTCTTGGCCTTGGTGTCCGTCTTGGCCGTGTCGCCCGCCGCCTCCTGCTTCTTCTGCGGACCCGGCATGCGGCCCAGGAACGTGATCGCCGGGGACTGCGGCTGCTTCTTGAAGCTGACGTTCTCCAGTTGGTTGCCTTTCGCGCCGGCGATGGCGCCGGGGTCCTTGTTGCCGCCTTTGTTCTCGTAGAACTCGCAGTTCGCGATGCGGACCGTGTGGTCCGTGGCGATGAACACCGATCCGCCAAGGCTCGGGCAGTTGTTGTTGCTGAAGGTGCAGTTGGTGACGAAGCACTTGCCGTCCTGGCTGTAGATCGCCCCGGCAAAGCCCAGCCCCTGGTCCTTCGGCGGCGATACCGTGCTGGTGTCGAAGATGCAGGCGTTGAAGACGCTGAGCGATTCCACTTCGGGGCGCGTGAACGCGAAGATCGCGCCGCCGTGGTCGTTCGCATGGCTGTTCTGGAAGAGGCAGTCCGACACCACAAGCTGGGGCTTGTCGGCGTTCTGGCTGCAGCCGTCCATGTAGATCGCGCCGCCGATGCCGCCCTTGCCGTTCGGGCCGCGGTCCGCGCCGCCGTTCGAGCCTTCGCAGTTGTTGAACGTGCAGCCGGAGATCAGGAAATGCTTCTGGCCCGTCGCGCGCATTGCCCCGCCCCCAATGTCCGGC
The DNA here is from genome assembly GCA_026692735.1 of Planctomycetota bacterium. Lineage (GTDB taxonomy): Bacteria > Planctomycetota > SZUA-567 > H5-PLA8 > H5-PLA8 > JAPLOD01. The sequence continues at coordinate 8,969 of JAPLOD010000091.1, read as the reverse complement.
CCCGGCGACGTGGTCTTGCAGTTCTCAAACTGGCAGTCAATGACGCTCAGCCGGCCGTCCCAGTTCTCGATGTTGATCGCCGCGCCGCTATCCGGCGTCCGCGCGTTGATGAAGCGCAGCCGCTGCACGGTCAGCTCCGTCTTCCAGGCCTTCTGGATGATGCGGCTCTTCTCCGCGCCGTCCAGTGTGATCAGGCCCGCGCCGTCAATGACCGCGGGCTTGGTGTTCACCGGCAGGACAAGCATCTTTGTGACCGTGATTGTGGCAGGCTGGCCGCCTGTGTTGAAGACGATGATGCCCCCCTTCGCCAGCGCCTTCTCCAGCGCCTCGGCCGTGACGCTGTCCGGCGTGCCCTTGCCGACGACGTGGTCCGGCTTCGACGTGTCCACCGCTTTGGCCGGCTCCACCGTCACCGGCGGCGCCTCGCCGGCTGCCTCGCCCGCAGCCGCGGGGAAAGCCGCCAGCAGAGCCAGCGCGCAGCACGCTGACACCAGAGACTTAAACCCCGGAACCATCGGTCCTCTGCACTGCAAGCAGTTCGTTTCTTCGCGCCGCACGAAGATTCTCCTATGCCGCGGCTCCTATGGGTCCGTGGCCGGGCTGTCGAAGAGCAGTGTCTTGCTCCTTGTTGTTCCGATACCCGAAACCCTGAACCCGGAACCCGGAACCCTTTGCCTCCCATTTGGCTGCGGCTCGGCCGCGCCAAGTCCTCCGCGTCTGTGCGGTGAGATCCCCGCTCTCACTTCGCCGGCTTCATCTCGATATCAATGTTCTCGTGCGCCGCGAGCGCCTCCAGGCCGCGGCGCAGGTCGCTCACGTTCTGGTCGGCTGGAACATCCACGGTGGCGTGCAGCGAGAACAGCGGCAGGCCGGTGACGGGCGCGTTCGTCAGGCGGGTGTCGAGGGCGCGGATGTTGATGCGCCGTTCGGCCAGAAACCCGGCCACGCGCTGCACGATCCCCGGATGGTCCATCGAGAAAGCCTCGATCTCGTACGGCAGCGTGCCTTTGGGTGCGGCCTCGCCGGGAACTTTGGTGCGGTGCGCCTGGATCGCCAGCCCGCTCTTGTGGCTCGCCGCGGAAACGTTCTTCACGAGCTTGTCCAAGGCGGACGCCGGACCGGCGACCAGGATCAGCATCGCGAACTCCCCGCCGAGGATCGCCATGCGGCTGTCCTCGATGTTGCAGCCGCAGTCCAGGATGTACTTCGAGACGGCCTCCACGAGGCCCGGTCTATCGCTGCCCAGGGCGGTAAGCACGGCGTACGTAGCCATAAGCTCCTCCGGATTGGTGTGGTGACAAGCTACCAAGGCCGTGAGCGCAGTTCAAAACTTAAAATGCGGAACCGCCGGGAAAGCGCCGCCGTCTGGCCCCGATGCTTGCGGACGGAAATCGGGGGACACGATTCCCAATTCAGTCCGTCTGGACGACCACGAATGACTGAATTGGGATCGTGTCCCCCGATTTCACATTGCGCGTTACGTTCTGCGATTTCCTTTGTACCGGCGCGCAGCGTATGGTATGGAATAGAGTAATAGCAGACACGTGAAACGCAGGGGAGCGCCGGGACTATGAAGCGATCCAGAGCTGTTATGCTTGTGTGGCTGGGCGCGACGGTCCTGCCGGGATGCAGCTCGCAGCCGCCGAAGCCCGCCCCGCCTCCAGGAATCGTTGAGAAGGAAGAGGAGGAGAAGAAGGACCAGCCCGCAACGCCGGGCGGCACTTCCGGCACTGCCGTGTACCGCAGTTCCTCGTCGAGCGGACCGCACACCTCATCCCCGTCGTCCAGGCCGAGCAGCTCAACGGGCTTCTGGTCGGTCTTCGGCGGCTCGTCGCATCCAGGCACTTCGTACCATTCTTCGCCCTCGTCATCCTCTCACTCTTCGGGAGTCACCTCCCGCGGCGGCTTCGGCTCATCTTCTCACGGGTCCGTCTCTTCATGAAGCGCATCAACTCCACACCCCGCGACGGCTGGCAGAAGAAAGTGGAATCCGTCGGGCTGACGTACCACACGGTGGACGGCAGGCCCTACTGGGACGAGTCGGCGTGCTACTGCCTCTCCGCGCAGGAAGTAGACGATCTCGAAGCCGCCACCAACGCCCTGCAGGAACTGTGCATCCAGGCCGGCCAGCGCATCATTGACGAGAACCTCTTCGACCGCCTCGCCATCCCGCTCGCCTTCCGCGACCTAGTCTGCGACTCGTGGGAGCGCGACGCGCCGTCGCTCTATGGCCGCTTCGACCTGCGCTACGACGGCATGTCGCCGCCCAAGCTGCTCGAGTACAACGCCGACACGCCGACCGCCCTCGTGGAAGCCGCGGTAGCACAGTGGTACTGGCTGGAAGACACGCACAAGACCGCGGACCAGTTCAACTCCATCCACGAGAAGCTCATCGCAAGCTGGAAGGCTATGCGGCCGCCGGGCACGCTGTACTTGGCGTGCGTCAACGACTGCGAGGAAGACCTGCGCACCGTTGAGTACCTCATGGACACCGCCATGCAGGCGGGGATCACGGCCAGGCACATGTACGTCGAGGACATCGGCTGGGGGAAGCCGAGCTTCCTGGACCTGGACGATCAGCCGATCCGCGACATCTTCAAGCTGTATCCGTGGGAATGGCTGATCCACGAGGACTTCGGGAAGTACCTGCTGCTCGAACCGATGCGGATGATCGAGCCCGCGTGGAAGATGATGTGGAGCAATAAGGGCATCCTCCCCATCCTCTGGGAGATGTTCCCCAACCATCCCAACCTGCTGCCCGCGTTCAGTGCGCCGGAGCCGCTCGGGGAGAACTACGTCCGCAAGCCGCTGCTCAGCCGCGAGGGCGCGAACATCGCCATCCGCAAGGGCCTGCGCAGCCTCGCGACTGACGGCGAGTACGGCGAAGAAGGCTTCATCTACCAGCAGCTTTGCGAGCTGCCGCGGTTCGACGGCAACTTCGCGGTCGTCGGGTCCTGGGTGATTGGCGGCGAGGCCGCGGGCGTGGGGATGCGCGAGGACACCAGCCCGGTCACGGGGAACTTGAGCAGATTTGTGCCGCACTACTTCGTGTGATCATCGGCGGCCGTTTGCCACGAAGAACACGAAGAGCACGAAAGGACTGGGTTGCAGGCATCCGGCATCCGGCATCCGGTATCCGGCATCCGGTATCCGGCATCCGGCATCCGGTTCCGGCCGGCGATGGTTGGGGCTTGGCTAAGGAGGGGAGCAGCATGGGGCACACGTGGGAGGACATACCGCGCCTGCTGGCGCTGTCGGCGACGTTCGCGGTGTTCGGCACCATTATGTTCGGCATCGCGTTCTGGGTCATGAGCAAGGTCTGCCCGTTCTCCATCCGCAAGGAGATCGAGCAGGACCAGAACACGGCGCTGGCAATCGTAATGGCATCGGTCATCATCGGGATGGCGATCATCATCTCCACGTCAATATCGTAGCACAAGCCTCCGGATTGTGCCGCGTCGTAGGACAATCCGCCGGATTGTCCCGCGGCCCGGTGGGCCGCGCTGCGTCTGGGCTCTCGTTGCGAGGTGGCATGTGAGCGGTCTCCGCAAGACAGTTGCCGTGGTGATACTGTTGGGGGTGAGCGTGTTGCCGACTGTGGGTGGCGAGGGAGGGGAGTTCGACCTGGCGGCGGCGTGCGCCAGAGCGCTGGTGAGCGCCGGCGACACGGCGCGGCTGCAGCGCGCGCTCGATAAAGCGTGCCAGGGCCGGAAGGTGACGGTCGGCGTCATCGGCGGCTCTATCACGCAGGGCGCGGCGGCGAGCAAACTGGAGAAGAACTACGGAAGCCTGGTCGCCAGGTGGTGGCGCGAGACGTTCCCCAAGGCAACGATCGAGTTCGTCAACGCCGGCATCGGTGCGACAGGTTCGAACTACGGCGCTCTGCGTGCGCAGCGCGACCTGCTTTCGCGCCAGCCCGATTTCGTCATTGCGGAGTTCGCGGTCAACGACGGCAACGCCAAGGAATTCGCCGAGACGCTTGAAGGCCTGACGCGGCAGATTCTCTCCCAGCCCAACCAACCGGCGCTCGTATTCCTCTTTACGATGAACAATAGCGGCGGCAACGCTCAGGAATGGCACGGCAAAGTCGGTCAGCACTACGCTCTGCCGATGAACAGCTTCCGCGACGCGCTGTGGCCGGAGATCCAGGCCCGGCGCCTCAAATGGGAAGACGTGGAAGCGGATATGGTCCACCCCAACGACCGCGGGCACGAATACGCGGCGAAGTTCGTGACCAGCTTCATCGAGAAGGTGCTGAAGGAACTGCCGGAGGGCAAAGCGCTGCCGGAGCTCAAGCCCGTGCCGCCGCCGCTCATCAGCGACTTGTTCGAGCATGTGACGCTGCTCGAAGCCGATACGCTCAAGCCCGCGAAGAACGACGGCTGGTCCTTCGATGCGAAGAACAAATGCTGGAAGGCCGACAAGCCGGGCAGCGTCGCGGAGTTCGACCTCGAGGGCCAGGTGCTCCTGCTCATGGCCTTCCGCATCCGCGGGCCGATGGGCAAGGCGAAGATCCAGGTGGATGACCTGCCCGCGAAGACGCATGACGCCTGGTTTGATCAGACCTGGGGCGGCTGGCGCGAAACGCTCACGCTCGCTCGCGGCCTGAAGCCGGGCACGCACCGCGTCCGCGTTGAGCTCCTGCCCGAGAAGCACCCGCAGAGCACCGGCAATGAGTACCGGATACTCGCCCTTGGCGCCGCCGGGAAATGAACGTGCGGCAATCCGCCGTAGCGCATTTTGCCAAATTGCGGTCGTTGGTTCGGACGGCGAACGGACAATTTGGCAAAATGTCCTACGCATCGGGGGGTTTCCGAACAGGGCGCGGCAGCGCCACATCTCTTATCCAGATAACCGTTGACATGCCCCGGCCGGAGGGATAGCGTAATGGAAGTTACGATTGAACCTGCAAAACCATCGGAGGAGACAGAAGAACCATCGTCGTGACAATTTGAAGATGCGCGAGCATCAGGGAACTGCTTCCGTAGAAACGACCAAGCCTGAGCCGTAAGGCTCTTGAGAAAAGAAGCAGCATCTTGTGCCGCGCCCCGCAAGGGGCGTCGGTCAAGTTTGCTGTTCTTTTCTACCCCTTGGTCGGGGTCTACGGAGCGGCGGCTTGGTCCGGCGCTCCGTATTTTTTCTCCGCCGTTCCATCGTCATCCATATCCGCGGTAAACCACGCCAGCCGCACGCAGCCCTACAACGAAATCGTCACGCGCCAACTCTTGAGGCCCGCAGCGGGCGCAGCGGAAACGGCTTAGCCATTCTGGCGAGGAGATTATATGAACACGGGAGCACAAGCCGGCGCAACACAGCGAAAAGAAGAGGAGGGAGAGGGTTGCCTGGCGTACATCGGTAAACTCGTCGCAACTGCAGTTGGCATCATAGTCGTCGTAGTTCTGGGCATAACCGTCGTCATCTACATTACAGCGGGCGGCAAGAAGACGGACGACGAAAGCCATTACAGGAAGCCTTCCTGATCCTGGGAACTATGAGTGGCCATCGCAGAATGAGGCTGAGATCAAAAAGACCGGCGACTCTGAGTATACAGTCAAGATGTGGTTGGGAGAGAAGGGAAAGCAGTTCAGCCGGAGTAAGCAACTGTTCCATGTTCAAGTAAAGGACGGAGAAGCGAAGGTCACGGACATAGGCAGTTGGTAAACAGGTTCTAAAGTGTTCCCGCTCCGTTGGCCTTGTCGGCACTGCGCTCCGATTCCGATCAGGCTACCGGGGCACCGACAGGAGCCGGATGCTGGATGCCGTCAAGGGCAAGGCGCCGGAGGATTTCGACTTGGATAGGGGGAGTGTCATGGCGAAGGGAAACTCAATCGGCAGGTGGCGCCGGGGCCACACGCGAACGCTTCGCAACGGAAGCAAGCGATACGTACGGGGCACGTTCGCTAAACGCGGCGGGAAACGCCGCTAATAGGACGAGACACGCGTCGGCGGCGGCGCGGACAACGCTTACTCTACAACGAAAGGGGGGGATCGTGACCAAGCGAATTCTGGCCGTCTTGGTGGTGGTGTCGTTGATGGGGTGCGGCGGGGGAACTGGCGGTTCTTCTCGCGAGGACATGGCAAAGAACCAGACCTTGGCAGCCGGCTGCTGCAAAGCTTTCATTGAGGGGGAAGAAATCTACCACCAAAACGACTTCGACGGCGACGGGGTGCACAAGTACGCGCAATCGTTGGCGGAGCTCCACGAACCGACGCCCGGCGCGCAGGGCGCCCTTAACCTCGTTAGCAAGGCGTTCGCCCTGGCGGAGTGGAACCCAACGGAATTCGAAGCGACTCCGTTCCACGGCTACTTCTACAGAGTTCTCAAGGCGCAAGGGGCGCACGCAAAGGACGGCAGCAGGCAGTATGTCGTCAACGGAAACATGAAACTGGGGTATGCTTTGGTCGCCTACCCGGCAAAGTACAACTCCACGGGGCGCGATACGTTTATCATCAACAACAACGGCATGATCTTTCAGGCGGACCTCGGCCCCGAGACAGACGCCATCGCGGAGCAAATGACCGAGTTCGATCCAGATCCCAAGAAATGGGCGCCTGCTGAATAGCGGCACATCGGTAGGCGATTGAGGATTTCGACGAGGAGAGGACCGGCGTGATCGAAGTACTGTTGAATGTGAAGTGACCACGGGGACCGCCGAGCGGTCCATGGCGACAGACCCCAGATTGAAAGGACGGGTAAAATGGTAAAGTCATTCAACCTGAAGGAGCATAGGCTGAAAGAAGCAAAGCGGAAATGCGTGCATGACTGGAAGCCCTTCAAGGAAAAGTGCAGCAAGTGCGGCAAGACCAAGAAGACCGGCTAGTCGGCATGAAGAAGACTAATACGGCGGGTGGCGGTGGCAGGTGTGGCACGGGCAGCCTATCCGAACTTCGGGGACGCGCACGACACTTCTTGACGCGCGACTGTCAAAAGGGCGTGCGCGTCCCCGAAAGTGCGTAGGTGCCTCAACGCCCCGCCGAAGGGATGAGGGAAACACCCGGCAGAAGTGGTCACAAAGCGCGGATTGCGGAGAGATTCTGAACATGGCCAATTTCAAGCCCAAGCCCGTCAAGCCGGTAGCATCGAATCCGAAGTTCATCTGGTCCGGCCGGTTGGACCCGGTGACGGTGAAGCCGCGTGATTTACCCGCGACTGCAGGCATCTACGCCGTCATTGCGTGCGACGCCAATGGCGAACCGATCAAGTTGCCGAACGAACCGGCCCGCTCCCGGATGAAAGGCGTCGTTTACATCGGCTTGACGATGAAGTCATACACGCTCAAGAATCGCTTCGCTGCGCTGGCACGAGCTTGGCGCCCGAAGAGCAAGCAGAAGAAGCCCAGTCACGGAAGTCGCGACCACTATAACAAAGACGGGAAGGCACGGAAGTTGTTTAAGGTCGAACACGTCAGAATCCAGTACATGCCCCTACCTACGGACCCCAAAACAGATGCGCCGGTGATAACGGCGGTCGCAAGGACGTTGAACATTACCACTGAGGAATTTCGTAAGGTAATCGGGCTTGAATTGACTGGCGATCAACTAGTAGCCGATTCGGAAGCCATGGCTATTCAGTGGTTTAAGAGGCAGCACGGGTACATTCCGATGCTTAACCGCCGCGAGGAAGGTTTGGGTGACAAACCACCCACTGCCGCTGAACTGGAAAGCAACTTGAAGAAGACATAAGCAGTTTGCCCGACCCCAGGAGACCTTATGCCGCACCTTGTCGAGACTATTCTAACTTCGGGGACGCGCACGAAACTTCTTGACACGCGACTGTTAAAAGAAATGCGGTGGCGCGCTGCCGGTCACTTCACGGGCGCTTCGAACTGCGCCGTGCCACGCGGGCCCTTCCACACCAACGCCATCCCGTCTTCGGTGACGGCGAGGCCGGCGGCGGACGACAGCCGGTCACTCGCTGCGCCGCGGCATCGAAGCGCATCTCGAACGACACGCGGCCGAAATGCGTCGGCGCGTCCTTGATCCCCACCGCGCCGCCGCCCAGCCAACTCCGCGCCGTGCCGCGCGCCAGATGCAGGACCTTGCCGTCTTCCATCGCCAGGGAATCGCGGATCGCGCGCACGACGGCCACAGGCGTCCACAGATGCTGCCGGTCCCCCGTGCATTCCTTCGCGCCCGGCTCCGGCCCGCGCTCTTCGCACCACGTGTACAGCGGCGTGCCGTGGTTGAGCGTCGCATAGAGATAGCGGGCCGCCGCGTCGCCGTTGCCGCGCTGCAGGTGTACCTCGGCAAGATTGTCGAGCGTGATGGCCACCCACCTGCCCTTTTCCAGCCAGCCCGTGTGGATCGGGATGCCGCCGGGGCTGAGCTTCGATTCGATCTTGCGTATCGTGCCGGTGATCAGTTCGTGGTCGGGCGGCAGATGGCCGCACGGAAACGCCGCGTTCAGCGCGCCCCAGCGGCTGCCGCACGTCTTGCCGGGCACCGCGGGAATCCAGCGGTACTCCTGCTCTTTGATCGCGCCGCGGTCCAGAGCCTGGAGCAGGTCGTCCAGCGCCACGCGATACATGCGCTCAAGCTCCGCCGCGTCGTCGGCCTTGCCCAGGATCCGCGCAGCGGCGATGGTGAGTTTGTCGGCGTACACCGCCCAGATGTTGTGCGGCAGAAAGACGCCGTAGAGGTCGCCGCCGTCTTTGAGCCCCGCGTCGCCCATGCCGCGCGGCATCAGCCCATAGGTCAGCGGCCGCTGGCTGTTGGCCAGCACGCGCGTGCGGGCGCGCTGCTGTTCCTGCCAGCGCGAACAGGCGGCCATGCGCGGGTAGACCTTGGCGAGATACTCCTTGTCGCCCGTCAGGCGGTAGTGCTCCATCGCCGTCCAGCATTTGAAGCCCGAACCGCCCCACATGTGGTGCGCCCAGCCCTTCGGTTCGGACCAGTTGCCGTCGGGCTCCTGCAAGTCGAGGCAAAGCTGGTACCCTTGGGCCGCTTCAGCGTGGAAGCCCGCCTGGTCC
>JAPLOD010000090.1 GCA_026692735.1 Planctomycetota bacterium | reverse complement strand
CCATGCGGAAGTACCCCCCGCCGCCATGCGTGACGCAGACGATCAGCTCGTCCGCGCCCGCCTCCACCGCCGCCGCGGTCGCCGCGTTGACGACGGCCACGAGGAGCCTGCGTCCCTCCTCCGCGACCCGCTCACTCGTCTCCGGCTCCCAAAACCAGACGTGCTCGCGCGTGAACAGCCCGCTCACGCCTTCCATGTCCCAGTGCATGAAGATCTTCACGGTCGGTCCGCTCCTGTTGCCGGGCAACCGCTCCCTCACGGTCGCGGCTCTTCAGCCGCGCGCGTCGGCGAGCGGTGCGGCATCCGCGCACTCCACTCACTTCAACCCCAGCGAGGCGCGGACTTCCGAGACGCGCGCCTCGCCGCCCTTCGGGTCGGCCGCCTTGGCCTTGGCAAAGTGTTCCTCCGATAGCTCGGCGCGGCCATCCGCCAAGGCGAACACGGCTACCAAGACATGGTCCTCCAAGACGCCCTCCTTCAGGCATGCCCGTGCCAGGTTCAGCCGGTCGCTCGCCGAAAGCCGCGCCCAAGGCAGCGACAGGGTGCCTCCACGGACGTCCACGCTGAGCGACTTCTCGTCGGTCCCCACTACCTTCACGGGCTCTTCCCGCGCGCCCATCACCTTCATGGATGGGGTGGGGCGCTGGCCGTCCTTGATGCCTCGCGCGACGCGTTCGGCCAGCTTTGCCTCCCACGGCGCGAGGGCTTCGCTCTTGATCGCCGGGGGCCGGGGCTTGTCCGGCGGGAGGGGAGCCTTTGGAGTCTGGCTCGCGGCAGGTTTGGGCTCTGCCTTCTTCTCCCGGAGCAGCGGTCCGATGTACGAGGTGGCGGCGACCACGTCGTCGTACCACATCGTACAGGGCTTCTGGATCTTGCCATTCTGGGTGTAAAGGCCGAGGCCGATGCGGTTCGCTTTGAGGGTCTCCACGTCCCGCAGCCGGAGATTGGGGAAGTCGGCGATGAGCTTGCCGTCCACCCAGAAGGCGATGCGTCCGTCGCGCTGGCCGGGAGTGTTCGCTCTGACCATCAGTTCGTAACAGTACCAGCGATCCCGTTCGGGTATGACGTCCGGCCGCGAGACGAACTCCTTGCCGAACAGGCTTCCGCGCGCCCTCCCGAACGGCAAGGTCTCGCCCGTGGGAAAGAAGTGCTCCCCCCATTGGTGCCGTTGCTCCGGGTGGTAACAGTAAACGGCCAGGTTGCCCGGCGAGCGGACCTGCTCCTCGGGGCGCCACGTGTCCAGCAGGACCGTGTACTCGTTGCGGCCGTCGGCGGGTATGCCCGGCTTTGCGTCGGGCACGCCCGGGGCCCTGGCCGCGATCGAGCCGCCGTTGTGCGTCCCGCCGTGGTACAATTCCGTGTCCTTCCCGTACTTCGCGTAGTAGCGCAGATACAGGACATCGAATCCCGCCTTGAAGTGATGCTGCATGCCGAGGCCGATCTCCTTCTCGGGCCTCGGCCAGGGGAGCGTGAGTTCCATGGCGTACTTGCCGCCGTGGACGTTCTCGGCTTGCGATGTGTAGACGATGGCCCCCCAGGCGTTGTCGGCCTTGGTCGCGCCCGTCTCGAAGAAATCCGCAAACACGACCGCAGGGTCCTTTTCGATCCCGACGTCACCCAGATACCTGGCCGCGATGCCGTTGTCTCCCTCCGGCAAGGGCGCCGACGCCGTGCCCTCCTGGCACCGGGCAGCCGCCACCCAGCCGAACGAGAGGACCGCCGCCACCAGCCAAAGATCGCGCATAAGCCGCCTCGTTCCGGCGCCACGGGCGGGACGCCCGTGGTACCACGAACGCCTCGTTCGTGGTGCTCCCGCGCCGTGCGGCGCCGCCGCTACTGCCCGATGTCTATCGCGAACGCTTCGGTCGCGTCCCCCACCTTCTCGGTGGTCGTGGATACGACCTTCTCGTTTCCCCACTTCAGGGCGCCCTCGTCCAGCTTCCGCACCTCCCGTTCGACGGTCGCGGCGACCGTGACGTCCGCCTTTCCCGCCGCGTCGGGAATGCCGGAGAGCATTCCCGTGGCCGCGTTGATAGTGAGCCACTTCGGGCCCCGCTGGATCGCGTACCTGGGCTTCTCGGCGTCCCAGAAGCTGCACACCTCCCGGCCGCCGGCGATCCTCGTCCTCAGGTCGCCGAGCGAACGGATCGTCGAGACCTGACAGCGGTACTCCGCGCCGAGCTTCGCCGTCGTCACCGGCTTGCTGACGATGAGCGGCCTGGGCGCCTCGGCGTAGTCGGAGGGCCCGCTGCGCTTGCCCTGCCCGTCCACGGCGACCACGCGGTAGAACGTTTTGTTGGCGCCGGGGAGGGCGACCTCGGGGCCGAGGACGGCCAGCTCCACGGCCGCCGTCTCGGCCACGAAGTTCGCCGGGAACGGCGAGGTCACATCCTTCGAGGCGCCGACGTTGACCTTGTACGGCTCGTCGCTGATGGAGAAGCCCTTCTCATCGCTCGCGTAGACGCGGTATTTCGTTGGTAACCTCGGCGCCGGCGTCCGGCCCGCGGGGTTGGGCTTCCAGCGCAGCGTTCCCGCGCCCTTGTTGCGGTCGCAATCGAGGGTCACCTCGAGGGGCGGCGACGGTCCCCGCGCGGTGAAGCTCCAGGTCCCACTCCACAGTCCCCACACGCCCTTCTCGTCCTTCGCCCTCACGCGCCAGAAGTACCGCCGCTCGGGCGTCAGCAGTCCCGCGCACGGCAGCGTGTACTGCGCCTTGCCCTTGTCGGCGGTGCGGGAGACGAGCTTGTAGAAGCTCATGGAGAGCGGCCATTTCAGGTCCGCGCGGTTCGAGAGCTCGAAATGGTAGTCCGCGATCCCGTCGCCGTCGGGGTCCTTCGGCGGGTTCCAGCGGAAGGCGAAGTCCGTGCCGTCGGACTCGCCGCCATCGGGCGGATAGACGGGAGACGGCGGGGCTTCGGGGGGCCTCGACGCCGACCGCTCGACCCATTCGTGCGTGATCCGCACCTTCCGCTCGCCCGGCGTCTGGTCCGTGTAGGCGAACGCGTTCTCGCCGACGGCCATCTCGGGCAGGCACAACGGGGCCATCTGCAGGTCGTTGACGATTGCAAGGCGCTTCAAGCCGGCGTCGCCGGAGAGCTGGCAACGGAGCTGGTACTGGTATCTCGCCGGGCCTTTCGACAGGAGAAGCTTGTCCATGCTCTCCCCAACGTCCGACCATGACTTGCCGTCAACGGACATGGCGAACTTCGCCCCGCCCCCCTCGGTCTCCAGCCTTCCGCCCACGAAGACGTACGGACTGCGGATCGTCCAGACGATGGTCCCGGTCTTGCCCTCCTCGGCGGCGAGGCCGTCGGCTCCCGCCTTGACCCCTTCGACCTTGTCCGCCCCCTTCTGCCATGTCTCCTTCGCGAAATCCGGGCGGTATTCCCACAACCCGTTGCAGATCATGTCGGGATACAGGGGCTTCGACCCGCCCTGGCACTTGGGCGGATCGAGATGCCCCCAGCGCCAGACCAGCGCCTCGCCCGGCCGGAGCGTCATGTTCAGGGTGGTGTCGCCCTTGCAGTTCCGTTCCCCGGTCACTGCGCCCTCGAAGACGTACAGCGCCGCCTCGCCCTCCTCGCTGGCCCGGCTGTCGGGGAACAGGATGCCCTGTGTGTGGCCGCGTTTGACAAGGTCGTGGTCGCGCACGATGTCCTGCTCGCCGGCCACGGTTTCGTTGTCCCGCATGAGATAGACCGCATGCAGGTCGCCGTCGAAGAAGTGCCATGCGCCGCCGTAGAAGGCCTGGGAGATGCAGTGCCCCACCGCCCGCGCCGGAGCCGCCTTGAGCCCGGCTTTCCGCCACAGCCCGGCCAGGCAGATGGAGTCGTTGCCGCACGTGTTGTGCCCGTAGACGTTGAAGACCTTCACCGGGTCGCACAGCTCATTGTTGTCCACGCCCCCTATGAAGTGGTAGCGGTGGCGGAGCTCCTGGAACCACAACGCGAAGGCCTTCTCTGCATCGGTCATGCCCGGCGCGACCGCCGCGGCCACGATATCGTCCAGGCTGCGGAAGTTATTCCGGCCGTTGGATAGCCACGGATTGACCACGTCGGTGTCGCCCACGTTCTCCAGCCTGACCGACCGGTTGGATTCCCAGGTCTGCTCGCAGACGCCCTCTCTCGACATCCCGCATCCGAGCGGCGACCTGCAGTTGCGCCCGTCCATCGTGCCGCCCTGAACGACCGCGTACCGGTGCTCGCCCTTCACGATCTCCTCGACGTGGCGCTTGGCCGCGTCGCTCGGGTGGACGTTCGCCCCCCAAGGCGCCAATGCGGCGCACGCCGTTGGCGGGAAGGCTACAAGTGCGGCTGCCAAGATGAGTCCTCGCATAGATGACCTCGCCCTGTGCCACTGCGAGCTGGCTCGCAGTGCCACGGCCTGCGTTCGGATCGCGGCCCGCGTTCGTCGGTTCGCCTTACGCTGACGCGGCTGGTCCTTATACCACGTTCGCCGCCATGTCGGAAGCCCCATCTCCAGTCAGCGTCGGTGGACGTTGGCGCGGCGCTTGCGAACTTCACGCTGGACGGCAAGGGCAGCGGCAGGAACCAGGAATTCGGTGACAGACCACGGCAATTGCCGCACCAGGGGGGCGAGCCACACGCGGTTCGCGTCGCATCGGCCTCAACCGCGCGCCGCGAGGTTGCTCAACGCCGGACTGGTGCACGCGCCCTGCGGCAAAACCCGCGGCAGCGCGCCATCTCTTATCCAGATAACCGTTGACATGTCCCGGCCAGAGGGGTAGCGTAATGGAAGTTACGGTTGAACCTGCAAAACCATCGGAGGAAACAGAAGAGAGCATCGTCGTGACAATTTGAAGATGCGCGAGCATCAGGGAACTGCGTGCGACATGAGGTCGCTTGATTGAGTGCTGGCATAAGCAGTTTGTGCCAGCCGAGTTAGTGTTCAGACTCGTCCCCATTCCTCCATGCGTCGCTGGCAACGGCGGGGTGTGAAGCGAGGGATGTCCCGAAGGCGGAAGTACCGAACCGACAGGAAAACGCCAGGGAGGGGACGATTGGGCGGGTGAACGGGAGTGAACCCTCGATGAGGCTTCGTAAGACGCTAACATCGAAAGCGGTTGATACGGTGTGGAGCGGGCAATTGATGACCGGACCTGTCCGATCATTACGTGAGCTGGTGTCGCAGTCCTACCAGTCCGTACACCACGCCAGCCGCAACGCAGTTCACCAGCAAAGTCAGTGCATTCGGGTCGCGCCTGTAGGGCGATCTGTCAGATCGCCCCACCGCCGCGGACGGAATGTTACCAAGAGGAGCGATGGATTCTCGGAGGGGACGTCCCATGGTTGACATTGTCGCCATTTTCGCCGATGAAGCCTTTGCCCGCTACGCACTCCAAGCGGGAATCGCACGTGCCGAACACATTGAAGCCGCTCGCAAGCTGCAGGCGCTAAACGCCGATAAAGGTTCTCTCATCTCGCTTGCGGATGCCTTGGTCGGGCAGGATGTCATAACCGCGGTCCAGCGCGAGGACATTCTCAGGAAAATCCAGTCCCAGCAAGCCGGCGGGATTACGCATCTTGGGCCGTATAAGCTGCTCAAGAAGCTGGGCGAAGGCGGGATGGGAACGGTCTACCTCGCCGAGGACGTGAACATTGGGCGCAAGGTCGCCCTCAAAGTATTGCCGAAAAAGCTCGGGGACAACCAGGAGTTTGTGTCGCGCTTCCGTCGCGAAGCTCAATCCGCCGGGAAGCTCAACCACGTCAACATCGTCAGCGCGTTCGCCGCGGGCGAGGACCGCGGCTACCACTACTACGCGATGGAATACTGCGAGGGCGAGACGCTCGATAAGACACTCAAGCAGCGCCGGTTTCCTTGCGACGAGGCCATGAGCGTTGTTGTGCAGGTGGCGCGTGGTCTGAAACACGCCCATGACAACGGCGTCATCCACCGCGACATCAAACCCGCCAACATCATCCTCACGGCCGGCGGCGTGGTTAGAATCCTCGATCTGGGCCTGGCGAGAACCATTGGCGGAACAGACCAGTCCTTCCTGACCCAAACGGGCATAGCGCTGGGTACGCCACACTACATCTCGCCTGAGCAGGCCCGCGGCGACAAGGAGATTGACGGCCGCGCAGACATCTACTCGCTTGGGGCCACGTTCTATCACATGGTCACAGGCCAGACTCCTTTCGATGGCGCGACAACCGCCATCGTCATGACGAAGCATCTCAACGAGGAGTTGCCAAACCCGCGGGACATCAACAAGAATGTTCCTGACGGCGTAGTCTACATCATGCAGAAAATGATGGCGAAGCAACCAGCGGATCGCTACCGCGACTGTGCGGAGTTACTGAACGACCTGGCGTTGGTGATTGACGGCAAGATGCCGAACAGCCAGGCAGTTGCCGAGGGCAAGTCATCGGTTGCCGTGCGGCGTACTCCAGCACGTGAGCCTGCCGCCGGTCCCCGACGCACAGCGGGGCCGTTGTCGCCAGTGGGAACGAGACAGCACGGGCCTCTCAAGCGGCGCGGCGGGATTCGGCGTGGTGATGACGCGGTACAGCCTCAACCTGTGGCTGGTGGGTCAAAGAGGAAACCCGCGTACATCGCCTTGGGGGTATTCGGCGTAGGGGTGCTGACTGTGTTGTTCGCGCTGCTGTCTCGCGGTAAGCAAGACACCGAGACCGCTGCGAATAATCCGCAACCCGCGGAACGCATCAAGACCGAAACGGTTGCGCCGGCAAAGACCACGACTTTGTTACCGGCAACACCAACAAAGGCGGAGGATCAACCCGCCCCCGACACGAAAACAACGCCTGAACCCGCGCCGCCCCCACCCCCGGCTCCGTCCACACCTGACGACACCAAGAGAGACATCCGTGCTGCCGACGCCCGCGCCGCAAAAGCGCAGCAGCTTTTCTCCGCCGTACTCAAGGAAATTGCGCCGCTCCTGGCACAGAGCAAGTCGGCCGAGGCCGTCGGCATTCTGGAGCGAAGAGCGCAGGATCCGGGGTTCGCTGATGCCAAGGAGCTTATCCAACTCGAACAGGCTGACGTTGCGGTTGTGGACATGCTGCGGCGGCAAGCCGTGGAGGCGATCCGCAAGATGGCGGGCAAGACCGTTACGCTGAAGAAGGGCAACGGGACAATCACCGGTAAGGTCAAGGACGATCCCAAGAGCAAGGGGATAACATTGGATGTTGGCGGGCCGGAGATTGCCCTGCCCGCTGAACAGATTCACGTTGAGGACATAGACCAATACGCGCCCAATATCGCACACGCGGTCGAGAACCTGCGCAGGCGAGGCCTACTCTTCCTGTACGCGGGGGATGGGGCCAAAGCAAAGGAGTACTTCACCAAGGCGCAGGACGCCGGTCTGCGCGCGGGCGCCGAGCCGTACCTCAATAGGATCGCCGGGCTCGAAACCGGAGGCACAACCGCTCCGTCAGTCTCCGCCGCAGACGCCCCGCCAAGAGCAAGACATAAAGACAACGACCCCATAATAATAGAAATCATCCGCCCGCCAATGGAAATCGGAAAGACACCCTCTGAGCAAACTATCTTGGTAGATGACATACAAATTGCCCCCAATTCAGCCGGTCTCCCCCAAGACGATTTAGAAACCATGCTGTCAGACGATACATCTGTTTCAGCCCCGCACAAAGAAACCCCCGAAAGCCGAAATAACGCCGCCGCTCATCTCTTCAAAACATACAGCCAACACCTTGCAACGATAATTGGATTTAATGATAAACACACACATATGGTATCTGGAACAGGTATGTTTGTCAGCCCGAATTTTATTCTTACAACTTATTCACGCGCATATGAGAAACTTGGTGATTCAGCCCTTGACAAGCATTATGTAATCGTTTCAGAAACCAATCCCCATCAGCTAAGCGGATCTCTAAGTCTAGTTGCAGACTCCAAGGCAGCCGACCTCGCCCTCTTTTACACAAACGAGCCTAATGAAAGAATCAAACAACTGATTCCAAGACTTTCCCGCCATACCCCAATTCCCGGACACACACTGCTCGGCTTATATAGGGATTTTCCAAAAGAAGGAGAATCAGGTGGGCTGCTCAATACAGGTGGAACAATAAATCCAAGCGAAGAAATTCCAGTGTCACGCTCTAGAGGCATATCTTTGAGCAAGAACGGAATCACTTTTGCCTGCGGCCCAAGGCACACAGTCTGTATAGGCTATGCGACCTATCCGCCTTCTAACTTAATGGCTTCAGCAGGTCCCCAAATAAAAGGAGCAGATAATTTCCTTCCAGCCTGTATCAAACGTGACACAACATTGACCGGCTCCCCTATTTTCGATAACACTCAATTCTGCGGGCTAATTACTATGGGAATGCGAGAAGGGAACATAGATTATATCACCTCTCCTGTCACCCTCAGAGCATTCCTCAGGCAGTACCAACAGGGGACGATGAAGGGTTCGCCGCAAGTAGCCGCCAAGACCAAGCCGGCCGGGGTCGGCGGCATTGACGTGGCAGTGGGGCCAAAGACTGCCGAACCAGGAGTTGGCGTACCAGCCGGGAAAGACGTGGCTGGTCCTGGCGCTCAGCCTGGCCAGGAGAAAGCCGGAGACAGGGCGCCGCTCCCGGCCAAGGCCGCAGTGGCGGAGGCGCAGAAAACCATCCGGGATGCCTTCAAAGCGGACTATGCCAAGCCGACGCCCTCGGACAGGTCGGCGCTTGCCGGGAAGCTCCTAGCCCAGGGCATCGCGGAACAGAAGGACTTGCCCTCCAAGTACGCGCTTCTCTGTGACGCGCGCGACATCGCCGTGCTCGGCGGGGACGCGGCGCAGGCCGTTGAAGCGGTAACGGAGATAGCCTTGGTCTTTGACGTTGATTCCATCGCGGAGAAGAGCGCCGCTATTACCAGGGCCGAGGCGCAAGTCACCTCTCCCGATGGCCGGGAGGAGGCCGCCCGGCAATATGCGGCGTTGGCGGATGAGGCGGCCGCCTGCGACAACTACGATATCGCGTTTAAGGCAGTGCGCAGTGGGAGCGCGGCGGCGCAAGCCGCAAAGAACATTCCGCTGAACAACCGTTTCAGGGCAAAGACGCAGAGACTCGGTGCTATGCAGCGTGAATATGCAGCCGCGCTGCCCGCGCTGAAAACGATCAACGAGAAGGCTGACGACCCAGCCCTGAACTTGAGCGTCGGCAGGTATCTCTGTTTCGCGAAGGAGAAGTGGGATGCGGGCCTGCCGAACCTGGCTAAGAGTTCCGACAGCGCTTTGAAGTCCATTGCGCAGAAGGACCTTGGTAAGCCGCAGCAGGCCGAAGAACAGGCAGCCTTAGGCGAAGAGTGGCTTGCACTTGCCCAGAAACAGAGCAGTTTAGCACAGGTTGCTTGCCTCGGAAGGGCGTGGTATTGGTATAAGAGCTCAGAATCAGGGTTGACAGGATTCGGAAAGACTAAGGCGACAGCCGCTCTTGGGAAGATCGAGGCTGGGCTCGAGCAACTGGATCCCGAGGTCGCCGCGCGAAAGGAAGATGTTCCGTTGCCACGGCTGGCATACAGGGGCCAAGGCCTCAGCAGCGGATTTACTGACGGCATTGATAGGACTTATTACTACCTGACGATCACTAATCGCAACGCATATCCGGATTGGATTTTCGAGCCGTTGAAGCCCAGCTCCGAAACAGCGAGTAAGACCCGTACCACTTATTCTTCGACACAAAGGTTGTATGTGACAATCCACGACGCCAATGGTGCTTCCGTGGACTCGTGGACGCTGGCGTCTCGCGACAGTATGGACAAGCAAATTTACTTCATGCGGACTAAGGGGGCGAAACCGCCACCCATGGTTTACATCATTCTTCACGACCAGAAACTTAACCGGAAATACAAGTCGAACTCGGTCACCATAGACCCGGAGAAAAAACTGGGAAACTAGGGAAGGCTGGTGCCACTGCCGCGCCAGACGACAGACAATAACACCTTGCGCCGTGCCGTTTGTGCCAATGCCGGCCGGTCCCAGGAACGGCCACGGACCCGAGAGCGCCCCGGGGCGTGGCACTGCGAGCTAGCTCGCAGTGGCACGAGGCTACTCTGTTGCCGTCATGTCGAGGAACAGGTCCTCGAATTTTTCGTGCTGCTGGCCGGTCTGCGACGCGTGCGCCTGCTTGATCTCGGCCAGCGTGCCGAGCGCGATGAGGCGGCCGCGATTGAGGATGCCGACGCGGTCCGCGACCTCCTCAGCGACTGAGAGCGTGTGCGTGGAGAGGAAGACGGTCATGCGGCGGGTCCGGGAAAGCTCCCGCAGCGTGTCCTTGACCTTGCGCGCGCTCTTGGGGTCCAGGCCGACCATCAGCTCGTCCACGACCAGGAGGCGCGGTTCGTGCAGCAGGGCGGCGGCGATGACGACACGCTGCTTCATGCCGTGGCTGAAGCTTTCGGTCAGGTTATCGAGGAACTCCTCGAGTTCGAAGAGCGCGGACATCATGTCAATGCGCGCCTCGATCTTCTCGCGGGGCATGCCGTAGAGGTCGCCCATCATGCGCAGGAATTCGCGCGCCGTCAGCTTGTCGTACAGATAGGGCTCATCCGGCACATAGCTCATGAGCGTGCGCGCCTGCAGGCCATGCGTGGCCAGGTCGAAGCCGCCCACAGCGACGCTGCCGGAGGTGGGGCGCAGGAGGCCGGCGATGACCTTGATGGTGGTGGTCTTGCCCGCGCCGTTGGGGCCGAGGAAGGCGAAGACTTCGCCTTCTTGCACCGACAGGTCGAGGCTGTGGAGCGCGACTTTGTCGCCGTAGACCTTGCGCAGGCTGCGTATCTCGATCATCGCGGGTTCTTTTGAGGAGTCTCGGAGGGTGGCCGGCTGGGAATGCCGCCGTAGCGGCGCGCGTTCGGCCGGCGGCAGTAGGTCTTGGGATCGGCGCGGACCACCATGACATCGAGCACGTCCGCGATGGTGTAGGCCTGTTTGAGGACGGTGCCGTCGCTCGAGTACCACGCGCGGGCCTTCCCGTCCTCGCTGGACACTTCGTAGGACATCGCCTTCTCGCCCTCGTGCATGATTTCACGGCGCCCGGTGCATCTGACCCTCAGGGCGATCAGGCGGGGCTTCGCATTGCTGTCCACGCTGACCAGGCTGCTGTCGAGCATGGCGATGTCCCAACTGTAGCCTTCTCTGACGTTGGGACTGCGCTGAAAAGGCATCAGCTCGACCAGCGGCGCGCTCTTTGCGCCGATGGGCATGCGTTCGAGCTGGTCGAACAGAATCTTACGCCCCTGGCGAATCTGCTGCGTGACCATCAGCTCCTCGTTATCGCGGACGCCGTGTGAGCTCGCCACGAGGCCCATACCCATCGAGAGTTCGGCGGTGAAGACTTCGAGGCCGTAATCGAGGCTCAGGTCGGCGCGGCTCTTGAAACTCAGCACACCCATCAACTGCAGCAGCGGCAGGTTCGCGTCCTCGGGAATGGACAGCTCGGCTTCCGTGAACTGCTCAAGCCGCGTCATGTCGTGTTCCCGCCGTTTCAGCGTGCATTCGAGATAGCCGACGTCCTTCAGCCCCGACTCGTCCACGCCCGTCCACGGCTTGCCGGATTTCGGATTTCGGATTTCGGATTTCGGATTT
>JAPLOD010000089.1 GCA_026692735.1 Planctomycetota bacterium | reverse complement strand
GGTCCCATGCTCCTCTATGTTGGTCTGGCCGCAGAAGTGGCTCCAGATGCGTTTCCCGTCGAGGTCAAAGCAGGCCACGGCGTTGGCGCCGATGCCCTTGTTGCCGCCCCAGAACGCCGCCCAGACGTAGTTGCCGTCGCTGGTGGGGTTGTACTTGGACCAATCCGCGTCGTTGTCCCAGGCGTTGTATTTCTTCTTGTTGCTCTTGACCAAGGCCTGTTGGATCGCCCTTTCGAGGTCGCACTTGTCCTTGATCTTCTTGTTGAGGACCTCGTTGCGGTCGGCCTTCATGCCATCGGGGCTGATGCTCTCGTTTATCAGCGCTGGCAGGCCTGAGCAGGCCTCGTCGAGCTGCTTAACCTTGGGTTCGAGGTCCGCGAGTCTTTTCTGTTCGTCGGCATCAACGGCATGGTAGTAGGTGGTGCTGCGCATCCAGAGCACCTTGCCGTCCGTCTTGTTCAGGCAGACGAGCGTACCGCCGTCGGCACTGACCAAGATCTTGTCGCCGACGATGATGGGCGAACACCAACTCGGCCCAGGCATTCGCGTCATCCACTGGATGTTCCTGGTCTCGTACTCGTATGGTGGCAGCGGAGCGACGTGGGCCACGAAATTCCAGCCGCCCTTCGAGGAAACAGCCTTGACCACCAGGTTGTTCCAGCCTTGCTTGAGCTCGAAGGCCGGCGAGGGATCCCACTGGCCGGGCATCTTGACCGGCTCGCCGTTGAGCCAGGCCTTCCGCGCGCCGTTGCCCTCGATTCGGAGTCGCACCTTTCCTGCCACAGGCGACCACAGGCAGGTCTGGGCGTAGGCCGCCCAGGGCTCCATGCGGCCGGGATGGTTCTGCCACTCCTGCTGCTCGGTCTTGCCATAGGCCTGGGCGAAATCCACGAACAGTTTGCCGTCGCTCCGGCTCTGGTTCTCCACGGATACATGCCAATGGGTCCAGGTCTTGTCGCCGCACTTGTCGCCCACCTGAGGCTGCAACGTAGTTTCGTCTTTGAGGATATCCTCGTCGCATCCGGTCTTGAAGTCCTTGACGTCATAGGGTCCGAGGATGACCCAGTCGCGCAAGAAGCCCATGTTGAGCGGCTCGCCAGCCTTGGCCGGACCTTGCGGCTTGCCGGCCTGGCACTGCAGCTCGGCGTAGAACCCCTTGATCGTTCGCCCCCACTGCGCAGGCGGGTTGGCGGCCGGGAATCTCCCGGTCCCGTCGCCGCGCCAGCCGATGGGGCGCTCGGGTGAGGGATAGAAGTCGGGCGAGCCCAGCGGCGCGTTGGCGTTCTTCCCGCCGGACTCAGCGGCAAGGCAGGCGTTTCCTCCCGTCCCTTGGAGGAGAGGGCAGAGCCAGGAGGCGCACAACACCAGCGCCAGCGTGACGACAAGGGCGCTCGATCCAGATCTTTGGTCCGTGTTCATGGCCGCAGCCCCCATTACTCGCCGATACAGAAGAGCTTGTCACCGTCGCGCAGGAACATCTCTTTGCCTGAGAACACCGGTGCGGAGCCCGTTCCATCGCGCAGCGAATTCCTGGCCACCGGCTTGGCCTCGCGTGTCGCTTCGAGCACGATGATGTCGCCTATGGTCGTATTGAGAAAGAGGTGTTTGCCCGCGAGAGCAAGGCTGGCATAGGCGATTGGTTTTCCGGTCTTATCTTTGACTTCGCCGAGCAGGCTCCGCGGCGCGATCAAGGGGTCCGTCGAACCTTTCGCAGCGGTGTTGAACGCGATCAATTCGCCCTGGGCGTTTGCCGTGAAGAGCACGCCGTCGTGCAGCAGCGGCGACCCGAAGAGTTCGCCCTCGATCTCGCCTGACCACAACTCCTCGTCTTTGAAGGCCGCGGCCAGCCGCACGGCGCTGACGTCCTTCTCGCAGAAGTAGACCACGCCATCGGCGGCGACCGGCGATGAGTGAAGAGTGTTGCCAATGGACGCAGCGACGCTTGTCCCGTCGTCCACCCGAACCACGTCGCCGGCCGGCGTCACGATCAGGTTGTTCGCGCCCAGCGTGAAGCCTGTGGGCGTACCATAGCGGGACTTCGTCTTGGCGTTCACCCAAAGCTGCTTGCCGGTAGCCGGGTCGAAGGCGTAGAGGTTGGTCATGTGCACGATCAACTTGCCTGCGGCGAGGATGGGAGAGGAACTGCGTCCGTAGCCGGTGTTCTGCTCCGCGTCAATGAAGGTGGTCCACTGAGGTTCGCCATCCAGACCGACGGCGCGCACGATGCCGTTGGCGAAGACCGCGTAGACGTTCTTGCCGTCGGTAAGAGGTGTTGCGGCGGTCATCCCGGCGCCGGCGGGCGCCACCTCGTAGCCCGCGGCCATTTTGCGACCCTTCTCGTCGGCCACGTCGGTGGGCTTCATCTCGACCTTCCAGATTACCTTTCCGTCGGCGCGGTCGAGGCACACCAGAAGATTCGGTTCGGAGGTCACGAAGACAAGCTTGGCGGTTACGATCGGCGACGAATAGCTCCGACCGACCACGGTGCTCCAGCGCACGTTCTTCTTCAAAGACCATTCGAGCGGCGGCGTGGCGCCCGGAAAGCGCCCCGAGCCGTCGCCGCGCCAGCCGAACGGCTGCTGGGGCGAGGGCTCGAATCCCGGAGCGCCCAGCAGACCCGGCGCGGACGGATCTGCGGCGGGCGTTTCTACGGCCACGAAGATCAGAACGCCTAGTAGAAGAGGAATAGAAGTTCTCATGACCCGCCTCCGGAACCGCTCGTCTTGTCTTGCCGCTACAGTATACCTCCGCTCCGTCGCGCCTTCCCCTGCCCATCCGTTACCTCATGCGCCCCCCACCGCCGTTCATTCACATACGTCAGGAGCAGGCAATTCGCCGCTGGAGTGCCTTTGTCGTCTCGAACGGAGACGTCCAGCGTCACCGCTCTCCCCATCGCTACCTCGCCAGGGCCCGCAAGCACTTCGATGCGGAGAGATCCATCCGCCGCATGGCAGCAATCGGCGCCGGCGGGAACGACAGTCAGCATGATGCCTCCAATGGCTATGAGATAGACAGTACGATTGACCATCGCAATCCTGACTCCCTTGTAACCCACGCAATGTCGGGTGGCCAATCCATTGTGTCGCCGCAGTCTCACTTGCCTTGCGCCGGCGGCTGCGGGTCAACTACGCCAACGTCCAGGAGTTGCTGGTTGCCGTTGTGGAACCCGTGCGCGGCCATCACGTTCTTGCCGGGCTTCAGTGTCGCGCGCGCCGCGGAGCTGATCTCATACTCCTGGTACTCGATGGTATAGCCAGTCATCTTGTTCGCCAGAACGCCGTTGATGTAGACTTCCGCGCCCAGCGCGTGGTGCGCCAGCAACTGCGGCGCGTTCAGCTTCTCGCCGCCGATCTCGAATTCGCGCCGTATCCACACAGGCGGGGTCTTCCACGCCGTCTGTTCGCGCGGGCTGGCGCCGAAGGCGGAGAGACCTTCCTTCCAAATCGAGGCGTCGAACTCCGGCTTGAACCAATCGTCGGCGGGCTTCTCGGTCGTGTAACGCCAGAGCACCGGCGCTTTCTTGTTAGCGGCCGGCGAGAGCATCTTGAATTCCCGCACCGCCGAAGGCGAAACATATCCGGCGATGCTCCGGCTGCTTTCCATACCCTCAGCCCCCGCGTTGAAATAAACCTCTGTGCTCTTTCCTGGGATAGAGCCTGAGCTCGATCTTTGAGAACTCCCAAGCCAGGGGCTTGCCCTTTTTGCCGACGTACGGTCCGATGGAGTAGAGCGGCGAGATCAGGTTCTCCTGCCCGAAGTTCAAGAAGTCCGTGATATCCACTTCCACTTCGCCGCCGGTCTGGAAGCCGCTGCGGATGGGGAAGCGGTTGTTCACGATGGCGCCCAGCGTGCATGACTGAGTGCCCTTCGCGTAATACGTTACGATGTACTTATCCTTCCAGTCCGCCGGAATGAGGATGCTGCGCGACGGATCAACGCAGGCGCCCTTGCCAGGAAGCTGGAAGGTTACGGGCTTGCCGTCGGCCGTGCCGGTCCACTCACCGCTCAGGCTCACGGTTTCGACGGGGAGTTTTTCGCGGGTCATGTAGGCCGAACCCCACACGCCGATATAGTCGCCCCAGCGTGGCGGTGATATTTCGAGGGCCAAAATGTTCCCACGCTCTTTCAGATGCTCTTCGACAAACTGATACCCGGCCTTGGGCAGCAACGTGCCGTTCAGATACACCTTGCAGGTGCTGTCCCCGACCAGAAAGTTCCGATCGCGTCCCTGGAGTGTCAAACGCGTGCGCCCGCCAGCCTTCAGCCACGCCGCGGGCACGGAGAACACTTTCCGCGCATAGACCGGTCTCTTCGGATCGGCACCGACCGCGTTGAAGATATCCAGGTCCCAGCTCTTCCAGGAACTGTCGTCGAAGCTCGTGGTCCAGGCATCCGCGGCTTGGGCATCTTGAGTCCATTTCCAGTCGCGTTTGAGGTCCAGCGTGGGATCAACCCAGTGGCCGTGCGAAATCGGGCCCAGATCCACCTTGACGCTTGTGTCGGTCGGCTTCCACAACTTCTGCTGGTACGCCCACCAGTGTTCGGCCGCGGCCAAAGGACTGTTCTCGCGGAAGTAAAAGACCTGTACTTCGTCCTTGGGGATGTTCACGCCGGCAATCTTCAACGTATTGCCTTCAAAGGTGAAGTTCGTCACCTCCTCCACCGAGTTCATCGCGGCTCGATAAACCTTCGTCGGGCGGCGATCCATCGAGACATTGAGCGTGACGGTCCGGTCACCATCGGCAAAGTTGCAGACGACAACGACCTCGTCCAGGCCGTTGTTCGTCCGGTAACGCTGCGGCCAGACGCGCAGGTCCGTTGTGGTATTGACCGCTTTCAGTCCCAGGCCGTTGAGAAGGTCGCGGAAGAACGTGGATTCCAACTCCTCGGGCCACCAGATGCCTTTCTGGTCGTGCGCACCCCGAAAGAACGCGCTGCCCAGGGCGACGACGCGGCCCTTGCCCAGCTTCCGCACAACGATGGCCGGAGCGCCATTCTCGAACGTCGCCAGGACTTCGCAGTCCGGGCCGGCTTCGAGTTCGGTGCTCACGAGATTGTGTTCGAAGTCCTGCCAGTCCTTGCTGGAACCGTTATCCGGGAACGTCTTGCCGACCAGTTCCGTGAAGACCGGTTGCTGCTTTCCGATGGTCACGCTGCCTTTGCCGGGAGCGCGCAGCGTCTTGACTGTGCAGCCGGTGAGCTGGTTGATCGGCCAGCTATCGGGAACGTCGGGCAGGCAGCGGCCGGTGAACGGCCAGGTGATGAACGTTCCGCCTTGCTGGACCCATTCCTGGATCTTATTCACGGCTTCCTGCGTGACGACTTCTGCGCCACAGTCCATGAGAATCGGATAACCTGCCAGTTTCCCGTCCTTGATCGCTCTGTTGTCGGCGTAGAGATACGAATGTCCGATGGACTGCAGCGTGCCGCGGCCAATATCCCAGTCCCAGATACGCTGGACCGGGCGAGACTTGGCGCCCTCGGGCACCGGGACGGGAATAAGCTCCACGGACGCCTCGAGTGGACGATAGAGCACCACCTGCGGCCCGGAGATGTCGTAGCGGCCCAACTGCTTCAGCGTCGCGATGTGCTCTTCCCACCACTGCTTCAGAGCGGGCCGGCGCGTGATGTGCTGGACCACGAAGACCTGATCGTGAGCGTTGAGTCCTTCGAGGAACACGCGCTGGTAGAGCATAATCATTTCGGCAACGTTGTTTGATGGTCCGCCGCCTTCGCTCGTGCCGGGCACGCCGTAGAGGAAGCCATACCGTTTGTACCAGGGGAAGAACCAATTGCCTTCGCCCGTGAAATGCCCCCACGCGCCATAACGTTCGGCCAGGTCAAATATCGTCATCGGCATGGCCATGATCTTGATCGGCCGGTCGGGGTCCGCCTGCCGCATGCCGGCCAGCACCGTTTGGGCCGAAGCGTGCTTGCCGGTGAGGTGGCACCATTCCGTGTAGATCGCGAACAGACGATTGCGTTCCGCGCCCAGGTACGGGTAGACCGCCGGCGGCTCGATGCTCAGGAACACATGCCCGGCGAACTCGGTCGGCGGGCGGAACGCGATGCGATTAACGCCGGTCTTCAGATACCTGCTGACGTTCCACGCGCCCCAGGTTCCGGTCTCACCGACGACCTGGCCGTTGAGATAGACGGCGGTCTTGTTACGCGGATCGTTGTTGGACACGGATACAAAGCTGTAAAGATAGACTGGCTTTTCCGGAAGCTCGCCCGCCTTCAATTCAAACTCGCGGATGAACCATTTCTTGACGCGGAAATACTTATGGACGCGAACGTCGCCGGGAAGATCTACCTTCTCCCATTCGGCCGTGGCGATATCCGCCTTCCACCATTCCTCTTTGGAACCTTGGTCCGCGTCGGCCTCGGGCCGGACGTACCAACTGTTGTCCAGCGACTTCACCATCCCACCAAGCCCGAAGAACGTGGCAAACTCGGGAATAGGCGCTTCGTCCCACGAGCGGAACGGCCTCGCCGCGCGGTACATCCTGGACACTTCGTCGAGCGAAAGCTTGTTGCGCCTGCGCAGCGTCTCGAGCCAGCTCTCAATGGCCGCCGGGGAACGGTCGCCGTGGAATTCGACCCACGCTTCGTTGGACAGTTCGCCGTAGGGCAGCATCCAACTCCCGACTTCCATGGCGATTCTGAGCATGCCGCGAATCTGGTCTTGCGTCTGCCGCGCCATATAGAGCTGCGCGTTCTTGTTGTACCAGGACTGCTGCGGCGCCGAGCGGTACTCCAGGCTCGAGCCATACCAGCCGCCGTCCAGCCAGGGCAGCGGCAACTGGTGCAGTTCTGAAAGCTCCTTGCGGATGGGCAAGATATTCAGGCCGCCGCCGCCATAGAGCCGCGCGGAGATTGGGATGCCCAACCGCTCGGCTTCCTTCGTTCGCCAGCCCATCGCTTCCCAAGCCGTTACGCTGAAGGAGTCTGCATGATTGGCGGGCTGCGGCCACATTTCGATACGGAAATTGTGCCTGGCGCAGAAGGCCAACTCCTCGGCGGGATCCTCTTTCCGTTCAGCCGTCCCCGGCGCCTCGACGCCGTAGAATCCCCAGCCATACCGGTCGAAACGGTCCAGGTATGGAGGGTACTTCAGAGCCGTGACGACCTTGGACACGTCCTTGATGCCGAGCGATGCGGGCGTCTGCAGCAGCTTCTTGAGACAACCGGCGCTTTCCGCCGCAACTACATATCCCGTGGTGTCCACGACAAACCCTGAATAACTCGCGCCGCCTGCCACGACAATGAGCGAGTAACGGATGCCGGCGATCTCCAGTTCCTCGCGCTGTACGCCGGGCGAAAGCGTCAGATCGGCCAGGAACTTCCCGACCGTGGTTGACGCCTTTTCGCGATTCTCGGCCCCAAACGTCCACAAGTCACAGGCGCCGTCCGCGCTCTTGATCGTCTGGAACGAAACCTTCAGAGCACCGTAGCCCCGCAGTCTCTTGGAGATGGGACTGGCCGTCTTGTCCTTCTCGATGCCGGTGTCCCGGGGGGAATCGCAGGCTGGCAGCAAGCATAGACTGGATATGAGAACCAGTGGGACCAAGATCCTCTGTTTCGCCGTCATCGAATCACTCCTCATGGATAATTCTGCTCCTTGTCGTAGACGTGCAGGCTCAGGTATTCAATGAAGCCTCGGTCGTAGACATTGATCAACTGGATGTCATTCTTCTCCCCGTAGCGGAGGTACGGCGTGATGTTGATCTCGTTACCGCCCTTGTTGGGTCCGCCAGAGAAGGGGATATAAGTGCCGTTGACGAAGACGTGGAACATGCGCTCCGACCTGATGATCAGCACCAGGTTCTTCCCTTCGCATTCTTTGGGCACGGCCACCGAGCGCCGTAATGTCTTGGCTTCGTAGCGGCCGGGGAGGCTCACTTCGCCGCTTCCCTGGAACATGTCTTTGGTGGTGGCCCACGTTCCGTTGAGATCAATCGTCCGCAAAGGGTCCGGCACGAACGACAGCCAGCAGTCGGCAGCAGCCCCCGCGATGACGCCCGGCGAGACGACTTCGACGGCAAGCGTATGCTTTGTGCCGGCTTTCAGCACGTCTTCGCCGCCGGCGGGCGGACCTTCCCCGCCGAAATTGCGATTCAGGAACAGTTTTCCGTCAAGGAACAAGCGGCCTTCCTTGAAGAAATCGGGGTAGCCGGTGCCGCGCAGCCATAGTCGGCAGCAGCCCTTTTCCCACTCCTTGGGCACGGTGATTGTCTTGCGGAATATGGCGCGCTTGACTCCCATTCGTTCCGGCGCGGACCAGATCCCCAGCCGCATGCGTTCCCACTTGGAGTCATCGCCAGCCTGGTCCGCGAGCTTTTCGCCGGATTCCCCTTCGGCAATAGCGTGCCACGCCCAGTCTTCATCGAGAACCCGCGTGTAGCGATGGGGCGGGGGAGAGAAGCCTTTGGCGACCGGCGTCGTGCCCCGCCACCAATTCCGTTGCAGCTCAAACCACTCCAGGGCCGCGTTGCCAATCTCCAAACGGGGCGTGAGGTAGACGCGAGTGTGGTTCGCCGGGATCTTCATCCCTTCAATGCAGCCGTTATTTACCGGAATCTCCGTTCCGGTCTGCAGGTCCAGAGCGCGCGCGGGTGTCTTGCCCTTGATCGTAAGATCCAGCGCCAGTTCCGCGCTGCCCTCGTTATAAACGACCCACATGTCATAGAGTCCGTTATTGCTGACGTACTCGCGCTGGAAGAAGCGCGGCTTGGCGCTTGTGACGCGCAGCGAACCCAGATTCCGCCGCACGCCCGCCATATCCAAGATGGGGCCGAAGGCTTCGAGCGCAAGGCCGACGCCGCCACCGTTGGACTTGCAGCCAAGTTCGATGATGTAACCTTTGCCGATCTTCCGCATGCCGGCCGCGACCGTGCCATCTTTCCATAGCAGCAGATCCTGCGCGTCGTCGTCGGCCTTTTTCATGCGCAGTCCGGTCAGATAGCGGGACTGCATCCACTCCTCGACCTTGGTATAGACCTTCTGCCCGTCCTGAGCCGGTCCGGCCAGCGGCTGCCAGGGCGATCCCGGGCTGGGGTCGTCGGGCTTGAACGAGCCGAAGCTGGCGCCTTCACCGGGGCGAAATTTCTCCATCGTGAGCACTTTATACCCCGTCAGCTTGGCAATCGGCCAGGAGTTGAACTGCGTTGGCGTGTGGCGCCCGGTCGTGCCCAGCGTTACGAAGATCCCGCCATCCTTGACATACGTTTCGATCTGCGCCAGGAGGTCCTCGTCGAGAACCGATGTGTTCGTATCAATGATCACCTTGTACTTGGCGGCATTGCCTCGGGCAAAATCGCCCTCCGTGAGGCCGTCGCGAGGACACCACGACGTCAGGCCTTCCGGGATGCCGCGGCACGACCAGCCGCCGAGGTTGTTCGTGTTGAGGTCGAAGCCCCACGGGAAGCCAGTCAGCGTCTCGATCCGCTTATCCCAGAGGATTGCCAGATCGGCCTGGGCGCAGTGGTATTTCCCGAACAATTGCCATAGCGGCAAGGTCTCTTCATACGTCTTCAGCACGTCCGGGTTCCACGAGACGCAGCCGAGATGGATGAAATAGTCAATGCCGTGCACGCCTTCCGTGGACCAGAGGCCCAGGCTGCGCCGGAAGTCGCGGGAATTGTTGGCGGGCCCGCCGGGCTCCAGTGAGAAAGGCATGCCGGAACCCCGCATCAGGTGTGGCAGAAGTTCGGCCCAGACTCCGCACATGAAGCCGGTGTCTTTGAAGTTCGCGCCGAAGTCTTCGGCCAGGCCTTTGAGCCCGTCGGCGGAGATGCCGGGCTGCATCAGGTCAATCTGCCGGTTCGGATCCACCTCGCGGATCATCTCGATGCCTCGCCGTGCCGACGCGATGCGCATGGCTTCGCGCCAATCAACGAAATCGGCCCACTTGGCATTGAGCCCCGCTCCCAGGTTCGGGTACTGCTTGGGCTCCGTTGTCGAAAGATAAATGCGGTAGCCGATATATCCCTGCGGCAGTTCGATGGCGAGCTTGTTGCCTTTTTCCCGCAAAGCCGAGGTCGCTTCGCAGGTCATCCAATGCGGGTGGGGATGGCGGCAGAAGCCCTCACCGATCTTCTTGCCGTTGAGCCAGATCGTCACCGGCTTGTCCCATGCGACGTTCAGATCCCACAAGTAAATCCACGCGCGCTCGCCTTTCTTGAACTGACTTGTCGGCGCGTCAAACGACCTGCGGTACACCGCCTGCTTTCTGGGAATGAAGAACGCGTGATCATCACCGGGCGCGACAACGGTCCGCCAGGCCGCGTCGTCGCATGACTCCGCAAACCATTTCTCCGGGTCCGGCTGTTTCTCCTGCGGATAGCCGACGTGCCAGGTGCCGGACAGGTCTAGCGCCTGCGGCCCCCATCCGGCGAACTCGGCCAATTCGGGCGCCTTTATGTCGTTCCAGTCGGCGATCGAGACGCCCCATGCGGCCTTGAGAGCGGCCGGCTGTTTGTACTTGCCTTTAAGGTACTCGCGGAAGGTGGCATCCACGGCCGGACCGTAGCCCATCAGTGCGTCGCCGCCCTGGTAGAACTCGCCGTGAGGTTCCAGCCAGGTCGTCACGTTGGGATCGGCGGCCAAGCGGCGCACGGTCTGCTGCAACGAGCCCAATATCGCATCGCGTGCTTCCGTGGCACCCCAGGCCAACTCGCCGACTTTGCCCTGCGTGCCGCGCCCACCCGCAATAGACATGCTGTCGCCCAGGTACTGCGGCATCGGCTGCTGCAGTTGATGGCGGTAACGATTGACCACCCAGTTGGGCATATGGAAGTTGAGGGATTCGAGATTTCCGCCCAGCGGCAGGTTCCAGGCCTTTGCCCAGCGCTGAACCCAGTCGAACCAGCTATCGTTGTTGATGCCTTCGGCAGACGCCTCTTTGCTTGCTCCCATCCAAAGCACGAGTCCGGCGTTGTGCTTTCTGGCGAATTCAAAGTCCTGCGTGAAATCGTACGTTTCCACGGGCTGCCCCTTGGGCATTTGCTTCGCCGGCGGAAATGTGAATGGCCCATAGTAGAAGCGGAATCCGTACTGATCCCAACGGTCCAGCCACATCGGCACAGAGACCTCGGGCACTGAGACGACGGAGGACCAATCCCCTTGAAACGCCGCCGCCAGCTTCTCCAGAGCCGCGGCGTTTTTTGCGGCCAGGATGAACAGGCTGGTTCCGGAGCGCAGAGCGGCGATGACGCCCTGGTCTTTGGCTTCATGAACCGAGACTTTGGTTTTCCCGATGGTGGTCTCGGCGGTCTTCACGCCGGGCAGGCACTTCAGATCGGAGATGTACTTGGACAGTGTCAGCTTGGCGCGTTCTTCGGAGTCGCAGATGATCTCGAGAACCGACCCGCCGCCGGCGGTGCCGGAGCCGGATGCTGCCGCCCAGTGTTTGCCGGAGACAGTGCCGTAGCCCCGCAAGGGGATCTTCGGCATTGTTTTCTTCAGTTCAAGCCCGACCGCCGCGCCGTCGGAAAGGCGCAGCGGCGTTGTCGC
>JAPLOD010000088.1 GCA_026692735.1 Planctomycetota bacterium | reverse complement strand
GGGAGTGTTTCATTTTGGTTCCCAGAATGCCGATTCATTCAAGCGTGAGGGGGCGTTTGGAGGCGAGATGCCATGCCACAACCATCCCCCGCAGCCTTGGCGCGCGCTGAGGCGTTATGGCAGGAGTTGAAACCCCAAGTTGCCACAGCGCTCGACAAGATGAGTCCAGAGCAAAGTGGGTTGACCTTTGATCAGATCGAGGCGCAGTCCGCCAGCGTCGGCGATCTGATAGCCCGCGTTCTGATGCACGATGCGGTGAGCCGACAACCGGCCACGTCTGAAGCCGAGATTGAACGCGCCAGAGAAACGGCGCTATCGCAAGCCGGGTCGCTGGCCGGTAAACTGCGTGCAGAGGAATTGAACGTGAAGCGGGTCCGGGACAAGCCTTGCACGCTGGCGACCGTACGCGGCCCGGTGCCGTTGGAGCGCGAGTACCTCTACTTCTCCGAACTGAACACGGGGATTTTTCCCCCTCGACGCACGCCTTGACATCCGTCCGGACAAGCTCTCGGCGCGCGTGGCGCAACACACGCTGGAAACGGTGGCGCAAGACGACTACCGCACCGCGGGGCAAGGGGCCAGCGTCTTTGGCCAAGTCTTGAGTGCCGCCACCGTCGGCCGCCTGCTGGAGCGCGAAGGCGAAAAGCTCCAGGCCGAATTGTTTGGGCCAGAAGCTTCTGTGCAGGCCGCTCACGCTGTCCCGCCCAATCCGCCCAAGTTCCTGATCGTCTCTGGCGACGGCTCGCGTTATCGTACCAATCTGGCGGACCGGCCACGCGGCGCGCCTAAGACTGCCCGACCACCAGACGAGGACCGTGATCGCGGTTGGCGCGAAAACAAAATCGGTGTCGTCATTCGCGCCGAACAGGGGAAAGTGCTGCCAGACGGCCAGTACCTTCCGCCCACCGAAGTGCTCAAGACCTACGTCGCCACCACGGACGATACGCACATCTTCGGACCGCTGTTGCGCACTGAATTTGACCGGCGCGGTGGACAGCGCTGCCCCGAAGTGGTGTGGGTTTCCGATCATGGACATGGCTTGCCGGAGTTGCGAACACGCGAATTCAAAGACATCAAGCTCAACGTGATCACCGATGAGTACCATACGTTCGAGCGTTTGGGTGAGTGCGCACGCATCATCAAGGGCGACACGCCAGCCGCGGAGCGGCAACGCAGACGATATTTTCATGGACTGCGGGACCGGTTGGACCGCGGCAAGACGAAAGACCTCCTGCGCCTGCTCACGGCCGAAGCAGAGGCGCGTGCGCCACGTCCGGCACAGTTGAGCGCTGTGGCCGAACATCCCGCCGCGCATACGCTCTGGACTCACGTCTTCTACATCGAGGAACATCAAGACACCATGGACTACCCGGCCTACCGGGCCAAGGGGTGGCCGGTTGGTTCCGGCACCATCGAGTCGGCGTGCGGCCAGTTCGGAGACCGTTTCAAGCACAACCGCATGCGTTGGTCCCCCGAAAACGCCAACCACGGGCACCACATCAAGGCCGCCATTCTCTGTCAGGATGGCCGCTGGACGCGCCGCTGGCCACCCCCTGTGCCCGTGCTGGATTTCCCGGCTGCTTTGCTGAACTAAAATGAAACAGTCCCCGGTCATTCAAGGCGCCGCCGCTCCCCGCGCCCTCGCCGTCCCCACGCGCACCGACGGGCCGTTGGGCGGGAGCTCTTTGGCAGCGGGCGCGGTCGGCGCGCTCCCCTTGCTGGCCGCTCCCACGACCGGCGCATCTGTCATCGTCTGCCCCGCCGCCAGCCTCGCCGTTACCCGCCGTTCGAAGTCCACGCGCTGCGCCTCCGCATCCGGCGAACGCTGCGCGTCGTCGTTCGCGTCGGGTAGATGGGCGTGCCTTCCGCCAGCAATGAGAGGCCGCTGTCCAAAATCATTTGCGGCGCGGCCCCCAAGCGTTTTCAGACAGAGCCCAGTGATATTCGGATCATCTGCCCCTTGCGTAGCGGCCTGAACGATATGGGCACATTGTTGAACTGATCGGAACCTCTGATATTCAGACGCAGGGTTCCCCTTAGCTCGTTGCCGGTCTGCTGTTCGTCAAACTGAGTGTGCGCCATGAGATCCTGCGTCAGTTGGCCGACGTGACCATGCCAGACGGCTTGTGTGGCGGGTCGCCGCGAGCCATCCTTGAACGCGTACTCCGTCCAGACTGTCGCCGCTTTGGGGTCGCCGTTTTCCATCGTGCGCGATGTGTCCACCAGTACCTCCGTCGCCTTTTGGCTCCGCGCCGCGCAAAGCAGCCAGTGCGCCATTTGGGGGGCGAACAGCGTGGGGTGAAGCACAAACGAACCAGTGCTGAGCCATGTGGAGGCGGCCAACAGCGCATAGTCCAAGGCGCCGACCTGTTCTCCGGCGCTGACAAGCGCCATCACCATGGGCGGAAACAGGTTGCCACTGCTGTTCATCGGCTTGACGACCGAGCTGCCCGCGGTGATCGCAGTGCGAATTGAACGAGCCACCTCGCGCATCGGCGCGGTCTTGACCGCCTGTTCGGTCTGCTCCAACA
The DNA here is from genome assembly GCA_026692735.1 of Planctomycetota bacterium. Classification (GTDB taxonomy): domain Bacteria; phylum Planctomycetota; class SZUA-567; order H5-PLA8; family H5-PLA8; genus JAPLOD01. Next base: position 4,108 of record JAPLOD010000088.1, on the reverse strand, counting down.
CCTTGAGGATGGGAACACCGGAGTGCAGGCCCTTGCCAAAGGTGAGCAAGAACAGAATCTGATCGGCTTTGGCCTCTGCGTCCGGCGCCTGTTCGCGAATAGTATCCTTCACCATGGAGATCATCCTTTCCTTCAAATGTCTGCGTGCCGAGCTGAGGCGGTTGTTCACTGTTGTCTCGGGAATTTCGAGGAACCCGGCGATTTCGCGTTGCGTGTACTCTCCGATGTAGAAAAGCACCGTCGCGGCCCGCTCGTGCTCCGGCAGTTCGTTGAGGGCGCGCTGAACGGTTTCACGCATCTCGCGCTTCTCCGCGGCCTGCAACGGGGTGGGCTCATTCCGTTCCCGATCCAACTCCGGCGTCAGTGCCTGAGTTTCCACGCGGGCGCGCCGGGTCAGACGGTCGCATTGCTTGTGCACGATCCGCCGCAACCACGCGGGGAAAGCGTTGGCTGCGCGCAGTTGCGCAAGGCCGCGATACGCTTCAAGGAAGGCCTCCTGGACGGAATCCTCCGCCAGTTGGCGGTCTCGCAACCGCGAATACGCATAGCCATACGCCAGATGCTCGAATTGACGCACCAGTTCGCAGAAAGCCGCGTCATCGCCGTGCTGCGCCCGTTCGACTTCGCTCTGCCAGCGTTCCACCCCGAACAATCCTCCTCGCGCTTCGCCGCCGCAGGGCAGCTCAAAGCGTTGCTCGTGTCACTCACAATACAGCCCCACTTTGGGCCCCGTTCCTTTGGATAAATCTGAAGAAAACTCCCATCTCGGGCAGCGTTTCGCACACAACCGCTACCGCGAGATGCGGAAGAGCGCGAACGTTCCGGGCTTGACCCCTTTGGGTTCGAGGCAGAGGCTGTTGATGTTTCGACCTGTGGCCTTGCCGCGCTTGCCGCCGGGCAGTTTGCTGTCTTCGTTGGGGTTGATCTGGAATGCGCAAAGGTTGCCTGCGGGGAATCTGAACGTGCCCGAGCGTCCGCCGAACTGGTCAATGTTGAGCGTGACCTTGAACTCGCAATCCTCGCTGGCGGAGTACTCTATGACTATCGGCTCGTTCGTGACCATGCCGAACGCGCCGCCTTCGAACAGCATCTTCTTTGTGCCATCGAGATAGGGGGCCTTGCCTGCAGGCTGGTGGAGAAGGCTTTTGCCTTCCTTCCACGTGGCTTTGCCGCCGCCGCCCGGCGCGAACAGCAGGCCGCCTTTCGGGGCGAGCAGCGAGTCGGCGGCCGGCAAGTCCTTCTCGAAGTTGGCGCGCAGCGCGGCGTTTTCAGCATCCCGCTTCTCCTGCGTTGCTTTGGCGGCGGCATCAGCGGTTTCGCGGAGTTTGCTGAGGGCTTTCTCGGCCCGTTCGGCGTGCTCGGGCAAGAGATCCTGCGTCCGCGGAGGGCCGAGGAGCAAGCGCGCGCCATTGAAGTCGCCAGCCTGTGCTTTGGCTTCGGCGCCCTTCAGGAGTTCGTCCAGGACGGCCTGAGAGCCTTGCTGGCACTGCGTGCGAAGGGATTCAAGAATGGGTCGGGTGGGCGCGTTCAGAGCAAGGCGCTTGTCAAGGTACTCAAGGCGTTCGCGCGCGGCAGCGAAAGTCTTGTAGTGCAGCAGGTCGCGGATGGGCGCGAAGTCGTCGGACGGAGACGTTCCTGAAGGCTGGGGAGTGGCAGCAACGGCGGGCGCGGTGGAAGCTGTGGGGGCGGTTGAGGCGGACGGCTGCGTGGCGGCACCTTTACCCAGCGACGACAGGAAGCCAGTCGCGGGTGCTTCTGGTGACGGAGTCGGCTGGCTGGCGGCTGGCTTGGACGGCGCGGGTTGCAACGGTGCCTCGGGCTCAGCGGTAGCGACGGGTTCGCGTGAGCCTATCGAGAACACGAGCGCCACGAGGAAGATGACCGCGCCAGCCGCAGCGACGCCAAGGGCGGTAATACTGGCGCCTTTCCGCGAAGCCGTCGTCGGTGCGGCCTGGGAGCGTGTCTGGCGCGTCGTGGTGCGCGAACCCTGCGGCGGCGACACACTTCGGGCTGTGACCGGCGCGGGAGTTACGGCCGGCGCCTCCGCGGGAGCGGCGGCAGGGGCGAGCTTGGCGGCGGGAGAGGTGGAGTCGCCGCCGGCGTGGCTGTCGAAAATGGCGGCGGGCGGCGGAGCGGGCTCGAGAGCGGCTGGGTTCTTGACCCGCTTACCGGCTTTCGCGCATTTGGCGCAACAGGTGGTGACGTGCGATTCGCCACGCGCGAGGGCCACATCAACCTCCTGCGCGTTCAGCCGCATCCCGCAGGCGTGGCAGAAATAGAGCGCCCCTTCCATAGTGCTCGTATCATCCGCCACGAAGGGAAATTTTCAAAACACAGAAGGAGGATTTCGTCTTGGTCGGCATGTGCGGCATATCCGTCCTCACCTCATCAGCTTGTACCACCTCAACATGCTAGGTTCACCGGCCTGAACGTGACGATTCACGTCATCGGGGCCGTCCAGACCGGCGCCGGTGATCCCGCCTCGAAACCCTGATCGCCCCCGCCGAGGGAGAGCGCCCCGGCTGAACCGGATGCTCGTTGGCCGCGCCGGGGCGCCTACTCTAGCCTGGTTCGCTCAAGGAACGCTGGCCAAAGATGCTCTTCGTTGTTCTCTGGGCGACTCCCTGGAACGTTCGCTGACCGCCGTGCGCAAACGCAAGGGCGCGCATTTTCCCGAAGACGCCCTACCGCCTTCAAGGCTGGCTTCCGCTACTGGTTGATGAAACTATACGCGCCGTCCTTGAGTGTGCCTTCGAAGACCCTGCCGCCAGCCTCGACGCGCAACATGCCCTGCTTCCAGCCAAGGCTGACGGGCGCCTTGCCGCCATCGGCGTGCGCCCAGAGTGCCCAATGGTTCTTCCAGTCGTGTTCTCTGCCGCCACGGAACACGCCAGGCAAACCTTCCGCCCAGACCAACCCGACCTGCTCGCCCTTGCACCCCACGAAGTCCACGCGCTTCTCGGCAAGACGGCTCGCGTCCACTTTGCTGCGGGATTTCACCGCTGCCTTGAACGCATCGTAGTCACCGTGCGATTCCTGTTCACCGAGCTCAATCGCCATCCCGCACAGGGTCTGGGCCTGCGTCCTGGCGGACCAGATCTGGTCGTCGGGCCGCGTCTCCTTGCCTTTGCTGTCGGAACAGGCGGCCTTGGTCGCTTCGGCGTCCACGCCGCCGGCCGTAGCGTTGATGAGATGCAGCGCCATCCACGTCTTCTCGAACCGCACAAACGTGATGTTGCCGTCGTTCTCGATCGTCGCGGCCTTCGGCATGAAGAGGTACAGCGCCGGGCCGGGCTTGCCGTTCAGCCAGAGCACAACGTTGCGGTAGTGCGCCAGTTGGTCCGCGCCATTGGTGCCTGTCGAGATGCCTTTGTAGCCCTGCAGCGAACTGGCAATGATGGTCGTATCCGCGCCGCGCTTCGAGCTGAGCGTGAGGAGTCAGAAGCCGTTGATATCCTCATGGTGGCCTTTGGGGAGCGTGCCCACTTGGTAACTGTTGGCAATGTACGTAGTCTCGAACTCCTCGGGCTGGTCTTCGCCGCCAGCCTTCTTGAACCACCCTTCGTAACTGGGCTTGGACGCCAGCACTTCGACGGGCTTGGCGAAGTTCTTGCGCGCCAGATGGACGACCGCTTCCGGCGGGCGATACGGACTGGTCACGTACGTCACGAATTCGCGGTACGGCTTCTCGTCGGGAATGGGGCAATCGCCGAAATAGAGTGAGAGTTCGCCGGCCGCGCCTGCATACGGACCGACGTTGTTGTAGTCACGCTTGCTGGGGCCGCCGTACGATCCGCGGTAGTACTTCAACGCGCCGGCGGTGGTGAGGTAATCCATGGCCGCTTTGCCCAGGAGCTTCATCTGCGGGTCCTTGGCGTAGTCGTAAAGCTGGACGTAACCACTCATGGTGTGGGTCAGATAGTTGGCGCTGTCCCATTCGCCCATGCCCGTGTTGTACAACGCGGTCACATACTATGGGCTGAACGGGTTTCAGGCGGCGGCGTTGAAATGAGCCACGGATTCAAAGGCGAAGCGGTGGCTGGCATTGATGTGGCGTGAACAGTTGTGGGCAAGAGCCTTGGCCCAGCGGCGGGCGTGGTAGTGACGA
>JAPLOD010000087.1 GCA_026692735.1 Planctomycetota bacterium | reverse complement strand
CGGACGCGGAGCGGTTGGCCTGGCTGGACTTCTTCCTGGACTACCGTTTCACGCCGGCCTCGTTCTGGGCTCGCGGTCCCGACTTTTCAGACAGCGAGTTGGCGCACATTGTCCAGCGCGGCGGCAATGTGTTCCAGGTCTACGCCAATCTAGGCAAACGGCCATCGCCGTGCACTTAAGCTACCTCGCGTACTGGCGTCTTAGCTTCTGTAGCTCGGCCACGGCTTTGTCTATTGCCGAGACGAGGTATTGAGCGGCCACAGGATCCAGGGCCCCCGCGGCAGGCACTTGAACCTTGGGCGGCCGACCGCGTTTCTTGGCACCGGCGAAGGGCCATCTAGCGGCCTTCCGGGGCGCGTCAGCAGGATCGGGTGAACGTCACGCCGGAGTACGGATGTTCAAACCCCTTCTCTTGGCATTTAAGCATGCCTGCCTGAAACGGCCAGCGCATCTGCTGGCGGCGCATAGGCTTGCAGTATGAGCGGCATGGCGTTTACGAACTCTGCAGCTTGAGCCTAGGGGCGCTCACCGGCATTGTGCCTGTTGTTGCCCCACACGGAACCGCCCACACCACCGGCGAAGGGCCATTAAGTCAAGAGACGTTAGGCCGCCCTGCTTTCGCCGTCGTCGTTCTTGCGCTGATAAAGCTCGCTTTTCAGCCGCCCGCGGTATATACGGCGGGAGAGGAAAAAGGAAGGAGGGGTACTATGTCCCAAAGCGACAAGACGGAGACGAAAGACAACGATCTGGGCCTCCCCACCGGTGCGGAAGCAGAGGACGAGAACGCGGGGCCGATAATCAAGCTCTGCAACCGCCTCATCGAGGATGCTTATACACAAGGCGCCAGCGACATCCACATCGAGCCGGGGGAGGACACGGTCCTCGTGCGCTACCGTATTGACGGCGTGATGAAGGAGCAGATGCAACTTCCCAAGACCTCCCACCGGGCGCTGATCTCCCGCATCAAGATCATGAGCGAACTTAACATTGCGGAGCGGCGGCTGCCCCAGGACGGCCGCATCCTCTACAAGAAGTTCAACCCGAAATTCGACCTGGACCTGCGCATCTCCACGGCGCCGATGAACTACGGCGAGAGAATCTGCGCCCGCCTCCTGGACAAAACCAAGACCTGCCCGCCGCTCGATAAGCTCGGCTTCTCGGAATACAACATGAAGCTGTACCGTGAGGTGCTCCACGCGCCCTACGGCCTGGTCCTGCACACCGGCCCGACCGGCTGCGGCAAAACCATGACGATCTACGCGGCCCTCAACGAGATCAACTCGCCGGAGGTGACTATCTTTACGGCCGAAGACCCCATCGAGTACACCCTGCCAGGCGTAAGCCAGATGCAGATGATGAAGCAGCTCGGCCTGACCTTCGCGTCCGCGTTGCGCTGTTTCCTGCGCCAGGACCCGGACATCATCATGGTCGGCGAGATCCGGGACACCGAGACGGCGGAGATCGCCGTGGAAGCGGCGCTCACCGGCCACTTGCTCTTCTCCACCCTCCATACCAGCAACGCGCCCACAACCGTAACGCGCCTCACGGAGATGGGCATCGAGACGTTCAGGTTGTCCACCTGCCTGTTGGCGGTCTGCGCGCAGCGAATGCTGCGGCGCTTGTGCAGTTGCAGGCAGACTGGGGCCCCGCGGGAAGATGAGGCCAGGCTGTTGGGGCGGGCCAAGGACGCCGCGCCCGTCAAGCAGATACTGCGCCCCGCGGGCTGCCCGCGCTGCGGCGGCAGCGGCTACAAGGGCCGTACGGGCATCCATGAACTCTTGCGCAATACCGATGAGTTGAGGACGCTCATCAACAAAGGCGCCACCGCGGAAAGCTTGAAGTCCGCGGCACGCAAGGGCGGCATGCGGACCTTGTTTGAGGATTCCATGGAGAAGGTCAAGGCCGGCATAACTTCCCTGCCCGAGGCGCTGGGGACAGCGCGGCCGGACGATACGGCAGAGTAGCCGGGTTGAGACTGGGCAACGGCGCACCTTGTATGTAGGTTATCCGGCTGAGCCTTACGGCAGGAGACGTTGTAAACCTCCACTGGCCCCCGTAGGACGAGGCGGTGGAGGCCCCGCGAAGGCCTGACTTTTGCCGCTAGCCTGATGGCAAGTCGCGATTCGGTGCGGCACTGGAGCTCGCGGATATTGCGAACCATATACGCCCTATATCGAGACTGTAGCAACGAAGTCGGGAATTGCGTAAGTTTGGCAAGCTATGGTGACGATACCCTCCCAGGGGGAATGGGAGGGGCGCATGGCAAGACCTGGAGTGTACGTTCCCGATGTAACGGTTGGGGTGGTTGATCCAAGC
>JAPLOD010000086.1 GCA_026692735.1 Planctomycetota bacterium | reverse complement strand
AGTTCCCGCAGCCAAGGCCGGTTAGCCGTCCGCAACAACTGGCCCGGCTCTTACCGCTAATAACCGCCGGCTTCCTTGGAGAGGAAACCGTGCCGAGCCAACCCGCAACTCCGCTTCCGTTGCCCGCCAAGCGGTGCGCTGCCGGCCCGCGCTGGAGGCACGCCCAGCCCAGGAGAAGGCGTTGCCAGAGTTCCGGACGATGTCGCCGAGGGCATTCATGGTCGAAAATTAGCGCTCAAGAGCTGCGAATCAAGAAACGTGCAAGTCGTTGCGCCGCAAGGGAGACGGAATTATTCGGCGGGACAACAGGGAGAGGACCTTCGTTTCTCCTCCGGCACCGGCACGCCGTTGGTCTACCAGATCGAGGAGTGGGACGCCGCGAACGGCACGGCCAGCATTTGGGTGCGCATCCCGACGATTAAGGGCAATGCGCGCCAGGAGATCAAACTGCATTGGGGCAAAGCCGATGCCCCCAGCGAATCCAACGGGGCCGCCGTCTTCAACGCCGACAACGGCTACGCCAGCGTGTTGCACATGAGCGAAGCGTTGAAGGATGAACTCGGCGCAGTCACGCCAGTGGATGCCGGCACGACTCTGGCTGCCGGAATCATCGGGGAAGGCCGGCATTTTGTGCCGGGCAAGGGAGTCAATTGCGGGAACCACATCACAACCTATCCTTTCAGTGACAGTCCGTTCACATCCGAAGCCTGGTTCCGGGCTGAGCCCGCAGCGGCCGGCTCCATGATCCTGTACTGGGGTCGGTATGCCACGCGGTTCAACGGCAAGACCGGAGATGGCAATGAAGTGGCGATTGGCATTGATTCCCCGCCGCGCCTGGGCTGGGGCTCCGATGGCCCGGGCGGCGCCAGAGCCGGGACAGCGCTACGCATGAAACAATGGACTCACGTGGCGGCCACGTATGCGGAAGGGACCAGCCGGATCTATGTGAATGGCACACCTGCTGGGAGCAACTATCACAAGGCTGCGATGTCGCTTGTGAATGACATCTGCATGAACATTGGCGGCTGGCGGGGTGGCAGCTACAGTTTTGCAGGCGACATTGACGAAGTACGGGTCTCGCGGGTCGCCCGCTCCGCCGAATGGATGCGGTTGCAGTACGAGAACCAGAATCCCATGCAAACACTGGTCGGTCCCGTGGTGCAGAAGGGCACTGAGTTCGCGGTCAGCCCCACGGAGATCAGCTTATTGGAGGGCAAGAAGATCGCGGTCGGCGCGAAGGCGGGCGGAGCGCAGAAGGTCTACTGGATCCTCATGGGGGACGGCGCGGAGAGAGTCGTTGCGGCGGACCGGTACTCATACACCCTTGAGGCGGGTCGCGTGGTGGCGGACAAGGCGTTTGTTCTGCAGTTCAGGGCCGTGTATGCCAATGAGATCAAGACGATTGAGATTCCCGTAGGGATCAAGGAAGACATTCCCGAGCCCGTGGTCGCCCTGCAAGCCCCTGCGGCATGGAATGGCCGGGAGACCATCGAAGTCATTCTGGTAATCAGTAATCTCGCCGCGATGAAAGCCAAAGGCGCGTGCGAGCTGAAAACCACCTGGGCCGTCTCGGGCGGCGCGGTAATCAAGGAAGGTGGGCTCGACAAGCTGATCCTCAAGCGATCGCAATGCAGCGGCACAATCACCATCAAGGCGGCGGTCAACAACGGCGGCGCGGACTCGATTGCCACGGCCTTGATCCAGGTGACCGAACCGAAGCAGGATGCCTGGGTACAGCGCACGCCCGGAAAGGACGAGAAACCGGAGGACAATCAGTTCTATGCACGCGACGACAAGAACGAGGGCACGCTCTTCTACAACGGGTCTCTGGACCAGGCTGCCGACGCCGTATACCTAAAGGTCTACGCCGACGACAAGGTATTCAAGACTGAGAGCCAGAAGCTCGCGGCGGACAAAACCTACGCGTTCACGGTCAAGCTCAAGCCGGGCCTGGTCAGGTACAAGGTGGAGTTTGGCACCAAGGCCGGCGAGACCGAAACGGTGTTGAGGACTGTGAACAATCCCGTTTGTGGCGACGCCTACATCATTCAAGGGCAGTCAAATGCCGAGGCCACCGGTCCCAATAACGGCCCCGCCGTGGACCCCCCAACGCCCTTCAACGACTGGATCCGCAGCTACGGCAATTCACACAACGGGTCAGTGAAGGGAGGCTGGGGCAACGCGATCCGTACCCGGATCTGGGGCAAGCCGGATTACGGCCTCTGTCAGATCGGAGCGTGGGGCATGGTGCTCGCCAACAACTTGGTGGAAAAGTACCGCATTCCCATCTGCATCATGAATGGAGCAGTCGGGGGCACCCGGATTGACCAGCACCAGCGCAACGAGGCCAATCACAACGCCCCGGCCACCATTTACGGCCTGCTGCTGACACGCATCGAGGGGGCCCGGCTGACGCACGGCATCCGCGGCGTTCTGTGGCATCAGGGCGAGAACAACCAAGGGTCGGCTTCTCCCACCGGCGACTACGACTGGAAGTCCTACCAGCAGTACTTCGTAGATCTGGCCGCCGCCTGGAAACAGGATTACCCCAACATCCAGCACTACTATATCTGGCAGATCTGGCCCAGCGGCTGCAACATGGGCGGCACGAATGCCGGGGATATGCTACTGGAAGTCCAGAGGACGCTGCCGGCGCTTTTCTCCAACATGCGGATCATGTCCACGCTCGGAATCGTCAGCAAGTCGAGCGGACGTGGGCTGTGTCATTTCGACTTGGAAGGTTATGCACAGCTCGCGCAGTTGATGAGTCCCTTGGTGGAGCAGGACAGCTACGGCTTCGTCCCGGCCCGTGAGATGACCGTACCCAATCTCAGGCGCGCCTGGTTCACCAGCGCCGCGAAGAATGAGATCGCTCTGGATTTTGGTCAACCTATGGCTTGGAAGGACGGGTGCGACGCCTGGTTCAATCTCGATGACAGCAAAGCCCCCTTCAGCGCGGGCAAGGCCGTGGGAAACGTGATCACGGTCCAGTTGAAAGTCTCAACCGAGGCGAAAACCATCTCGTACCTGTCCGGCAAGAACTGGGACGGCCGCCCGGACAAACTGGTAT
>JAPLOD010000085.1 GCA_026692735.1 Planctomycetota bacterium | reverse complement strand
ACCTGGAGCGCTTCCTCCAAGCGCGGGCGCAAGGCACCAAGCAGAAGATCCTTGTTGCGGGCGCGGACGCGAAGGGACTCCAGGGACTGTGTGAAGCGGCGAACACGAAGAAATACGAAGCCGTGGCGACGAGCCTGCTTAACGGACGCATTGCTCAAGATTCAGGATCTGCAGCCCGCGCTGCTCATTGTTGATGTCTCAGACTGGAGCGAAGGCTGGGGTCTCGTGGAGAAACTGCGCACAGTCAAAGCGGGGCGTAGCCTCCCGGTGCTGCTTATTGCGGGCGCCATGCGGGCGGCGGACGCAGACAAGGCCCTGCAGCTTGAGGTCAAGAGTTGCCTGACCAAGCCGGTCAGCGCGGACACGCTGAGACGCGAGGTTGACAGTATAGCAGCTCAGTACCTGTGAGGTCCCTTTCGCCGGTGGGGAGCGGCGCGGCCGGGGGCGCTCGTGCAGGCAGTCAGGGCGGCGCTGGGCCCGCGGACCATGGTGTTCGGGCCGTGAGGCCGTGCGGCAGGGCACTCTCTGGGGGGCATTGCCATGTTCCAGTTCACGCTGTACGATCCCAAGACTAAGAAGCAGTTCTGCGGCAAGATGATGACGCCCGTCGAGGCCGAGATAAGGAACGATCAGCTGCGGCAGCAGGGCCGGTCGCAGCGGTGGGTCCCGAAGGAGGAACTCCCCGAGGACACCGACAAGTCGCTCATCGGGCTGGGCATCTGGAAGTAGCCGGGGCATTCCTCCTCGGGGAGGTTGGCGCCCCAGGGAAGAACGGGAGAAGGCATGAGCGCTGGCGCAAAGGGCGGTGATGGGCCTCCCCGCAAGGGAGAGATCTTCACAACAGGCGTTTTCGTCCGCCCCAGCCGCATCCTGCTGGTCTCGGCCGCCGCCGCCGAGATCGCGCGCGTCGAGCGGCTGCTGGGGCTCGACAACAACTCCGTTGACGCCGTCGCGACGCCCGGCGCCGCCCTCGCGAGCCTCAAGGAGCAGAAGCCGGACCTCGTCCTCCTCGGCGCAGCGCTGGGCAACCGGATCGGCTTCGACTTCTGCCGCACGCTGAAGCAGACGCCCAGCCTGCACTACATTCCCGTCGTCATCATCCTCGACGGCAGCGCAGTCGGCGGCCAGATTGACGCGCTCGACTGCGGCGCCAACGACGTGGTGCGCGAGCCGCTCGACGAGCTCGTCTTCCGCGCCCGCATCCGCGCACTGCTCAAGTACAAGCGCGCCGTGGCGGCGCTCCGCAACGCGCGCAACACGCTGGAGCAGGACGTCCACGAGCGGATCGCGCAGCTGCAGAAGGAGATCGCCGAGCACCAACGGACCGAGGCGGCCCTGCAAGAGAGCCAGGAGCGGTACGCCCTGGCCGCCCAGGGCTCGCACGACGGCCTCTGGGACTGGGACCTGCGCACCGACAAGGTGTTCTGCTCGGAGCGCTGGAAGAGCATGCTCGGCTATCCCGAGGACGCCCCGCTCGACTCGCCCGAGGCCTGGTTCGCGCATATCTCGCCCCTCGACCTCGGCCCGTTCAAGGAGGCGCTCAGCGCACACCTGGAGGGCCGTACCTTGGCCTTCTCGTTCGAGTGCCGCATGCAGCACCGCGACCGCACGCTCCGCTGGGTGCACGTGCGCGGCATGGCGGTTCGCGACAAGGACGGCGCCGCCCTCCGCATCGCGGGCTCGCAGAGCGACATCACCTCGCGCAAGCTGATGGAGCTCCAGTTGCGCCACGACGCCTTCCACGACGGCCTGACCGGCCTGCCCAACCGCGCCCTGTTCATGGACCGCCTGAGGCAGGCCATCGCCCGGATGAAGCGCGACCCCGCGCGCGCCTACGCGGTGCTGCTGCTGGACATTGACAAGTTCAAGATCGTGAACGACAGCCTGGGCCACGGCGTCGGCGACCACCTGCTGATCCAGTTCGCGCGCCGCGTGCGCGAGTTCGGGCGTGCCACGGACACGGTCGCCCGCCTGGGCGGCGACGAGTTCGCCGTGCTGCTGGAGGATGTCGAGGACCTGGCGAGCGCCACTGCGGCCGCCGAGCGCATCCACGAGGCGCTGAAGACGCCCCTGGTCGTCCACGGGCGGCAGATGTACGCCACGACCAGCATCGGGGTGGCGACGGGCAAGCCGCGCTACGAGCGTGCCGACGACGTGCTGCGGGACGCGGACACGGCGCTCTACCAGGCCAAGGCGGCCGGGAGGGGGAAGCAGCGGACCTTCGCCTCCGGGATGCACGCGCGCGTCCTGTCGCAGATGGACTTGGAGCACGACCTGCGCGACGCCATCAAGACCTGCGAGCAGTTCGTGCTGTGCTACCAGCCCATCCTGGCGCTCGACAGCGGGCGGCTGGTGGGCTTCGAGGCGCTCATCCGCTGGCACCACCCCAAGCGCGGGCTGGTCTCGCCGTTGCAGTTCATCCCCATCGCCGAGGAGACCGACGTCATCGGCCCCCTCACCCAGTGGGTGCTGCGCACGGCCACCGCGCAGCTCAAGGCCTGGGAGGCGGCCGCGGGCCGCGACCTGCCCGTCTACGTCAGCGTGAACCTGTCGGGCAAGACGCTGGGCGACGCCGGGCTGGCGGGGACGGTGGGGGAGATCGTGCGGGCGTCCGGCGTCAGGCCGGCGCAGGTGAGCCTGGAGATCACCGAGGGGTCATTGATGAAGGACCCCGAGGCGTCCCTGGCGACGCTGTCCTGCCTCAAGGCCATGGACATCGGCCTGATGGTGGACGACTTTGGCACGGGCTACTCGTCGCTGAGCTACCTGCACCGCCTGCCGCTGAACATCCTCAAGATAGACCGCTCCTTCGTGGCCGACATCCCCGCCGTGGCGCGTAACATGGAGATCGTCAGGACGATCGCGCTGCTGGCGGACCGGCTCGGCCTGTCCCTGGTCGCCGAGGGGATCGAGACGGCCGCGCAGCGGGACTGGCTGCGCTCGATCCGCTGCGGGCTGGGACAGGGCCATCTCTTCTCTCGCGCGGTGGTCGCGGCCGCGGCCTACGCGTTCATGGCCGACAACCTGTCGCTGCAGTAGCGGCGAGCGGGCTTCCAGCGGCGGCGACGTAAGGGCAGGGATGATCCGTTCGCTGAGCGGATGGATGCTTGGGGTCTTGGCACCTGAGCGGCATGTCAGGTGCGAGGCCGGGAAGGTGCTGGAGGAGCGGGTGAGGAACGGCGCCGCGGCGGTTGAGTAGGGCGCATAGCAGCTCGTTACGTATGTGTTCCCTTTCGCCAACGACCGGCCACCCGGGCGAACTTGCGCGGCGCACCTGAACGCCACAGGTGCCCAGGCGCGGGATGCAGCGGACGCCGGGGAGCCCTGGGCACTCAGTTGCTGCTCAACCGTTGGACGCCGACCTCGAAGTGGCGAAAGCTGCCTGAGGCCCTGAAGCGCGTCAGGGCTTCGACAGCCCGCGACACCACTTGATCGGACGTCTTGCTGCCGTAGGGCCAGAAGACAGCCAGGCGCGGGGTCATGCGTTTCACCAGCGCCTCCGTGGTGAGCGCACCCCCAGCCTCTGACGGCATGTGCTCCAGCAAGCCGCTTTGCCCTGCCTGCAGTGCGCGGCGGAAGAAGACCGCTGGTGTCTCGCCCATGAGTTCATCCAGGACTGGGATGATCGCCCTCGCCCCCAGAGTGTTGATCAGGAAGACCGCCGGCACGCGACCGGCCGCGCGCATCCCCGCCGCCACCTCCTGCGCTTCCGCGGCGGTGGTGGCAAAGGGCAGAACCTGCGGGCGTTGCCGTAGGAGCTCCGCCCTGATCCTCGAGCAGATCGCCGTCCCCGGCTGCGCTGCCGCGGCGGCTGTCTCAATGAAGAACGGGATGGATTCCATAGGCGGGCTCCTGGAGAGGTGCCGGTCGATACGTCCCGTCACGGGTACAGCATACCGCGCATCCTGTC
>JAPLOD010000084.1 GCA_026692735.1 Planctomycetota bacterium | reverse complement strand
GCGCTGTCGCCCGTGTTGCTCCAGTTGTAGGTCAGCGTTTGCGTGACGTTGCTCAGGGTGCTGACCTGAAGCTGGAAGTCGTCCGCGGCGTTGGTGACCTGAAGCTGGTTGCCCGGGCCGATGAGGTTGGCCGAGCTGCATCCGACGAGAGCGGTGAGAGCCAGAACGAGGCCGGCGATTCCGAGCTGTGAACGCGGGATTCTCTGCACGATGCTGCTCCGGTAGAAGGCTACGTAAATCTACCTAGGGGCGTTGCCCGGCGGAACGGGTGGTGCGGGCCAGCTGATTCTGCGCTGGTCAGGCGGCACCTCGGGCCGTGCCTTCGGAAGCCGGCAAGCAGGGGTTCCCAAGGAGGCGGGGGAACTTCGGGGTCCGCCGGCTCGCCCATCAGATCTGCGCGGCGGCAGACACTAGCGGATGCGGTCCGGTCGGCGAACCACGACCCAGAAGGCGCGTACGCTGTCCTCGAGGACCGAGCGCGCGACCGCGCCTCGCACCAGCACCGGGCGGATGCTCGGGGCCGCGAGCACGTAGCCGATCGGTGTCTCAGTGGGCACGAGGGCGATCGTGGAGTACTGGGGATCAACGACGTGTGCGCCGGCCACGATCTGTGCGCACCGCATGCCGTTGGCGGCGGCGACGGAGCAGCCTGTGGTGCGTACGGAGAGAGTGTCCGGCGTGTCCAAGGGAGCCACTACCACGAGCGTCGGGGCCCGCACCATCACGTTGCGCATCTCGAGGAGTTGACGCCGCGTCTGGCGCTGCAGTTCCCGGCGCACAGCGGAGTCCGGCTGCTGGGCGAGCGCGGCCGCCGAGGGGACGGTGGTTGTCACGACGGCCGCCAGTGTGAGAAGAACTGATAGTTTCACGGTAGTCCTCCCGGGCCGCTCAACGGACTTGCGCATGAGCAGCACTGCTCGAACGTGAACTGACCAGCCACACCATCCGGGTAGCGCTCTTCCGAGCGAACCAAAAGCCCGCGCGCACTGCGAGCTTCATGCGGGTAACGTGGCACGGCCACGCGACGTCATAGCTTGTGTGGTGAACCACGACGGCCACAGTTGACCGCATAGTCGAAAAAGCGCTTCGCGTGCTCCAGGGCCTCTTCGTTAGATAGGGCATCCGGAATGGGCTGGCCCACGCCGGCACTGGGACGATACGTCGGATACTGAACGCTCTTCATGCTGGACAATGTGGTGTCAGCCTTGGCAAACACCTCCAGTGCAGAATCGGTGCAGAGAAAGGAGGTTATCGACGGTGAATGGTCCTTATCCCCTTTGACGGAAATGTAGAAGGGCTTCGAGTTCACGCCGGACTTGAAGGCGGAGTACGCGGTGTCCAACTCGGCGAAAGCTGTGATGCCGAGGAAGTCCGCGGGGATCGGAAGAGGGGGTTGATACCGTCCTCCCACCGGACTCAGGTTGCGGAGGATGTTGCCAACGCTGTTCTGGCCTGGATCCCGTTGAAGGAACACCACCTCCTTGACCGATCCCAAGGCCATGATTCCCGAGCACTGTGAGCATGACTCCAGTGAGGTGTAGATGGTCACGTCGTTGAGTACGTTGGCATAGTTGACTGGAACGAGCGAACTCGCCATGCCAACGGTCGCGAGGTCGTACAATTGCGTCAAACTGAACACTCGGCGCACGAGCCGCGACTCAGCATGCTCGACCGAGCTGTTGAGCATCTCATTGTGATTGAAGTCAAAGTCGATCACGTGTCCTCGTCTGTTCACCGCAATGGCGGCGATGTTGTGCCCCAAGTAGTCGCCACCGAGATAGCCACTCCCCCCAGGACGCTGCTGCTTCGGTCTCCAGGGGTACTGCCCGTCTGGGCCCTTCTTGTTCCCGTTCCAGTAGCGGCTGACCAGTGCCATGACGAGCAGGCTGAAGACCGTGTGCCGTTCGACCTCCTCAGGCGGGAGAACGGGCCCAGGAAGCTCGACCAACTTCCTCACCGGGTCGTCCCAGAGGCTGTTCAGGGGACCATCGGCTGGCTTGGGCGGATGGTTGTGGGGCGTGGCCATGTCGATCTCTCCCGCAAGTCGGTGTCTTGCCTGCTAACGAGATCGCACACGAGTTGCAGTGCGCGGATCCTGCAAACCTCACCATCCGGGTAACGCTCTTCCCAGCGAAGCAGCAGCCCGCGCGCACTGGCAGCGCTGTTAGACGGCCGCGAGGGGCCGGCCGCGTGGCCTCAGGTGCCTCCGCACACCGTCACCAGGAACAGGGCTGCGATGTCGCGGCGGTCGGGCTCCCGTATGGGAACGGTCAGCGTGTACGTGCCCGCGATCAAGCGGATGGTCGCCGTCCGCGCGCGCGCAATCGCGACGAAGGCGCGCGAGGAGAGAGTGACGCCGACGGGGAGAAGTAGCAGGAAGTCCGGGCCCCTGTACTCCCCCACCGTGGCTGTGCCAAGCTCGATCGTCACCGAGTCATCGACAAGGAGCACGGCCGCCGGATCGGAGCGGATAGCCATCACATCCCGTGCCCGGCTGCCTCGGAGAAAGAACGACAGCCAGAGCTGAGACTCCGCGGTAGTGCCGCTCGGCGGCGCGTACAGCGACACAAGAACCTGAGGTATCTCGGACCGGGTTCCGGTCCTGATCGTACGGGCACCAGAATCAGCGCGCAGAACGTGCCCGCCGAGTGTGCGCTTGGCATCACGGCCTAGGCTGCCCAGAAGGGAGTCCGCAGCCGCGCACGAGCGGACAGGCACGACCCCGGGGCCGGCGGTCATCGGGCCACACGCAACAACCGCGAGCGTCGGCAGCCCGCAGCGAATCCACCGGAGTGGAGACATAGGAATCTCTCGCGGCCGTCTAACGGATTCGCGCATAGGCTGCACTGCGCGAACGTGAACCGTCCAACCACGCCCACCGAGTAGCGCCCTTCCCAGCGAGCCAACAGCCCGCGCGCAGTGGCAGCTCATGCGCTCTTCAGACGGCGCTAGGAGCGGCGCAACTGCCAGCCGAAGAGGGCTGCGCAAGCGCCGAAGAAGAGGACCGGTCCGATACCCCGCAGGTCGCCTTGGAGAAGTCCGATGGCCCCTACGAGGACGAGCGATAGGGAGACAAGTTCAAGCGTCCAAAGAAGGGGCTTGCCCATGCCCCGATTCAGCTGGCGAAGGGCAGCATCGCGTTGTTCGCGGGTGGCCTTGGCAGGCGGATCTGTAGTAGGAAGACCTCGCGACAGGACCCAGAAGGCCGCGTAGAACCCGAGTGCCCAGATGGCACCGGCTATCCAGACGCCGCTCACGCCGCCGCCGAGAAACGGCATGAGGATGATGACGGCGAAGAACAAGCCGTAGTAGACCCGCACGAACCAACCGAAACGCGGACGCGCTTGGCCATCCACGAGGTAGCAGGAACCGCGCCGCCCCCAGGGGCGAAACACAGTCCTGCCATCGGGGGCCCGGTATAGAATCGTCGCCTCAAGTACGCTGCCGAGTTGCATACGCAAGTGCTCCTAGCGCCGCCTAACGGACTCGCGCATAGTTGGGATGAAGCGGCTGGCCATCCACGGAACGTGGTGGCAGACTCGCCCCACACAGTGACACGCGGTCATCGAGCCGCAACGGGGAGGCCAGCCGCCATGGATACGATAGGGCTTGATCTGCACAAGCGCGAGACCCA
>JAPLOD010000083.1 GCA_026692735.1 Planctomycetota bacterium | reverse complement strand
GAATGGCCCGCAACAGGGGCACGGTGGCATCACCCCGGCAGGATCCGAATCCTCGCAGCCCGCTGCGTTCCTCGCCGACATTGAGCATCATGGTCGCGCCGTAGGTGAGCCCCTCCTCACGCACGCGGTAGAAGACCCGTTCATAGCCGAGCCCGAAGCTGAGGATGGTCGCCGCGGCATAGTCCGGTGATTGGTCGGTCAGGTCCGGGATGAGGCGCCCCACGCGGACCTGGCTCTGCTCGTAGTTGCCGCGCAGGAGATAAAGGCTCAATCCGGATTTCGCAACGGGTTTTGAAGGAGGAAGTTGAACGGTCATAGACCCTCTCCTACTCTGCGCGTGATCTAACAAGAAGCGCGTGGAGTTCAGGGAGGAATCTATGACCGGGTGCAAGACTATCAGGAAGTTGCTGCGGCTGAAAGGCCTGAAGGTTGTGGCGGCTACCTTCAAGCAGGACAAGCGGTTGCTGCTGACCGTGAAGCCTCACAAGAACGGTTGCAGGTGTCCGGAGTGTGGCCGGCGGTGCCGGATCGTGCGGACGCGGACGGAACTGCGGATGTGGCGGGACGTTTCGGTGTGTTCGTGGTCGGTGTGGCTGCAGTATCGGCCCCGGGAGATCGTCTGTCCGACCCATGGGCGGGTGTCCGAGGACACCCCGTGGGCCGATCCCTATGCGCGGGTCACGTACCGATTCGAGCATCTCATGCTCAGCTACTGCCAGATCATGACCCAGAAGGCCGCGGCCACGCTGTTGCGCGTCTCCAGTTCGACCCTTTCGGATCTGCTGCACCGCAGCATCACCCGCCTGCGCGCCGGGCACCGGATCCATGGACTGCGGACCATCGGCATCGACGAGATCTCGTACTGCAAGGGCCACAAGTACGCCACGCTGGTCTATGACCTGGATCGCGCGTGCGTGGTGTGGGTAGGCGCTGGGAAAGGGCGCGAGAGCATCGACGTCTTCTTCAACGCCGTGCTCACTCCGCATCAGCGAGACCAGATCCGGTGGGCTTGCTGTGACATGAGCGAGGCCTACATCGGCGCCATCCGCGACCATTGCCTCAACGCCCCGTTGGTGTTGGACCGCTTCCATATCGTCAAGGCGCTCAACACGGCCGTCGATGAGGTGCGCAAAGAGCAGTGGCGCTTGGCCAGCCGCACCGAGCGCCACGCCCTCAAAGGGCTACGCTGGTTGCTCTACCGCCATTCCTCGACCCGCTCGCGCGCGGATTCCCGCACCTTGAAGGCCCTCGAGCAGGGCAACCGGCGCATCTACCGGGCCTGGCGCCTGAAAGACGAGTTCGAGCAGTTCTGGGAATACAGCGCCCCTTGGGCGGCCGAACGATTCATCCAACGCTGGATGACGTCGGCTCTCAAGAGTCGCCTGGAGCCCCTGCGCCAGTTCGTCAACACTCTGCGCAATCACTACGCCGGTGTCCTGGCCTTCATCGGCTCTCGCCTCACCAACGCCATCGCCGAAGGTCTCAACCGCGTGGTCAAGATCGTTAAGAACCGGGCCAGTGGATTCCGCAATCTCGCTGCCTTCACAGACATGATCTACTTGACCGTCGGGGATGTGAACATCCCTGCGCAAATCCCGGCCACCTTCCATACACTCAGATGATGCACGAAACCCTTACTGGACGGCACCCAATGAACTCCTGCGCTTTGCGAGACTCGGATATAGCCATGTTTCTTCCTATGATCTCGAGCTGACGCTGGATCCGCTTGGGAAGCGGATCTCCGGGAGCTTGACCATGCGCTTCCGCGTGCTCGCTGGTCCCCTCGATAC
>JAPLOD010000082.1 GCA_026692735.1 Planctomycetota bacterium | reverse complement strand
GCCGTCACTGTGTCTTCGAGGTTCAAGGGGGAGGACGTACGCATGAGAGGCTCTCCTGACGCTACCCCCCCTTGTTGGGTATCGTCAGGAAGCCTTTGAAAAATGAGGACTTGTGCGTGTGGAAACCCGTTCAGCCCATTTAGTGTCAGGTTTGAGGTGCTCTTGTAAGTTTTTGTCGGCTACGGGTTTACGCGATTTTGCCGGTTGACAGGTTGGTGGGTTGAGGTAATGGTCAAGCATCACGATGTGTTGTCCAGCATATGGAACACCTTGACGTTGGTGTACGGACAACGGGAAAAGGGGGAGGCATGAAATCGCACAGACGCCGGAAAAAACGCGGCGACTCGCAAACGGTGATCGCGGAGCAAGCGGCCGCCTACGGTGTCACACTGCCAAAGGAACTGTCGGCTGCTGAACGGTACTTGTCGCCGAACGACATTGGCAAGATTCTGGACATCACCGGCGAGGCGGTCAAACAGTGGATCTACCACCGGCGCTTGCCCGCAGTCAAACTGGCCAACGGATACTGGAAGATACGCGTATCCGACTTTGAAGCTTTCCTGAAGGCTCGACATGACATCGGGCGCCGCCGCATTCTCGTGACGGACACCCCGGAGGGCACGCCGGGCGACGTCCTGCAGGCCATCGAGAAACTGGGCCATCAGGCGATCTGCGCGCACAATTATGCCGACGGTTTGCTGAAGTGTCTGGACCAGCACCCCGCCTTGCTCATCCTCAACTTTTCCGCGAAGGAGGTTGAGCAGTGGAAGCTGGCGGAGAAAGTCCGCTCGACGAAGGCGCTCAGGAACGTGCCGATTCTCCTGCTGGCAAGCGCGGAACTCTCCGAGGCGGACACGGAACAGGCGCTGCGGCTTGAGGCGCAGGGCTTCCTGAAGCGACCGGTGGCCGTGGAGACGCTTGTCCAGGAGATACAGCGCATCCTTAGCCGGACACTCTGAACGAGGGCGAGCGATTCCTGGTGAATAAGCCTCTTCCTGTTTCGTCCCTACTTGCGAGATGGGCTTGTGTGTGGCCGGCTGCCGCTATAGAGTGAAGTGGCAATGCAGGCTGCACCAACAGGAGGCATGGCGCCATGGCTAAGCTCTGCTCTTTTTCGTTAGCGCTGCTTGCGGGACTGGTTCTGACGGGCGCTGTTGCCTCGGCAGGTGAACCCAAGACGATGACCACACGCCAGCTTCTGGCGAAGTTTGTGGACGATTTGAAGTCGGTCTGGGAGAAGTACGGCACCGTAAGCCAGAAGGCCGTTCGCGAGCAAACCGTCAATGAACTCAACACCAGTTTCACAAAGGATATTCGCGACGCCGAAGTCCCCAAGAACCTGAGATTACAGAAGGCCCTGGATTTCTACCTGAGCGGCCTCGAAAACTCTCCCTCCCTTTTCCCCGTCGAGAAGGTGCGCAATGAACGCAATCTGTACGTCAGAGGGTGCTCCGCCTGCTACAAGCGCGAGTACATGCAGGCTGCCGACTACGCCGATGCCCGGACGACACAGCAGTGCTTTGACATGCTGATGAAGAACATGGAACAGGTACGGGACACGCTTGCCAGGGAACAGTACAAGGAGATACGTGCCGAAGCCTACGGCATAGTCAACAGCCTTTTCGCCGAGCAGATACAGGCCGCAACGGTGCCAGAGAAAGTGGACCCGGCCGACCAGATGGATAAGAACATGAAAGAAGCCCGCGCGCGCTTCCCTGTCAGCGTCAAGGTCCTCGCAGACACGAACACCCCTGCGCTCAGTGCTGTTGAGGCCGCCGCCAAGCGTGTGGCGGAGAAGGCTAAGCAGAGGAAATAGCGCCCGTCCGTTCACGGATTGCGTAGGCGGCGATCCCAAATGCCACGGCGACGTTCAGCGAGGCCTTGATGCCGCGCATCGGCAGGTGGCAGTGGAGCGACGCCTGCGCCAGCGTCTCCGCCGATATGCCGGCCACCTCATTCCCCACGAGCAGACACAGCGGCGGCTTGATCGCGCCCCGAGCCAGCGCGGCCTGCAGCGGCTCGCTGGCCGGGGTCTGTTCGAGCGCCACGACCTGCACGCCTTGGGCGCTCAGCCGCGGCAGGACGTCGAGCGCGCTGGCGTGGTGCTCCCAGCGTATGTGCTTCTCCGCGCCCAGACTGGTCTTGGCGATGGCCTTGTGCGGCGGGCAGCCGGTGATGCCGCACAGGTAGAGCGGCGCGAATCCCGCGCCATCGGCGGTGCGGAAGATGGAGCCGACGTTCCACAGGCTCCGGATATTCTCCAGCACTGCCGAGAACAGCCCTCGCTCACGCGACGGGCTCGCGCTTGCCGCCCGCGTGCGCCGATCATGCTGGCGCTCGATCTCCCGGATCACGGACAGGGAGCGATAGGTGATGACCTGTCCGCAGGCGGGACACGGACCATTCCTGCCTTCCCGGTCATCGGGCACGTCAAAGCACAGCTTGCAGAGCGGATTGGGGCATTGCGTCAGCATTGTGGTTGCTCAAGCGTCCGAGGCATCCGTTGGCAAGGCAAACAAGCTCAAGAGCTCCTCGCGTGTCAAGTCGTGGAGGGCGTTCGGCCCGGGCTGGACTACCGCATCCGCCAGCAGCCGTTTCAGTTCCTGGCGGCGCAGGATCTTCTCTTCCAGCGTGCCCTTGCAGATCAGACGGTACACGTTGACCACGCGCTGCTGGCCAATGCGGTGGGCGCGGTCCTGGGCCTGCTGGTCGGCGGCCGGATTCCAGTCGTGGTCGTAGAAGATGACCGTGTCCGCGCCGGTGAGGTTGAGTCCGGTGCCGCCGGCCCGCGTGGATATCAGGAAGGCATCCACCGCGCGGTCCGCGTTGAAGCGCTCGACCAGCCCCTGCCGCGCGGCGCCGGGGGTCTCGCCATCGAGGCGCAGCCACGCGAGCGCGTTCGCGGTCAGGTAATGCCCGAGGATGTCCAGCATGCTCGTGCTCTGGCAGAAGACGAGCGCCCGGTGCCCGCCCTCGCGGCACTGCTGCAGCAGCTCGCCAAGCGGCTCAAGCTTGCCGGAGCGTCTCTCGTAGCCGGGCAGCGGGACGGCAATCCGTTGGCGGCCTTCGTTGCGGGGCAGACACATGAGGTCGGCATGATTGCAGATCTTGCGGAGCGACGTCAGCGCGGCCAGGATGGCAGTGGCCGCGCGCCCGGCGCCCTTGGCCGCCAGCTCGTGCAGGGCCGTGCGGGCCTCGGCGGACCCGGCGAAGGCGCGGTACAGGGCGGCCTGTTCCGGCGAGAGCGCACAGAAGAGGTCGTTCTCGATCTTGGGCGGCAGCTCGCGGGCCACGTCCGTCTTGAGGCGCCGCAGGATGAACGGCCGGAGGCGTTCGCGCAGGCGTTCGACGGCCTCCTCCCCCGCCGCCTGCTCCTCGCTCGTTTCCGCACGGCCGGATTGCAGGCGCGCGATGGGCTCCTCGCACGACTGGCGGAACGAAGCCTGCCGGCCCAGGAAACCGGGCATCAGGAAGTCGAAGAGCGACCACAGCTCGGCGAGCCGGTTCTGGACGGGCGTGCCGGTGAGCGCCAGGCGATGCGCTGCCGGGATGGTCTTGACGGCCTTGGTTGTCGCGGCCGTGGAGTTCCTGATGAAATGCGCTTCGTCCAGGATCACGTAGCGCCACTCGATGCCGCGCAGGAGCGAGGCGTCGTTCCGCACGGTTCCATACGTGCTCAGCACGATGTCGCAGGCATGCATCTCCCGCCGCAGTTCATCGCGCCGCCGAGGCGACCCGCGATAGGCCATGACGCGCAGGGACGGGCAGAACTTCAGCACCTCGGCGCGCCAGTTGTCTATCAGCGATGTGGGCGTCACCACCAGCGCAGGAGCGGGGCCGAGCTGTTCCTTCAACCTGGCGACGACGGCGAGCGCCTGCGCCGTCTTGCCCAGGCCCATGTCGTCCGCCAGAATGCCGTTGAGCCCGTAATGCGCCAGGAACGCGAGCCACTCATACCCCTGCTGCTGGTAGGAACGGAGGCTCAGCCGCAGCGTTGCCGGCGGCGGCGCCGGTTCAAGCCGCTCAAAGCCGCGCAACTGGTCCAGGAACCTGCAGTACTGCCTCGCATGCGCGATGGTGCCGGCAAGGCTGAAAATCTCCGTCACCCGCTCTCGCGCCGCGGGACGGAAGCGGTAACGGAGCTGCCCCGCCGGACCGCGCTTCGGGAAAGCACCGCTGCGGCGGATCCCGCGGTCGAATCTCTGCAGCGCGGCGGCATCAACTCTGAGCCACGTGTTGCCCCTGCGGAACCATTTCCGCCCCTGGCGGACGAGCTCGCGCAATTCCTCTTCGCTCAGCATTTCCCCGCCATGATCGAAGGCGGCATCGAGTGTGAACCACGCGCTGCCGCCTTCTTCCTCGGCGTCCAACTGCAGGCGCACCGTGGCCGGATCATCGTTGACCTTGTGCGCGCCGGCCACGGCCTCGGCGATGTACACGTTCCACGGCGTCTGCGCATCCGCGGCGGCCTTCCGGCTCCAGGCGAGCAACTCCGGGATCTGCTCGCCACGGGGGCCGCCGGCATCGTCCCTTAGCGCGCCGGTCTTTGCGAACTGCCGGCGGGCGGCGGTCACCGCATCACGATCCACGCGCACGAACCGGTTGCCATGGCGCAGGTACTGCTGACCTTTTGCCGCCGCACCCAGGATCTCCACCGGGGCGATGGCCCACGGCGCGTTGCCCTCGGGTTCCGCCCCCTCCCGCGCAGTGGAGCGGCTCACTATCGCGTTCGCGGGCTCAAAGAACCAGCGCGCCACGATGTCCTCGCGGCCGGTCTCGGATGCGCCGATGCTCACGCACGGCCTCACGCTTTCGTACACACAAGCGCTCTCGACTTCCGGCGCAATCCGGGCCCCCGCGGCCCGCAAGGCCGGGAGTTCGGTGGTCAGGAAACTGGCAATGGCGTCACCTGTGAGCTTTCGCTCCTCCGGAAGCCGAGGGGTGCCAGACGTTCGCAGCAGACGATAGGTGCGGCCATCACAGGTAACCCACTCATCCCCGCTGCCGGGTTGCGTCGCCGCGCTGGCCAGGCTCTCTGGCGGGATGACCGTTCCTTCCGGCGTGAGCAGTTCATGCCGGACGATCAGATCGCCCGCGCTGTCGAAGAACACCTGCGCCCGTGTCCGCAGCGGCTGCGGTGAAACGTTCAGGGCCAGGAGGCGGTTGTCGAGGCGGACCGTCAGGGAGCCGCTGTGCATGGCAATGCGGGCGCGGCACAGCAGGTCCAGTGCGTCGCTCCCGCGGTAGACGCGCACCGCGCTCTCCGTGCCCTCGACGATGCGCCTGAGCACGGGGTCGTCGGGCAGGAGCGGCGGTGGCGCGACGTGGTTGATGAACGTCCAATAGGCGGAGGTGCGGACGAGCGGCTCACCGAGCATTTCCGCCGTCTCCGGACGGCGGAACAGGGCCCGCGCGGAGACGGATAGCTCTGCGCAGGGCAACTCGTCGGATGGTCCTGCGGGGGGCGCAATCTCGAGCACGGTCTCAACGGGCGCGGCCAGGATCCCAACCCGCGAAACCCGGGGGCTTTCCTGGTAGCGGCACGCCGACGAATGCTGCCGCAAGAGCGCCAGGATAGCAGCGAAATCGTGCGGTCCGACGCGGTACGAATCGCCGTCGGGTCTATGATGTGGCGCCAAGGCGCGCAGCAGCAAAGCGTCAACGGCGTCGGTCGTGAGACAGCCGCGTGCAGGCAGGCGAAGGGCATTCCCCGCCGAGGACGCGTTGCGTGATACCGCGTCCTCGGAGCGCAGCGCGCGAATGCGCACTTCGAGGGCAGGCCAGGGGACGCCCTCACAGACCGCGATGTCCAGGTTCAGAGGCTGTGTGCCTTTCGCCGTGCAGTCGAAAGATGACGATTCCGGAGCAACAACGCAATTCAGGTTCTTCATGAATGCCGCCTGCAGTGTGACTTCTACTGTCGCCAGTCTGTATCGTCAATATCGCGTGCGACGGGCACACATTGGTGCCGGCAGCCCCTATACTAACGCTCCAGGGGCGCTATACTGCATGGGATTTCGTGGCGGACTCTCCTTGATGTCCGTCTAAAAGGGGTGAGGGCGAATCCCTCCCGACACGGGCAAGATGCCCGTGCCACGAACACACGGTAGCGGACAGACGGTTGCGAGAGGGCCACAGTGAAGTCGCGGGTCATAGCCTGGCTTCTGGTGCTCTGCGTGCTGGCGGCGCTGGTGGTGAAGCTGTGCCTGCATTCTCCGCCACCGCCCGCGAACAAGCCGCCGGTGAAGGCTTCGCCCGCACAGCCCGCCGCCGGTTCCCAGGCCAAGCGGACGTCGCCCGCCCCCCTTTCTGCGGACAGTGGCACCACGCCGCCCCGTGACCGAGGCGCCCCCGTCACCCCTGGCGAAGTGCGGCTCGCGGACGATGCAGACAACAAGCAGGGCGACTTCTGGCTCGAACAAGCGTTGGAGCTGACGAACGCGGCCACGGCGCCGCCGGCCGGGAAGGAACTGTTGGACCTCTACCTGGCGCTCGATGCGCGCACGCAGGCCGGCGTGCGCGTCCGCTTGAAGAACGGCGAAGTGGCGCTGGAGCAACTCCCCGCCGCGGCGGCCAACGGCGCCGCACCCGCGCCGATTGTCCACGCCAAGGCCGCCCTGGCGGAGCCGCTGACGGGCGAGGTCGTGGTGGGCGTGTTGTGGCGCAAGGGCCAGTTGAGCGTGTGGAATGGCCCGCAGCAGATCCTGCAGTGGGCCCCCGCCGGCGACATAGCCGGCCTGTTCAGAGGGCCCAGCGCCGTGAAGGTGCTGGCCAACGGGATCTGGCTGGGGGCGCGGCGCACGCTGTCACTGGGGGCGATTCGCTTCGACGACACGTTCATGCGCGACACGGCCAACGGCGATTGGCGGCCCTTCTTCGGAAAGTGGGAGCTGACGGCGCTGGCCTTCCCGGAGCGCAGCGCCAATCCCTTCTCGTTGCGCGCAGCCTTCGGCGACGACCGGCCCGTGGATGACAAGCTCTATCAGGGCCGCACGCACGAGAACCAACCCGGGATCGGCATCGTGCTGTCAGCCATGGAAGGGACCCTGCACATCGGACGGATCACCGGTGGTGCCCCCGCGGCGCGCGCCGGTCTGGCCGAGGATGACATCTTCCTCGAAGTGGACGGCGTTCCGGTGAACGACTTCGACCCCCGGCATATCTACCAACTGCTCCTGCGTGGTTTTGGCGGAGAGATGCGCCTGCGCATGTTGCGTCCCGGCGAGAAGCAGCCGCGCGACTTTCGCATAACGCGCGAGGATTTCCGCTGGGGTACGCCGGCGGAGGGCGTGCCTATCCCTCCCGTGCGCGAGCCCGGTGCGATGGGCGGGGACCGCGTGGCGCTGATCGGCGCCGGCGAGGCCGGCTGGTCCGATTATGCCGCCGAGGTTGCTGTCAAAGCCCTGGGCACGGGAGGGATGGGGCTGGCCTTCGGTGTGCTGTCGCCCCAGGACTACCTCGTGTTCCGGTGGCGCGGCCCGGCGGGCCGCCAGATGGCGTCCGCCGCCGCACCCGGCGTCGTCACGGCGCGGCGGCCGGCAGGCGTGACGGACAGACTGCAGTTGGTGCGCGTCGCGGGCGGCAAGGAGACCGTGCTGGCTGAACACGCAGCGGGCTACCGCCCGTACGAGTTCTACCGCCTTGGCGTGGATTGGAGCGGGGACAGCGTCCGCTGCACCGTGGACGACAACGAGGTGCTCAAAGCCAATGTGCCGGAGCTCAAGCGCGGCCAGATCGCATTGTACGCCCTGAAGGGCGACCCTGTGTTCTTCGACGATGTGCACGTATACTCCGACCGGGCCGCGCTGGCCGCCGCACACCACCCGGAACGCGCCATCAACGAGATCTTCGCCGCGGAGCAAGACATGGAGGTGTGGGCCAACCCGGCGCTGGAATGGTGCCGCGACATCGCCACGGGCTGGGCCGTGCACGAGCAATGCTTCCCGGGCGAGGAGGCCGTGGTGTTGTCCAAGCCGCGGTTCAAGGACCTCACCGTGGCGCTGTTCTGTGGCAAGGCGCCCAACGACCGGTTTGGCGAGTTGCTTGTCAAGGATGGGCAGGCCCGGCTGAGAAGCGCAGCCTGGGAATCGGCGGCCGTGCGGGTGGGGGACGGCCCGTTCCAGCGCATCGCGGTTCGCGCCACCCCATCGGCGGCGGAGGCGGACATTGACGGCGTGCGGGTCTCGGCCAGCAGCGCCGGCATTGCCGCCGCGCCGGCCAAGCTTGGGCGTATCCCCGACGAGCATGTCGCCATCCACGGGCTCAGGAACCTGGGCAATCCGGAGACGGCGCGAGTGTCCTCGTCGAACACGATCGAGTACACGTTCAACGGCGCGCCGACCGACTGGAAAGTCGCGTGCGGGCGCTGGGGGCTTCTGAACAAGTGGATTTGCGACCCGCGCTGGTCGTGGTTCGGCGCGCGCTCGAAGACTTTGGCCGCGCTTTGGAATAAGTGCATCTTCTCCGGCGACATCAGCGTGGACGCGCACGTCTCGTTGATGATGCAGCAGGAGGACCCGCCGTATGAGCGCTCCGGCGATTACAGCATTGCCATCTGCGGCGACGGCGTGAACCTGGATTCCGGCTACACCCTCATCTTCGGCGGCGACAACAACAGTTGGACACGCCTGTACCGCAAGGGGCAACTGGTCGCCGAGTCCACGCAAGAGGCGCACCGCGTGTTCAGCGACAGGATCCGGCATCCAGACAAGCCGGAGCTGCATCAGCGCTGGTTCCACCTGAAGCTCGAGAAGATCGGCAACAGCGTGTCGTTCTACCGCGACAACGTCCGCGCCTTCACCTTCAACGACCCGGACCCGCTGCCCGAAGGACGCGTCGCGTTCTGGACGATGGACAACGGGTTCCTGCTGTCCCGCGTGCGGATCGCTCATGGCGGCATGAGAGCCGCGCGGTTTGAGCCCCGGCTATCGAACCTGTACGAGGACGCGCGCGTTGTCAACCTGTTCGACGGCGAGACTCTGACCGCGGTCGAGCCGCAGGCGCTGCCTCCGGCCATCGAGGCCGCGCTGGCGTCTCCCAAGGACGCGTTCAAGCCGGCGGACGCAGACCCCTTGCCGCTGGATGCCGCCAAGGGCGCTCCGAATGCCGAGGCGGGCGGCCGAGCACCGGCGTACAGAGTGGTGAATGGCATAGGGGGCGGGCCTTTCGCGCTGCAGTGGAAGAACCAGTTGATAGACCCCGACGCGCGCGGCGTGCTGCGCTTCGCCTATTGCATCGAGCCAGGCGCCAACGTGGATCTGTACCTGCTCGATGTCGGCGGCCGCTCCTTTGACCCGCGCCGGCAGGGCGCCTACCGCTGGCGTCTCACCGGCCCACGCGAGTCTGACGAGTTTGCGCCGCTGGTGGGCGAGATACCGGGCGTGCAGGCCGACGGACGGTGGCACGCCGTCCAGTTTGACCTCAACCCGTCCTGGCGGGCGCTGTGGCAGGCGCGGGGGTACAACCGACCGGGCCGGCGTATGCTCCGTCTCATGATGGGCAATCTCGATAACCACGGCTACCTGCTGGCGGGCATGAACGGCAACCACGCGGGCGCGGCCTATTCGGTCAGCGATATCATGGCCCTGACCCCGCGGGAGGTTGACAGGGCGCCGCCCCAGGTGGCGCGCGTCGTCTGGCCGTACGACGCCGACGGCGACGGGCGCTCAGTGGCAATCGTGTTCAGCGACAGCGGCGGTGCCGGCATCGCGGACGAATCCCTGCAGGCGATCCTGAACGAGGTCAGCATTCAGCCGGCCCTGACGGCGTTCGATCACGTGGGGCAAACACTGAGGCTGGACTTGCTGAAGCTGAACCTCCCGCCGCTGACATCCGCGCCCACGCTGAAACTGACGCTTCTGCCGTTCCAGGATCGCGCCCAGAACTCCTGCGCCGGTCCTTTCAGCGCTTCGTACACGTTTGACGCACGGGAAGCCCTGAAGGCCGCGAAACCCGTTGCGGCGCCGCGCGTGACAGTGGAGATGGCGGGCGCCGCGGAGGCCGTTCCCGGCGCCGGTCCGCTCGCATTGTCGGACGTGGAAGCAGTGTCGCCGGTGGCCCGGCTGCAGGAGAGCACGGACGCGCCGCCATGGGCGCCCTACGGCCAGAGGCGCAGCCTGCAGGTGGTGAACATGAACGACGGATCGGCGTTCGGGTTCGCGATGGGCAGCGTGGCGTACAGTCTGCGCCACTGGCCGTATGTGCAGCTTGAGTACAAGATGCCTGCGGAGACGCCGGTCAACCTGCACGTGTACGATCAGGGCGGCACCATGCACGCCGTGATCCTGGGCGATACCGGGGACGGACGCGATCCTCTGTCGCAGGAGATCGCCGCGCGCGCCGGGCCGCCGCCGGATTTCATCTGCGACGGGACATGGCGGCGGACGACCATCCCCGTACAGCGCCTCTTTGCCGCGGCCAGCCGGCGGATGCCCATCACGGATGTCAGAGGCTTCAGCCTGCACGACAATGGCTGGCGGGGCAGCCGGCGCGCCATGCAGTACTGGGTGCATCGCCTTCAGCCGGTGCCGGCGGGACGCACGGCGGACTTCCGCTTTGCCTGGCAGGAGGGGGATATCAGCGGCGTCACGGACTACGCATCCTGCCTTGACCAGGAACCCGAGACCGATCCGGCGGGAAAGCAGGAGATCGCGTCCGGCGACACGCTGGAGGCGTATGCCAAGAGGCGCGGAGCCGGGTTGAACGACGGCTGGCACTATCTTCATGTCCGCGTCAAGAACGGCCCCGGCGTGTGGTCCGCGGCCTCGCACAGGAAGTTCTTCCTCGACAACACGCCGCCGCGAGTGGTGCGCACGGCGCCGCCGGACGGCGGCTCGTGCAGCGGCCAGACGCTCAGGATATTCCTCGAAGAGGAGCACGGGGTTGACCTGCTCGCGGTGCGCCTGAGCGTCAACGGCGAGGCCGTGACGTGGCGGGGCGGTCTGGAGTACGATCCGGCCGCCAACTGCCTCAGCTATAACGCAGCGGCGAACCGCGCTGCATGGCCGGATGGCACGCGGGTCAGCGTGGACCTGTACGGCCTCAAGGACCAGCTCGGCAACCAGGCGGCCGCGCCGTACAGCTTCAGCTTCAAGGCGGACCGGAGCGGCGACAAGAAGGGGCCGGCCATCGCGCAGATGCGTTTCGTCTCGCCCCTGTTCCACACCGGCCAGAACCGCCAGATGGACATGGAGACGAGCTTCGGCCTTGATTTCGAGGAGCACACGGGACACGTGCGCGCCATGCGGGACTGCCGGATGGAGTGGCTCGACGACCCGCAGCAGGCCTGCTTCGGGCGCCGGGCGGTGAAGATCACGGCTCTGGACGACGATGCCGACGTGCAGGTAATGCTCCACAAGAATCCCTGGTATCTGGACAACGCGCCGCTGCTGCAGTTCGACTACAGAGCCGACCCGGGCATGCGCGTGGACATCCTGGCGGAAGTGCTGGGCCAGTGGCTGAGCATCCGGCTTACAGGCGACGGCAGCGCGCCGGCCGGCGGAAAGGCGATCGGACGCGTGGAGGCCGTGATGGCGGACGGGAGCTGGCGGCATGCGAGCGTGGATCTGAAAAGCCTCATTGACGCCGCGTGGCCCGACCTGCCGGTACGGATCGTCAACAAGGTTGTCCTGAGCGCTCAGGGCCGCGAGGGCTGCAAGCGCGGCGCCAGCATAACGATTGACAATCTGGACCTCGCACGGCCGCACGCCGCGGGCGGCCGCTTCGAGTGGCTGGCGGAGGCCGACCCGAGCGGGATCGCGGGCTACTCTTATGTCATAGACCAGGCTCCCACGACGGTCCCGCCGGAAGCCCTCACCAGCTCCGCCCCTTCCGCGCCCATCGGTTCGCGCACAGGCGTGTGGTACCTTCACGTGCGGGGCTGCGACCAGGCAGGCAACTGGGGGCCGACGCGGACGATGCGCGTGGACCTCGGGCAGTAGCCGGGCACCGGAAGGGCAAGCTGGAAAGCTTGCCCTACAGAACGCACTACTTATTTCTGATGGTGTTGCCCTTGCGGAACAACGTCACGGAGGATTGACCGTCGAACGTCGGGGTGTCGGTTCCCGGTGTGTAGATCGTCACTGTGACGGTCATGACGTACGGTTCGCCGGCCAACAGGATATCTTCCGCAAAAAGAAGTCCGGGCGGAATGCCGTGCGTGTCTATGAAGAAGGTGCCTTTCTTGTTGTCTATGACGAAGTTGAACAGCGGGGCGGCGGCGACATCCTCGTTGACGAACTGAATCTTGTCGCCCTCCTGCTTTAGGCTGGACGGGATGCAGCCGAGGCACGTCTTGCCGAACAGGATAGAGACCTCGTCCGTGGTCTTGAAGTCCTCCAGTTTGAACTTCTCGCCCGCGACCTTCCGCATGAATCCCGTCACGCGCAGGAAAAGCTGGTCGCCGCTGCCCGGCCCCGGCACCTTCGCCCCCACCTGCTTTTCCTTGCCCTGCACCTTCGTGACCAGGAACGAGCCGCCCGGGGGCTTCTTGTCGTTGCTCCGCGCGTTGCCCTTGCCAACGGACCCGTTGCGCACATAGAAGAAATTCACAACATCGGTTCGGTCGAAGGCGACCGATGACCCGGTTGTCTGCCTGGCAGCGGCCGGCGTCGCAGTGACTGAGGCGGCCGGGGTGCCGATGCGGATATTCACCGGTATGACCGCCCCCGCAACGCTGACGCCGCCGCGCGGCTTGCCGAAGCTCTTGAAGTCGGCGCCGAGTGTCTCGATCATGTCAATGCCGGAGAAGGTCGCGGTCAAGACGCCGGTGCGGGGGTTGAGCTTGATCTCGTACGCCGTCGTCACGCCTTTGGCTGGTATCACCCCTGCCAATCTGTCGGGGAAATGGATCCTGCCGTTCTTGTCGAACGACACGGACGCAGCAGTGCTCGTGCCGGTTGTCTGCCCCGACGTCCCCCCCTGGGATAGAGAGGGCGGCAGGGCGACGCCGCCAAAGTCCATAGCGAAGGGCACGCCCGCCAGATCGGCGACGGTCCGGATATTGCCGCGCCCGAGGTCCGTCTTGTTAAGGATGACGGTCAGCCGGAGCGAATCCCGCGAGCGCTCCTTGCCAAAGCTCAGCTTGAAGTTACCCGCGGTCGCGACGAACTCGGAACTGATCGTGCCAGCCAACACCACCAGCGAGAACTTCTGCGTGACCTGGGCCCCGAAGTCGTCGGTCACCGTCAGTGAGAACTGTGCCGGGGTGCTGCCCGTCGGCACGATGGGCTTGCCCATGATCAAGCCCGTGCTGCTCAGCGAAAGGCCCACAGGCATCCCCAGGAAGTCATCCTCGCCGGCGAAACCAAAGACGTAGGGCGGCTGGCCGCCATTGGCTTGGACCGTGTACGAATACGGCTCATTGGCCACGGCGACGGGCAGCGCGATCACGGGGCCCGGCTTATTGGTGACTATCTGCAGCCGCAGGGGCGGGAACTGCTTGGACTCAACAGCCGTGATGGTGAAGAACTTCGTGTCTGAGACGACGAGCTTTCCGTTGATGTCGTCGGCAACCTTAACGTCGAATATCTCCTTGGCCAGGTCGGCCTTGACGCCGCTCAGGGTGCCGCTGTCGGAGAGCGTCAGATCGCTGGTCGGCTTATTCGAGCCAAACGCGAAGTGATGCGGCTTGAAGCCCAGAACGGCGATGATCTGCCGCGTGAACTGCGTGCCCATCACCACGACACCCAGGTCGCCATCAGTGATGATCCTGGCGAGGGGCCGGCTGCAAATACTCGAGATCCCGCGCGCGGACGCGCCCCCAATGGCTGGGCTATCGGAGGTAGCGAGAGCGAACGAGAACCCCAGACAGGCCAACAAGACCCCCAACCAGGCGCCGCGAAGCCACCGGGATGCATGCGGTGTTCTCATTGTAGGCATTCCTCCTGCTGCAGAGGGTAGCCTTGTGCACCGAGGCTGTCAAGACACCTCCACAGGCCGGGCGAACAGAATCTCCCGCGACGCCCGGTGGCCGGCAGCGCGCGCGGGCTTCTGAATTGGCTTGCAGACGCCGCGGGTTGCGGCTATAAGTTTCTTTCCCGGTCGCGTTCCGGCGGGGCGCGCCCTCGTGCCTGCCAGTTGGCAGAGGCAGAGGGGCGGGCGCCGCGCAGGTTCGCGATTTGTTGTTTAGTGGCGCGGTCTTCCGGACCGCGTGGTGGTGGGGCCGTATGTTCGAGAGTCTGACCAGTTCACTCGGGTCCTTCTTCACGCGCATTCGCGGGAAGGGCCGCAAGCTGACGGAGGCTGACGTGCGCGAGGGTCTGCGCACGGTCCGCATGTCGCTGCTGGAAGCCGACGTGGCTTTGCCGGTTGTCAGGGAGTTTATTGACAAGGTTACTACCAAGGCTGTCGGCGCGGACGTGCTGACGGCGGTCGAGCCATCGCAGCAACTGGTGAAGATAGTGCACGACGAGCTTATTAACCTCATGGGTCCCGTAGACTCCCGCATCAGCTACCGTCCCGACGGGCCGACTGTCATCCTTATGGCTGGTCTGCAGGGCTGCGGCAAGACGACCACCTGTGCGAAGCTGGCGCAATACCTGAAAAGCAAAGGCCGCCGCCCGCTCCTCGTTGCGGCGGACCTACAGCGCCCCGCGGCCATTGAGCAGCTCAAGATCCTCGGCGAGCAAATCGACACGCCCGTCTACAGCGAGACCAACATCCGACCTCCGGATCTGTGCGCCAAGGCCGTGGAGTACGCTCGGCAAAACGGCCGGGATACCGTGGTTCTGGATACCGCCGGCCGGCTGCAGATTGACGAACCGTTGATGAACGAGCTGGCGGAGGTCCAGAGCCGGGCCAAGCCGGACGAGGTGTTCCTCGTGGTGGACAGCCTGGTCGGCCAGGACGCGGTGAATTCGGCCAAGGTCTTCAACGAGAAGCTGCCCATCACCGGCGTGATCCTGACGAAGCTCGACGGCGATTCGCGCGGCGGCGCCGCGCTGTCGGTGAAGCAGGTCACGGGGAAGCCGATCAAGTTCGTGGGCGTCGGTGAGAAGCTTGACCGCCTGGAGGAATTCCACCCGGAGCGGATGGCGACGCGCATCCTGGGGATGGGCGACATCGTCAGCCTGGTCGAGAAGGCCCAGGCCGTGCTCGACAAGGACCAGGCCGCGCAGTTCCAGGAGAAGATGGTCAAGGACCGGCTGACGCTGGACGACTTCCTCACCCAGCTTCGGGCCGTCAAGAAAATGGGCTCGATCAAGGACCTCCTGGGGATGATCCCCGGCTTTGCGGGCCTGAAAGAGCTTGATTCGTCGGACGAACAGTTCGCCACGGTCGAGGCGGTCATCTGTTCGATGACGCCCGAGGAGCGGCGCAACCCGCAGATCATCGGCGCCAGCCGCAAGAAGCGCATTGCCGCCGGCTCGGGCACCAACGTCAACGCGGTATCGCATCTGCTGAAGGAGTTTGAGAAAGTCACGCGGCAGCTCTCCAGTTTCTCACGCGCGGCCAAGCTGGTGGACAGGATGGTCCCTGGCACCCGGCCCGGCGAGGGCCGGACGTTGAGCGCCGAGGAGAGGAAAACGATCAAGAGGCGGCGGAAGCTGGAGAAGACGAACCGGAAGAGGAACAGAAGGTAAAGGAGCAACGACAGTGGTGAGGATTCGTTTGCAGAGGCTGGGGCGGCGCAATCGTTCGTGTTACCGCATCGTGGTGACGGATGCGCGCGTGAAGCGGCAGGGCGCCTATCTCGAAAAACTGGGCCAGTACGATCCCGTCCAGAAGGACAACGCGAAGAAATTCGCGGTGGACACTGAGCGGGTCACGCACTGGATTGCTCAGGGGGCGCAGCCGACCGAGGCTGTGGAAAACGTGTTGCAGAAGTGCGGCTTCAAGATGCCGCCAAAGCCCGTGAAGCCGAAGGCACCTTCGCCCAAGGCTGTGGCGCCGGCGAAGAAGTGAGAGGCACCGCAGGCGCATGCGCGTGGACATACTCACTATCTTCCCGAGCATGTTCATCGGGGTGCTGGGCGAGTCCATACTGAAGATCGCGCAGGAGAAGAACAAGCTGCGCGTCGTGGTGACCGACATGCGGGACTTCGCCACGGACAGGCATAAGAAGGTGGACGACCGGCCCTATGGCGGCGGGCCGGGAATGGTGATGATGGCCGGCCCGGTGGTGCAGGCGGTGCGGGCCGTGCGGGCGGCGGAGCCCGCTGATCCCGGACGCCTGCTGCTGCTGTGCCCGCGGGGGCGGGTCTTCGACCAGCCGTTCGCCCGGGAGCTGGCGCAGGCATCGCGGTTAGTGATGGTCGCCGCGCATTACGAGGGGTACGACGAACGGATCGTCGAGTGCCTGCAGCCGGAGCTGGTCTCGATCGGCGACTACGTGCTGACCGGCGGCGAACTGCCGGCAATGGTCGTGCTGGACGCCGTCGCGCGGCTGCTGCCCGGCGTGCTGGGCGATGAGCAGTCAACGGTGAGCGAGTCGTTCTCGCCGGGAAACGAGGGGTTGCTCGAATATCCGCAGTATACGCGGCCTGCGGTGTTCGAAGGACGCGCGGTGCCGGAGGTGCTGAGTTCCGGCGATCACGCGAAGGTCGCCGCGTGGCGGCGGGAACAGGCGCGCCTGCTTTCCGCGCGGCAAAGGCCGGACTTGTTGAGTGCCGGGTGCTGAATGTTCGTTACTGAGTGCGAGAGAGGAAGCGAGCCATGGCAAGCAAGAACCTTGCAGAGATAGTGCAGAAGAGTGCGCTCAAGCCTGAGCGCCTGGATGCTTTCAAGATCGGCGACACGGTGGACGTGCACGTGAAGATCGTGGAAGGCGAGAAGGAGCGCATCCAGATCTTCAGCGGCATCGTCATCAGCCGGAAAGGCGGGGGGATCAACGAGTCCTTCACGGTGCGGCGACTGGTGGGCAGCGAGGGCGTGGAGCGCGTCTGGCCGCTGCACAGCCCGTCCATAGAGAAGATCGAAGTCAAGAAGAGCGGCAAGGTGCGGCGCGCCAAGCTGTACTACCTTCGTGACCGCGTCGGCAAGGCGACTCGCGTTGCCGAGCAGCAGGACATGGCCGTCAAGCCGCGCGTGGCCGACAGCGTGCCGCCTCCGCAGCCCAAGAGACACAAGGAAGCCAAGCCGGAAGCGAAAGCCGAAGAGGCAAAGGCTTGAGACACAATGCAAAATGAAAAATGCAAAATGAAAATGAAGCCCGTTGATTCTTGGTTCTGCATTTTGCATTTTGAATTGTCTTGAGACGGTTCTCTATGAGACTCCGCCATGTCCTCCTCCTGGCCTGCGCCGTGGGCGCCTGTGGCGCGCTGCTTCTGGCCGCGGACATGTACCGGCGGCTGAAAGAGGCGGAGAGCGCCGCGCTGCTCAGTACCGTCTCCGCAGGCTCGCAGGCGGGGCGGAACGTCCTCCTGAGCGGCTCAACCCAGGGCGACGGTGCGGTCCTCAATTTCCTGGCTGCTCACGCGCTTGGTCTGGTCTCCCTGGCGTTCCTTTTCCTGGCGACGTTCCTGCTGCTCATAGCCGCTCTGCGCGACCGCACGTTTGCCGCGGCTGTGGACGGCGCGCCTCCTCCCGCACCTGGCGCCCCGCCGGCCGCCGATGCCGTGCCCCTCGTCTCGCTATCCGAACTCGCCGCGACCGAACCTACAGTAGAGGAACCGCAGCCAGCGGAAGCGCCGCCACCTGAGCAGGCTCAGACGGCGGGGACTGGCGCGGAGGGCGCTCCTGTAGCGCCGGCGTCCCGCCGGCAGTAGCGCCCCGCAGCGCCGGCGTCCCGGCGGCCGGAGCGTTTCGTTGTCCCGAGGTTGTGTTGCGCGGGATGATCGGATATATCGTTGCCGTGGCCAAGACGAACCTGACTCTCGTCAGCTCCATGGCCGACGGCAGCTTTGCCAAGGCGCTGGACCAGCACGTTGCCTGGGGCCTCAGCGTCCTCGATCTGAAGGACTGCATCTTCGGCAAGAACGTCAGCGATCTCACGAGCCACGACGCGCGTCGGGCGGGGGCTCTGATCAGGGAGCGCGGTCTGTCGGTGTACTGCCTCTCCACGTCGCTCTTTCACGATGATGTGGAGCGCGGCGAGGACCTCTTCCGGCGTCTGCACTTCGGCCCGCTGAAGCATGTTCTCGAGATCGCGGACGTCCTGAAACCCCGCCTCATCAGTCTGGTCGCGGCTTCCTCGTCCAAGCGCCGCGACCTGAAGGACGCCGTCGCCTATGTCCGCCGGAGCCAGCCGTGGCTGATCCCGCTCTACGACGAGGCGGCGGACAGGATAGACACCGCGGGCTCCAAGACCACAATCGTGAATGAGGCGGGGGACTGCCTGCTTTCAACGCCGGCGGAACTCCACGATTTCTTCCAGGCGCTGGGTTTCCGCGAACGCATCTGTCTTACGTGGGACGTGCAGAACCTCTGGCAGTGCGGCACGTTCCCCAGCGTGACCGTGTATGAAGCGCTGAAGAGCGTGATCGGCTACTGTTACCTGAAGGGCGGCCAGCACGGCCTCACCAGCACCGCTCTGCGCTGGCGCACAGCGTTGGCGGATGCAAGCTGGCCCGTGGCGGAGATAACGCGGCGGATCGTGCGGGACCGCGTCAGCCCTATCATCTGCCTGAACCGCTGCAGTGGCGCGGCCAAGCCCGGCTACAGCTACAAGCGCCTCACGGAAAGGGATATTGACTTTGCGCGGAAGTTAATGATACAGGTCTAAGAGGGGGACCGTGGGCCTGGTACTCGTGCCGGGCCGTGGCGGGAGGAAGCTTCTCCCCGCCCACCGGAAGGATGGGCCTGCCATGAAGAAGACCATCGTATCCAGGCCGGATGACTGCGCGGTCGAGCGATATGACTGGGGCGAGATCACCTGGTTTGCCTCCAAGGCGCTCGGCAATTCGCAGACGATGACCGTGGGCCGCTGCGTCCTGAACCCCGGTTTCGCCAACCCGCGCCACAGCCACACCAACTGCGAAGAGATCCTGCACGTGCTGCAGGGCAAGATCGTCCACAGCACGGAGCGCGGCAAGGAAGTGGAAATGCTGTCCGGCGATACGATCACCATTCCGGCCAACGCGGTCCATAACGCCCGGAACGTCGGCGATCTGGACGCCATCCTCCTGATCTGCTTCTCGTCCGCCGAACGGCAGACTGTCAAGGAATAACGCCATGCGGCTCGCACTCCTGCCTGTGCTCGCCGGTTGTCTTGCCGCGCTGCCGCTGCGGGGCGAAGAAGGCGCGCCGGTCGAGAAGGCACCCGCCGAAGGGGGGACGGAAGACGCTTCTCCCGAGCAGGCTCTGCGCCAGCGGTTTCTGATCGCGTACCAGACCGGGCGGACCCCCGACCGCAAGGCTGAGGCCGTGGAGATGCTGCGCGGCGCCAAGGAACAGGCGACGCTGCGCCTCATCACGGGCATGCTGGGCGACTCAAGCGAACTCGTCCGCCGCAAAGCCTGCGCCGTCATGGCGGCCACCGCTGACCCGGACGGCTATTTCGTCAAGCCGCTGATGGGCATGTTGACGGACCGCTCGCAGGCTGTGCGCCTCGCGGCCGCGGAGGCCCTGGGCGCGGCCACCGTGCGCGGGGACGCCATCAAGGCGCTCACCTTTGCGCTCGCCGCCGCCGCGGGGAGCTCAAAGCCCGACAACGCCGTGGCGGATGCGAGGCTGATTGACGCGTACGACCGGGCGCTGCAGAAACTCACGGGCGAGAAGAGCGAGGCGCGGGATGCGCGCGCGCTCGGCGCCTTCTGGATGGACTACTGGCGGAAACGCGGCACGGAGATCCAGACGGCGGAACGCCAGGCCCGCGAGAAGGAACCGCCGCCACGGCCGCAAGGCCTGCCGAAGGACTCCTTCGACCAGTAGAACCCCGCATGGAACAGCCCGGCGCCGCGCAGCACTCCACAGCAGACCGCAGAGCGCCGTCACTGCCACCCGTACCGTCCCTTGATCTGAAGCACCTGCGTACGGAATGCGTGACGGAGGGCGGGACAGGAGCGTCCCGCTCGCCGGTGGAACTGGAGGCGCTTGTCCCGGCAGAGCAGCCCTATCTCTGCGCGGACGCGCGGGCGCCCGCGCTGGTGCTGGCGCCGGGGCTGGGCATGGACGGGCTGGGGTTCATCCGCCAGCTTCCGCTCGGCGCCGTCGCCGACCTGCATCTGTTTCAGACGCCGAACGAGGCCACCGAGGGTGAGGACGGCCTTGGCCATTTTGCGTGGCACGTGGAGGCATACATCCAAGCGCGCCGATTGGACCAGCGCGCCGGCGGCGTGGTGCTGGGAGGCTGCTCGATGGGCGGCGCCGTCAGCCTGGCGGTTGCCATTCGGGGGCGCGTGAAGCTGCGCGGCCTGATTTTGATTGGGTCCTTCGGCAACTGCGCTCACGTGTCCTGGCCGCTCCGCATGTGGGGGCCACTGCTGGCGCGGTGCCTGCCGTTCGGCCTGGCCCGCAGGTTCGTGCGGCAGGTTGTGGCGCGGACGCACTTTTTCGGCAGGATCGCGCCCGGCGAAGCCGACTGGCTGGTGTCGTGCAAACTCGACCGCACCCGCGGGTATTACATCCGGGCCGCCATCGGACTTACGCGCCAGGACCAGATAGCGGCGGCGCGAAGCCTGACCGTGCCGACGCTGGTCTTGCACGGGACCCGTGACCACGTCCTGCCACATAAGGCGGGCGTGGAACTGGCGCGGAACATCCCCGGCGCGCGGCTGGTCACGG
This sequence comes from Planctomycetota bacterium, assembly GCA_026692735.1. Classification (GTDB taxonomy): domain Bacteria; phylum Planctomycetota; class SZUA-567; order H5-PLA8; family H5-PLA8; genus JAPLOD01. Next base: position 22,879 of record JAPLOD010000082.1, on the reverse strand, counting down.
TGGAAGATTCCGGGCACGCGGTGTTTTTCACACACCACGGGATCGTCAACGCGGAGATTGCGGCATTTCTTCGCGGGTTGCCGTGAGGCGGGCTGGCGGCACAAAAAGGACGATGGACGAGCGGCCGTGCGAGCTCGTCCATCATCCGTCATCCGGCATTGCTGCGCTCAGTCCCGTCGTCGGCCGCCGAGAATCTGCAGGATGAACAGGAACAGGTTCAGGATGTCCACGTACAGGTTCAGGATGGCGCCGGGCACGTTGTTGTCGCGGTAGTACTGGCGCGTGACGGCCGACGTATCGAACAGGATCCAGCCGCAGAAGATCAGCGCTCCGATACAGGCCCGCCAGTAGCTCACGTTGGCGTGGGGCCAGATCAGCAGTCCGATGCCTGTCAGGATCAGGGCGATGGTGCCCACCCAGAGGAATCCGCCGAGATAGGAGAAGTCCTTGCCGGAATAGCGGACGTAGGCTGTGAGCGTCAGGAAGATGGCGGCCGTGAACCCCAACGCGACCGCGATGGTGCTCGCCCCCGCGAGCTTTTCGTAAATCAGCAGGACCGGCGCCAGCGTGATGCCGGTTATGGCAACGAAGGCCGTCAGCAGAATCCAGCCGAGGGTGCCCTGCATACGGGCGAACACCGCGACCAGGATGATGGCCAGTTCGATCCACCACAGCATGCGCCAGGTGGCGACCATGTCCGCAGGCGCCATCTTCGAGAACCACGCCAATCCCACGCCACAGCAGGCAGCGGCGAGGACCAATGACAAGGTCAGGCCCGTGTATACTTTCGATACAAAACGGGCCTTGTCGTCGTCTAACGCTGCAAAGCGTTCCTCCAGAGACATGTCAGTCAGTGATAGCGCCATAACTGTCTACCTCCTCTTCGTGCTGCCCCTCCTTGAAGCACCATGCGAACGGGCTCATGTTATCTTCAGCGCCGCGCAGCGCCAACGGCTTTTCGCGAGCCCCGCCATATGATAGTCGCGCGACAAACCACCACCTTCAACGCTGCCTTACACGCGACAGACCTGCCGTCCGCTGCTACAATCGCGAGGCATGAAAGCCTTGTGGATTGAGCCCAGCGGAGCACTGCAATTGCGCGACGTGCCACTGCCGCCGCTGGCGGCCGGCGAGTGCCGCGTGGCAGTGCACATCGCGGGTGTCTGCCGGACCGATCTGGAACTGGCGAAGGGGTACATGGGGTTCTCGGGCATCCCCGGCCATGAGTTTGTCGGCTCGGTGGTGGAAGGTTCCGAGCGGCTCGCGGGGCGGCGGGTCGTTGGGGAGATCAACGCGTCGTGCGGGCTGTGCGCGGCGTGCCGCAGCGGCATGGGGCGGCATTGCCCGGAGCGGACCGTGCTGGGCATCTACCGGCGGCCGGGGGCGTTCGCCGAGTTCCTTTCGCTGCCGGCGCAGAATCTGCTGAGCGTGCCCGACAATGTCAGCGATGAAGAAGCGACGTTCACCGAGCCGCTTGCCGCGGCGCTGGAGATCTTCGAACAGGTCCACATCCGCCCCGGCAGCCGGATGCTGGTCATCGGCGACGGCAAGATCGGCCTGCTGGAGGCGCAGGTCTGCGCGCACATGGGGGCGCGGGTGACCGTGTTCGGCCATCATGAGAAGAAACTCGCGCTGGCACGCCGCTGGGGCGTTGAGGCGGTCGTCGGCGGCGATAGCGGTCCGGCGAGGCACGACGAACGCTTTCCGTATTGCGTTGAGTGTTCCGGCACGCCGGGCGCACTGTGTCAGGCCATGGCGTGGACCGCGCCGCGAGGCACCCTCTTCCTGAAGAGCACGTATGCGCCGGGCACCGCGCCGCAGGTGGACTGGGCCAAGGTCGTGGTGGAGGAGATCACGGTGGTGGGCAGCCGCTGCGGACTCCTTGCGCCGGCGCTCCGTCTGCTTGCGCGGGGGAACGTGGACGTGCGCAGCCTGATTGACCACCGCAAGACGCTGGACCAGGGCGTGGAAGCCTTCGAGCTGGCGGGGCGGCAAGGGGCCCTGAAGGTGCTCGTCGAAGTGGCGGTGAAATGAGGCGACGCGCCGTAGCCAATCGGCGTGGCGCGTGGTATATTCACAGCGGCTTTTTGGAGAAGAGAGTATGGCGACCGTCAAAGAGCACCTGCGCACGCTGATTAAGAGACTTCCGAACGATTGCACGATCGAAGACGCGATCTACGAGTTGTACGTGATTGACAGGATCGAGTGCGGACTCGAGGCCCTTGATCGGGGCGAGGTCGTGTCACAGGAACAGGTCGAAGAAGAGTTCAAGGAATGCCTCAATACACGGTCACCTGGACGACGCCGGCGCTGCAGGATCTCAGGGGTATCCACGCGTACATCAGCCAGGATTCGCCGGCGAACGCCCGTGGCGTGATACGCGAGATCGTCCTGAGTACCAGGATGCTGCGTGATTTTCCGTACGTTGGCCACCCTGTGACCATCAGGCGCCGGGCTCTACGCCAGTTTGTGATTCTCAATCACCGCCTTATCTACCGCGTTGACTCCCACAGCGTTACGATCGTCGCAGTGATCCACAGCGCGCGACTGCTCAGTAAGGCGATGCGTGGGCGCCCTACAACATGAGATGACGATGTCTATGTTGACCGTTGCCAAGGCCCAGACGTTCCCCGAGGGCCTGTACGTTCACGTTCCGTTCTGTGCGTCGCTGTGCCGGTACTGCGATTTCGCGAGCGAGATCCACACGGCGGCGCGCGCGGAACGGTACCTAGGCGCGCTGGAGACGGAACTGAGCGTGCGCGTGGCGGATCTCCTGCCGGACGAGCGCTTCGCGCCACGAACGATCTATGTAGGCGGCGGAACGCCCACGGCGCTGAGCATCGCCGAACTGACGCGGTTCTTCGACATTCTGCGGAAGCATGTGGATGCCAGCCGCGTCGTGGAGTTCACCATCGAGGCCAATCCTGGTTCGACGGATGAGGCAAAACTCGAACTGCTGCGCCGGCGTGGCGTCAACCGCATCAGCCTCGGCGTGCAGTCCTTCCAGCCGCGCTTCCTGAGTCTGCTGGGCCGGGTTCACAGTGCGGAGCAGGGAAGGGAAGCGGTCCCGCTGGCGCGCGCCGCGGGATTCGACAATATCTCGGTGGACTTGATCCACGGCCTGCCCGGGCAGTCGCCGGACGATCTGCGCCGCGACCTGGATGCGGTGGCGGCGCTGCAGACCGAGCATGTGTCGGCATACGGGCTTGCGTACGAAGAAGGCACGCCGCTGCATGCGGCCGTGCAGCGCGGGGAGATTGCCCCGTTGACGCCCGAACAGGAAGCGGCCCATTACATGACGGTGATGGAAACGCTGGAGCAAGCGGGCTTGCTTCAGTACGAGATCAGCAACTATGCCCGGCCCGGCCGCGAGTGCCGGCACAACATGATGTACTGGCGCAACGAAGCGTACCTGGGCGTGGGCGCGTCGGCGGCGAGCTTCATCCAGTGGCAGCGAAGCACCAACCACGAAGACGTGGACGCCTATGTGGAGGCGGTGGAAGCGACGGGGAAAGCCTCCGCGACGTCAGAGGTGCTCACCCCCGAAGCCCGCGCGCGCGAAGCTCTTGTCCTGGAGCTACGGCTCCGCCGCGGCGTGGAGCTGGCGGAGTTCAAGAACCGCTGGGGGCTGGATTTCGCCGCAGCGTGTTCGCCGGCGCATGGTTTCCTGCGGGAAGGGCTTATGGAGAGAACCGAAGACGGACGATACCGGATCAGCAGACGAGGCCTGCCCGTGGCTGACGGGATTCTGGCGGAGTTTGTGTGAGGTACAGCAATCAGGCAGGACGCCGGACAACAGAGGCTTGCTTTTGGGCTCTCTTCCGTTTATTAAGTCAGTAAGCCCAAAGAACTTGAGACGGGCACGGGGGACGGCGATCATATGCGTTATCTTCTGCGCGGGTCATGCCGTCTCCTGACACTGGTATTCCTCTTGGCCATAATGTGCGGGGCTCTCGCCAGTGAGGCGGACGCTCCGGCAGAGGTGGTCGTAACTGCGGCCCCGAGCCAGCAGCCGAACCCCCCACCTCCTGAAACAGGCGGGGACGCCGATGCCAACGCTGCTGTCGTTGAGCTGGGTGACGGGCGCGAGTATCTGCCACCTATCAAGGGGCCCTGGGCGATGCCCGTCGAGGAGGCAGCGCCGCCATCGGTTCAGGTGAAGCACGCCGTCATCCGCCCGGGCGATCCGGAGTGGGTTCGCGCCGTTCCAGGCGACGGCGACGCGGTTGCTGCGGCGGCGCCCGCGCAGGCAGCGCCGCAGTCGCGCCCCCGCGTTTCGCTGCCCGCCGACCCGGAGTGGGTTCGTGGTTTTCCCAGCGACGGCGACGCGCCACCCGCAAAGGTTGAGGCGCCAACGCCGAGTTCGAGCCCGCGAGTCGTCCGCGTAAGCCCCGGCGATCCCGAGGCCATCCGAAAGTGGGCGGGCGCGGACGCCGACGAACCAGCCGAGGTGGTGAACGAGAACCAGTCAGCGCAAGGCGCCGGCTTGCGTCGCGACCGGGAGGATCGCACCACAACGACGGCGGGCGGCGACAGGCCCCGTTTCGCCAGCGGCGAGGGGCTGGACAGCGATGCTGCCGAAGTCGTGGCCGATATCGCTCTGGCCGGTCCGCAGGCCGCGCAGCTCCCCCGCGACACGGAAGACAACGCGACGAAGGCGGCGGACGCGGCCGATGGCGATGCCACCGGCAAGGCGGCGGCCGGCGCCGACGACACCGCAAAGGCCGCCGCAAATGAGGCCGAAGCCGGCGCGAAGGTCAAGAAGTCGAAGAAGAAAGCCGAGCCGTTGGATCCGCAGAAGCAATATGAGGAGCTGATCCAGCTCGTCAAGAAGAACCGGCAGCAATGGAGTGAGCTCACCAGCAAGGCCACGGATCCCATGGTGCACGGGCCCGGCGGCGCAGAGACGGGGATACGCGTGCGCAATGCCCGCGCCGCACGGGCCCTGGAGGTGCTGCTCAACGACAAGCCGCTCGGCACCATTGCCGGCATCATCACCGAGGGGCCGGGCAAGCAGCCCGTGGCGGCGCGCGTGCGGATCACGGACAGCACGGACACGACAGTCGAGGCGCCGCTTGCCGAAGGCTTCTGGTGTCCGGGGCAGTTCAGCGTGAAGGCGGTGAGCGGGCCGGTGAAGATAGAGGTCAGCCGGGGCCGCTTCTACCCGCAGTGTATCCAGGGCGTGGAAGCGAAGGCGAAGGGTGTCACGCCGTGCGAGATGATAACAGGGCGGCCCGGGGCGCTGAACTTCGCGGCCCAAGGGTGGTACCTGGCGGACCTGGACATAGGGTTGGGCGTGCGGCCTGGCGAGCGGGGTGCGTGGCTTTCGGGTCCGCCCTCCATGAACGACCTGGCCCTGGCCGCTCAGGCGGAAGGTGTGCAGATACTGGGGGTGCCTGTTCCCTGGGGCGAGAGCAAGTCCGAGGAGGAGGTTGCGGCGCAAGCTGCGGGCGTCAGCGGCGTTCTGCTGTTGCCAGTGTTCCCCGGTCCGCGGCACGCGTTTTACGGTTGCGGCATGGGGCTGGGCGTCAAGTCGTGGACGGGGCTGCCCGCTGAGATCAGCGTGCCGGAGACTCCGCTGTGCGAGGCGTTCGAGGAGATTCGCGCGCGCGGCGGCGTGGCGGTCTACAGAGATCTGACTGGCGGCAGGGCGGTAGACATCAGACGCGATGTGCTGATGCTGTTCCCGCACCTGATGAGAACGGGCTTCTACGCACAGCCGGAGGGGACGGCGCGTCTGTACGCTGCCAACGAACTGCCGTTCGACACCGTTGCCGGGCCGGCGTACGACGTGCTGGACTTCGATGGCTCGCCGTACGCAGAGCGGCTCTGGTTCAACCTCCTGAACCAGGGCTACATGCTCGGCGTGATCGGGGCCGGGGGCGGCAGTCTGGAGGGCGGCCGCCTGCCGTACGGGCAGACGTTCATCAACGTGGAAGGCAAGCCTACTCGCGAGAATGTCCTGGAGGCGATACGGAAAGGGCGCACCGGCATCAGCTTTGGGCCGGCGGTATTCTGTAAGATAGTGGAACGTGACAAGGGGCCCGGATCGGTCCTGCCTGCTGACGGGCGCGGGCTGACGCTGCAGATCCAGGCGTACGCGCCCATGACGCAGGGCGCGCAACTGGAGAGGATCGAGATCATCCGTAACGGCGAAGTGGTGCAAACGCACCCGGTGGCCGAAGGCGAGTCGCTGATCGGGAGCCTGTCCTGGTCCGTCAGTGAGACGTCGTCAGCGTGGTATGTGGTCCGTGTTACCGAGCGGCGCAGCGCGACCGCGCCGCAGCACAAGCCGGGGACGGCGTGGACCAGCCCGATATTCTTCCGAGGGCCATCGTTCTCGCCGCCGACAGCCGCCGTTTCGCGGGTCAGCGGCACGCTGCATCGCGGGCTGACGCCGGCGGCCGGCACCGTGACCGCCATCGTGCCTGGCTCGCCGCCGCGACAGGTAGCGACGGACAACGCGGGCCGTTTCAGGATCGAGTTGCCGGCATCCGGAAGCCTGGTCTTCGAGGTGCCTGGATGCGAGCCCGTGGCGCGGCGCGTCTTTGAGCATCCGCGCGTGCAGCGCGCTCTGGGCACATTGCAGGCGGAACGGGAAGGGACACTGCGCGAGAACCTTGAGAAGCCGAGCCTTTTTCCGGCATGGAGGCTCTTGCTTTCCGAACTGAACTGGGATATAAGCGTTTGGCCATCAGCAGCCAAAGGCTTTGAGCCTGCACCGTCCGCCAGAAGGATAGACAGCAGTTTACGTGTTTACGTGCGGCAGAGACTGGGGCGTTGACGGGTGGCAGCGATGAATTCTCGCCTGAAGTTGCTGATTCAGTCACGTAGGCACTAAACTTGCAAGGTTGCATATAGACAACTTGGAGGGAACCCGATGGTCTTTGCCTGGAGAACGGCGTACCGCGGGTTCACACTCGTTGAGGTGGTTCTGGCCTTAACTGTCCTCGCCATCGCTCTTCTGGCGTTCTACACGACCTATAGCCGCGCACTGGTGCTTAGCGAGACCGATAAGCAGGTCAAGATCGCCCTGTTTGACGCGCAGAGCATTGTGGAGGAGATGCAGGGCCTGCCGTTCGATGAGATAATGGACCCGGACTATCCCAGCTATACCAACCCCAAGCCGCGCTTCCGCCACCTGCAGTACGTGAGCAACGATCGGCTGTACGGTGTTGGCGGCCAGCCGCATCTCGAGGGGGAACTGGTCCAGGTCTGGTACGGCACGGCACTGGACACCACTTGTTCCTTCAGGCCCGATCCTACTGTGGCGAAGCCGCTACCGTGGGTCGCAGGCACGGATGCGCACCCCGACGACGCGGTGCCACTGGAGAGGTATCGCCCGGCGAACAACTCATACGACAATTCGGAGTTCATAACCCCAGAGCCTTTGTACGTGACCGTGGAAGTGACGTGGGTCGGGCCTGTCAACAAAGTGCTGGACGGGCACGGCGGCTACGTCCGCGACATGGTCCAGCGGATCTCGTTTGTGCGCAGCCGTTAGCCGGGGTCAAAGCATGGCCAACGCGATGGGAGGGAAGGAGAACATGCGGGCTTGTTCCGAGCGCATCCTCTGGCTTCACGCTGCTCCACAGCCACGAGGCATGACGCTGCTCGAACTGTGCGTGTCAATGGCCATCTTCTCGGTGATACTGCTGGTGGCGTACGGAGCGCTGCAGTCGGCGCGGAGTTTCACCCGGACCAACGTGACACAGGTCGAGCTCCAGGAAGAAGCGCGGCATGCCCTGGAGAAGATCGGGGAGGAACTACAGAAGACCGGCAGGTTGACGGAGTCGGCCACTCCCAAGGACCGCGTCTACCCGAAGATCTACAAGAGTCTGGATGGCTTGCCGTCCGCACAAGGCTACGCTCACGCCAATAGCCATCCCGCGAAGACGAATCCAAAGGCGCGCCCGGGCTCCAATGTCAACGGCGGCGATCCGACGCTCGATTCCGACGAGATCATCTTCAAGGTTCCGGAGATGGACCCCGCCACGGGGCTGCCGACGACGAGCGGCGACAGCATCGTCTGGAAGGCGGAGGAGTGGGGCTTCTTCATCTGCCCGGCAGCCGATGGGACCAACAACATCGAATTGCGCAAGTCCTCGGAGTCGCAGCAGCAGATTGACGGTGGCCGCCCCGTCCAGGGAGAGATCGTGTGCCGCTTTGTGGACCGCATCCAGATCCAGGACTACAACACTGCAGGTTCATCGGATCCGACGCTCACCAGGCGCCACTTGCGCGTGACGGTCTACGTCTCGAGAGTGGTGGGACAGGCCACGATCACGGTTGCGCTCTCGACGATCATGGACATGCGCAACGCGAGCTGGCAGTAACAGCGGTGTAAGGGGAGGGCAGCACCATGGCACACGCAACACACGCTCAGGCGCCCCGTGGCAGTGCGCTCTTCCTGTCTCTTGGGATCTCCCTGCTTCTGGCAGTGCTGGTCACCGTTATGTTCCAGGCGGTGATGACGGAGAGCATGAGCACGGACTCCCTGATGCTGAACACGCAGGCGCGCTACCTGGCAGAGTCGGCGGCGGAGTACGCCATCAGGCAGCTCAAAGTCAACATCGCCAACGAGTACATAATGACGAATGGCACGGTGGGCGCCGCGGTCCTTTCCGGCTCTATCCCGCACTTTGAGCCTGAAGCCACGGGGCAGCCGCCGAAGGCGTCGGCGCAGTACAAGGTAATCCGTCTTGAGATGGCGCCGGGCCGGGACTTCATTGACCCCGACGGTGTGACGCATAAGTACCAGAAATACGCGGTGACGGGCCGCGGCTACGTGCCGGACCCTCAAGGCACGCGGGAGTTTGGAGAGGTCTACGTGAACAAGGTGATTGACGTGGACTTCGTGCCGTTGTTCCAGTACCTGGCGTTTTACAACCGCTTCGATCTGGAGATGCTGCCGGGCAACGATGTGACGTTGAAAGGCCGCGTTCACTCGAACTACGATATCTACGTCGGCGCGGAAGCCGGGAAGACGCTCACGGTCAACACCGGTTATATGAAATCCTACGGCAGGCTGGAGCGGCACCGCAAGGATGCGCCGACGACGGCAGGCAATTACTACATGACCGGGACCGTACAGGTACGGAAGGCCAGCGCGAAGGATACCGCGCCCGTGAACAGCAGCAACTATCCGGCCATCGAGGCACGCGGCACGCTGAAGACACCGAACAACACCACGGTTCCGACCTCTGTTGCGCCGTCAGGCTACGACAGCAATTTCGACGGCTACGACGGCAACAATGACGGCACCATCAGCGGCAACTCCGACCTGAAGAGCTTCGTGGACGGCGTGCAGGACCGCTGGGAGAAGACGCTTGAAGTGGGCTACAACGGCGTGCCGTCCCTCGAGGCCCTCACGGACATCAAGGCGTACCGGGCGCCGGTCCACGGGGAGACGCCCACGCACAGGTACAACACCACGACCAAACTGTGGGAGCCGGCCAGCGGGAGCGGGGCGACGCACGTGCCTGGCCAGTTCCTGAGCGCCGCCGACCTTGTTGTGGTCGGCACCGGCACGAGGACCAAACTGATCATGAAGGACGGATCGGCGGAAGGAAAGGTGCTGGTGGACACGGGCTCGCCGGCGGTCAACAAGCTGAGGAACGCCAGCAACGCCACCATCAACCCACTCAGCGAGAAGACAATGTACGACGCCCGCGAGGGGAAGACCGTGAAGGTCACTGAGATAGACATGGCCTTGCTCAACGCCGCGAAGGATGTGGACACCGGGCAGAAGATCTACCCGACCGCGGGTGCGGGCCTGACGCTGTATGGCTACCGCACCGATGCATATGACGCCACCGGCAGCAACCCTGCGCAGCCCTACGGCATCCGCCTGACCAACGGCGCCACGTTGAATAACAAGCTGACCGTGGTGAGCGAGGACCCCGTGTACGTGAAAGGGAACTTCAACACCGTGGCCGGCGGAGACAAAGGGTGTGCGATTGTCGCGGATGCCATCAACCTGCTCTCGAACCAATGGAATGACAGCAAGACCGCGAGCAGCGGGCTGCCGGCCCCAACCGCCGACCTGGAGTTCAACGCGGCAGTGATGGCCGGCGCCCCTGCGACCACGCAGGCGCAAGGGGGCACGGCCGGGCAGTATAACGGCGGTTTTGAGAACTTCGTGCGGTTCCACGAGGACTGGACGGGTGCGGGCAGAGCGGTCAACATCCTGGGGTCGTTCGTGAGCCTGTTCGCCTCCGCCTATGCCAAGGGGAATTGGGTGTACGGCAGCAACCGGTACACGGCGCCGGTGCGGAACTGGAACTTCAACACCAAGTTTCTGAACCCGGATTACGCGCCGCCGGGCTTCCTGTGCTCGATCGGCGAGACGCGCGTGGTCTGGTGGCGCGGGCGGCAGATGCAGTGGTGGCCATAAGGCGGCGCTTTCGCGGCCTGGGAGCAGGACGGGAGGGGCGAGGAAGGTGAGCGACCACGAGGCGGAACTCGCCAGAATGAAGCTGGAGCACGCCTTGCGAACGCTGCGGGCAGCGCCGGAAAGCGGCGCACAGCGGGCGCAGAAGAAGCTCCACCCCAAGGAGCGGCGGCGGCTGCGGCGCCGCAAGTGGCTGTTCCTGGGAGCCGGCATCGCTTTGGTGGCCGTGGGCGCCCTGTGGAGCGGGCACCAAGCCATTGTGCGACCGCCGGAAACGTCCGCGAAGGCTGAAGCGGCAACGCCAGCCGACCCGCCTGTGAGTGCCGAGGACCTGGCGCGGATCCACGCGGTATCGCGGGTGTTAGAGAGCAAGTATCCGCGGGCGGCAACCGCACGCTGGGAACCGGAACAGCGCAATGAGAGCGTGGAACGAGAGCGCGTGTTGAAGAGCCTGGAGGTGGATGGCAAGGCGCCGCGGTTCTTCACGCCGCTGGATCTGAAGCTTCCGGCCGACGGGAAGCCGTTCAACTGCTACTGCCTTCTGCACGCGCCCCTGGACGAAGCCACGGAGGCGGATTGGGCGCAGGCGGGGATGCTGCGCCGCGAGAGCGAGATCATCAACCCGTTCCTGCGCTATGTGACGATTGACAACGCGGAGGCGCTGCGGCGTGTGACCAGCGGCTCCGTCTACCGCGTGGCCTACAGCCTCTGTCCTCCTCCCGAGTAAACCGGCCAATGGCGCGGCGGGTGTCAGAAGATCGCTAAAGCGGGGAATGCGCAGCCCGGGTGAACGCCGACACCCCGCCGGCGGGACGCCGGCAGTAGGGGCGCGCCACCCTCTCCCGCAAGGGGAGAGGATGAACGGTGGCGGGCATCACAGGCTGCCGGGAGTGACGACCGGGGTGGGACGCTGGCCGTTGCCGCCCTCAATACTGGTCACGACGAAATACTTCCCGTCGTTCCTGATTTTGCCATTAAGAACCGCCTCTTTTGGGTTCTCTCTTAGAAGAGCCCGGCGCAGGGCCATCGTCTCGAACCTGAGCAGAAACGAGCCTTGGTTGGTGGTGAAGGCGCCGGCAACGGTGTTGATCGTGTCGCCATCCTGGATGGGAATCAACTCCACGCGGCCTTTCAGCGTTACGGGCTTGAACGCCAGCCCGCTCGTTGCCGCCTCCCGCGCTTCCTCTTCGGCGGCCTTCTTCGCCTCCTTCTCCTCCTCAGTCTCTTTCTTTGGGTCCTTCTTCTCGGCGGCGCAAACAGACGCGTTCAGGAAACAGAAGGCAAACGGCACCAGCGCGCATGCCGTCAGCATCCAAAGCCTGCTCATGCGTTTCATGGTTCATCTCCCTCGTCGGCCGTTGAAGCAGTGCTTCCCTTACTTTGTGTCACCCTTGTCCGTTTCCGTTTACTCCAGCACTTCCCGGTATGACAGGATACGCGGCTTGGTGAAATAGGTGATGGAGATATCATCGAAGACGGGCGTGTCGAGCAGGAACTGTGAAGTCTGGTCCCCTTCAGCGGTGTTATGCCCGCTGTTCGTTGACCGGCGCCTCGGATCGAGCGAATTGGCTGGAATGTCCGGCAAGCCGCCGGCCCTGTCCACGAGCTGATCCACGGGATAGCGGAAGCGGACGCGATAGGCCAACTCGCCGCTCATGATGCGCACGGGGACATTGATCGAGCCAAGCCTGTTCACTGTATCGGGGTCGGTAAAGGTCGTCATGTTGACGGCGTCGCCGCCCTGCAGCTTCCCCGTGCCATCGTACCAGACGACGGTGGCGTGATTGTCCGCTGTGAACTTACCCCCGCTAAGCGTGCCGATCTCGACCTCGACGCCCTTGGTGGCGTGAGCCTGGCCGTTGTAGTCGGTCGGCGTAGGCCGGTTAACGCTGTAGTAACGGTTCTTGGCGGCGTTCCGGTCAACCGTCTCATCCCAGTTGTAGATGTCTGCGTTGTAGCGCTCAAAATCGTACGGGCCGTTGTAGGGCATGTCCTTGTGCTCAAGCTGGTTGCCGGACGAGATTTGTCCGCCGCCTGAATAGTCGCCTTCGAAGTAGTATTCGCTCCGCTTAAACTTGCCGTTCTTCGTGGCGTACTTGTACTCGCTCATGAAGCGCGGCGTGAAGACGGTCCAGGTGACGCGGGCCACGCACACGGCTTCCCCTTTGCCGACCTGGCCGGTGCCCTTGAGCGACTGGAGCATGGTCTGGGACGTGAAGGTGGGGCAGTTGACGGCCTTGTGCGGATCGGGGGGCAGGTAGTAGCGGCTGGTGCGTATCTCGCCGCCCATCCACTTGCCGCCGTAGGCCGTTCCGCCACCGGTGCCGGTGACGCGGTCCGTTTTGCGTACGCTGATGTCGTTAGTCTGCATGGTCTTCTCACGCTTGGAAATCTTCAGCTCGTCAATCACGGCGTAGGTGCCGTCCTCCGGCATTTGCCTGTAGATCCAGGCGCTTTTCGTGCAGGCGTTGCCGTCGGAGTTCTCAGTCTCCTTTGTGTTGAGGTCCGGCTCACTGTCGAGTAACTCGCCGAAGCACAGGTTATTGATGCTGAAGACCTTGGCGTTGTTCTTGACGCGGGCGATCTGACCATCGGTGTTCTGGGGATTCTCGAAGTGGTCAGCCCAGTCCCAGCGCACGTCCTGGGCGGTTCGTCCGCCGTAGTCGGCGCCTTTGGAGCAATCCACGAAGGGTGTCCCGCTCCACCTGCTATTCCCCTTATCATCAGTGGCCGCATACCACGCGTTTCCACCGTTCTGAAGGAACGTCGGCAACCCGCTCACCTGGTAGGTGCGGCTAATGTCCGGGGCGCGGGCGAAATAGCTGTCGTTGATGAGGGTGTTGCACTGGTACATGTAGTAGTCACTGTTAATCCAATTGGTCCACATGGAGCCGTCGTCAGGACTGCCGTCCCATTTATACACAGCATCCTCGGGGTACACTTCGGTGCTGGTAAAAGGCCTGTTGAGCCAGTTGATCAGCTTCCTGAGGTCGCTGTTTCTCCCGCCGCCCCGATACCAGTGTCCGAGTTGTCCGGGCTGGGTCAGCTTGGTCTGACAGTAGTTCAGGCGGATCCCCATGTACATCCAGCGGAACGGCTGAACCCGGTAGGCGGGAGATTCCGTGTGTTGGGGCGGCTCGGAGTATCTCACGCGGTTGGTGCCACCATGAAGCTGGACGACGTTATCGCGGTCGAGAATATCCCTGTGCTCGCCCTCCATGCCGAAATAGAGGTCGTTCTTGCGCCTGGTGCAACCGGAGAACCCACCGCCATCACCCCAGTTCGCGTACGCATAGCGGCCGGCCTTATACCAGACGAAGCCGCGGGCGCTCAGGTAGTGGCCGGGGTTGACGGCGCTGAAGAACTCATGCGAGCGGTTGTCGTTCTGCTTCCAGCTTGTTTTGGCCCACATGGTGAGCAGGAAGCCTTCGCCTTCTTGCGAACCCTTGAAGCTCTGCATGATGTCGAAGTTGGCGCGATTCCAGTATGAACTCCCCTTGGGGGGGACGCCGGGCTGAGGGTAATTGCCCGGGGGCAGCGTGTCTTCCGTAACGCTTGCGGGATGTGGCGTTCCACTCTCATCGGTCCAGCCTATCGTGTATTTCAGGGTGGCGTCGTTGCCGCCCACGCCGGGGCTGGTGAGGTACACGCCATCGTTGCGCAGGTCTCCCTGGCGGATCTTGGCTTCCTCCCAGTAATGGTTCCTGTCAATGCCGCGCAGCATTTCGCCGACGATGGAGGCGGTGCTCTTGGGGTACGTTACGCCGTCGAGCTTGGTGTCGTTCGCGTCGTACGCGCCGACTTTCGAACCCCACATGTAGGTGTTAGGGACGTTGGAGGCCATGGGGTCCTGGTCCCAGAGGTTGTCGTTGAGGACACCGAGGAGACCAGTCGTGTCCAGGACGCGGTACTTGTAGCCATCGTGGGTTCCAGGAACCCCAGGCACCTTGGCCTGCTCGCGGCCATTGCCCAGGCAGGTTCCCGTATCCAAGTCGCCATCGAAGCTGGCCAGGAATGAATCCCTGTCGCTCTTGGAGTCGGTCTGGTCTGGATCGGGGTCGAACTGCAGCGTATTGGTGGCCAGGACGATCTGGCCGTCATAGCCGGCGGGCGGTATCTGGTTGGCGACCACGTCCGGCACCTCAATGGACTTGGCCGTCTTGTCGTAGGGGTTGCGGCGCTCGTTGCCGAAGGCGTCGCGGCAGATCCCCCTGCCGTTTTCCACGTCCACCAGTTCGGCGTTAATCCCCAGGCTCTGCTTGGACGGCCTGGTGATCCTGTACAGGACGGGCACAAGCGGCTCAGGCAGAGTCGTCAGCGGGAGGCGTAGCACCGATTGCGAGCCCTTGTCGCCGTTCTTGGCATCCCGCGCGATCTGGCCGCTGTGGCTGGACCCTGGAGGCCCAATGATTCTGACGCCCGGCCCGACCTCAATGACGCCCTGAGTGAACTGGCGCTGCGTGGACTCACGCCACACATCGTAGACCTTGACCAGCGCCTGCAGTTTGCGTTCGGCCAGCATCTCGCCGCGCCGTTCGACGCGGCCGGTGGAATGAATCTCGAAGATGCCGCCGGAATCGAAGCAGAATTCGGTGGTGGAGCGGTTCATGTCGGTCTTGTCTATCATCTCGTCGGACTTGTAGCGGAAGCCGCGCGTGACGTACGCGCCGCTCTTCCGGGAATCGAAGTCCTCGAGCACGGCGGGGCACCAGTCGTACTTGCCCGACCAATGGCGTTCGCCGCTTCCGCCCTCGTCGGCAGTCCGGCCGTACTGCACATAGATGGGCGGGGTAGTGTTGGGGAGGCTGTCGCCCTTGGGGTAGATGTGGATTGGCTCCAGTTCCGAGAAGTTGCGGCCCCAGCGGTCTATCCACTCGATGTTCGGGTTAAACTTGAGGATGTCGGTGTTGGAGTTGAAGTGGGCCATGAGCATGCGGGCGCGGGTGGCGTTCTTATAGGTATCAATCTCATTGATCTCAGCGAACTGGTTCTTGTTGACATCCACCCAGCCGTCCATGGCCTTGGTGCCGTTCACGTCCGTCCAGCCATCCATGACGCGCTTGTCATCCCACGGCTTGACGATGCGGAAGTAGAAGTCGTCCCAGCTCTTGATGGGACCGCGCACCAGGGTGGAGCCTTTGAAGGTGACAGCGTTCTTTGCATCCGTGAACGAGTATGTCTTGGAGTTGGTGGGCGCGCCCGTCCACGGGTTAATGTAGGGGAAGTTCTTGTCGTACTGCCGGACCATGATGATGCGGTAGGCCAGCTCGTGGGCCTCGTTCATCGTGCAGTCCGCGCCGTCCTTGCTCTTGCGCACGATGTAACTGGGGCTGCCCAGGGTGTCGTTGTTGTTGATGTAGGCCACGTCGTATTCCGGCGAGGGAGGCGGCACCACCTGCGCGGGGTCGGAGGCGTTGCTACCCCAGATGCGGTCCAGCACGGGTCTGCCGGCGACGACGGGGACACGTTTGAGGCCCTGGCCGGTCAGCAGGTACGACTCGAGCTCATGGACGTCGGCCATCTTCCATTTGTTGCGGGTGCCTTCCAAGTCGGCTTCCGTGCCAATGGCCAGATGGTGTCCCTGCTGCACATTGATGCCCATGAAGAGGGCCGCCAGCACCTTGTCGGAGGCGGTATTGATGTTCACGGGGGCGCGGTGGATGCACAGCGGACGCAGCGAGTAGTCAATCTTCGGAGAGCCCTTGAGCGGGCCGTCACTGTAGATGGCGGGCACGAAGTTGCCCTTGGCGTCGGTCTTGGGGAAGAACAGATGGTTCTGTTTGTTGTTCGGCGGCGGGGGGTTGTCCGGGTAGCTATAGGGCACGTCCTTGCCGTTGACGTCCACCAGTTGGGCGTTCTCCGGGGGGATGATCATGTAGGAACTGATAGGGCCGGGCGGGATGGTGAACCCGTCCATGAGGCCCTGCGGAGTCTTGAAGGTCTCAACCTGGATCCAGTCAACCCCGTTCGTCTTGATGCGCCGCACCTGCCCCGCGCCGTGGCCGTTGATGATCGAGATGTAGCAGCCGCGCAGGGAGCCGCGCCGGTTATAAGGATCGCCCGCGACGTCGTCCGGAATCCAGCTCTTGTCGCGGTCAATCCCGATCTCGAAGAGCCCCGATTTGTTGGGGTCGGTGACCCATTCGAACTTGCCCACGCACACGGTGTTGGTGTCAACCCAGGAGTCTATGGTGATGTAGTCGCGCAACGCGGCGAACTTGACCTCGATCTCCAACTGCTCCATGGGATCGTCGGGCGTCAGGTTGTTGTTGCGCTCGACGTACGTGAGCGCCTGCTTGACTTCCTCGATATTGCCGAAACGTCCGTTGCGGGCGCGGTATCCGGCGATGGCGTAGCCATCGCCAAACAGTGCGGTCTTGCTGTCGTCGGGGTTGAGCGTGGGACGGCCGTTCACCGGGTCACCGTACTTCTTCCAGACCGGGTTGCCGGCGGTGTCCTTAAGCCAGTAATACACGTCCTTGTTGTTCTTCGTGTCGTCCACGTTGTACGCATTGTCGAACAGGCCCACGACCTCGCCCCACGCGCCGCCGTTGCCCGGGGGCGCCCAGCACCGCGGGAGGACCGCGTTCGGGTCGGCTGCCACAAGCGGCGGGCCGATGACGCGACACAGATTGTCGAGAAGGACCGCGAGGTTGTCGCCGGCATTGATGTTGATCCGGCTGGCAGCGTCAAAGACGTTCAGCGTGAAGCGGTCGCTGCCGCCCTCGCCTGTCACGTCGGCATTGGCCGAATTGGAGAGGGCGACGCTGTAGGACTTCATCTTCAAGGGATCACCCCAGGCTTCTTCCAGGTTGTTGACCTGGCCGTCGTTATCGTCGTCGGAGCCGTTATGGAGCAGTTCGCTGTCCGGGAAGGAAGGCCGTTTCACGGCGCCGCGGGTGTAGTCGGTGGTATACCAGGGCGCACTGGTGTCCTCCATGCGCCTGTAGGTTTCCTCGCGGACGTGAGCGATCGCGTATTCAATGCCCGCCCGAGCCATCATCTCGGCGCGCACGGTGTCAGCGTAGCGGACGGCGGACTTGGTCTGCATCAGCATCAGGGTGTAGAAGCCGGTCGCCATGGCGGCCAGAATGGCGAGAACAGCGGCGACCATGATAAGCGTCACGCCGCGTCGGCTACGGCCGTACGTAGGTCGGAAGCCCAGCATTGGAAACCTTCCCCCTTCCACGCTTTGGGACTACCCCAGCAAGTCCATGCCCGCGTGCATAAATAGTGGTGCCAGCGCCGGAATCACAGACACAATGAGGCCTTCTGTGAGACCATGCAAGTGGCAGGCATACAAAGGACTTAGGGGCAAGGAGTTATGCACACGTGCACTTCTGGACACGGTACGAGCACTGCTGCAGGCCGGCGGCTTCTGCGTTGTTTTTGCGGTTAGCCGTGCTAATCTCTAACCCTATGAGTTACACTAACTACGGGCCATCGAGCTGTTCGCGGCCCTGTAGTGACCACTGGAGCCGTTGAGCTGTTTCTCCACGGCTGGGTCCGGGAGTGGTGGTTGGCCATGCCGCACAGGCGCGCAAGTCATGCCGCTCTGCTGTTGAATATCCTGCAGCTCGCCACAGATCTGTGCGCGTGTCTGGGGGGGTTCGTGCTCGCCCTCTGGCTGTACGAACACGCCGAGCTCCTTCAGGGCCTCAGCCACCATCCGCACGTTCCTAAGCCAGCCAGTTACTACGTGGCAATGTGGGCGTTCACGGTCGTCGTCCTGGTGACCTTCACCGTCAGGCATCTGTACCAGAGCCGCGAGACGGGCTTGATGAACATGGATGAGGCCACGCAGGTTCTGCAGGGGTTGTTCCTTGCCTCCGCGCTGGTGCTCTGCGGCAGTTTCTTCCTTATTAAGGATCCCAGCAAGTCTGAGATCTCGCGCCTGATCCTGGGTCTGGGGGTCTTCCTCGGCTGCGTCCTTGTGTTGGTAGGCCGGGCGGCAGGTTTCAAGCTGCGCCGCTATCTGCAGTCACGCGGGCATTTCTTCCGGCGGGTGGTGATCTGCGGCGCCGGCGAAGCCGGCCGCACGATCGCGCGCAAGCTTCTGCACAGCCCGAAGTTCCACATTCTGCCGGTGGCGTTTCTGGACGACGACAAGTCCAAGCTCAACACCGAGGTCGAATGCCTTTCGGGTCATGCTCCCATCCCCGTGGCCGGGCGCCTGCCGCAGATTGACGAAGTCCTCCAGAGATACGACGCTGACGAAGTCTGGATCGCGATCACCCGCGCGGACCAGAACGCCATCATTGATATCGCTCTGGCCGCCGGCGATTGCGGCGTCCCGTGCCGCTTCGTGCCCAACCTTTACCAGATCCCGCTGGAGACGCTGTCCGTGGAGTCGGTCGGGGGTGTGCCGCTGTTGTCCATCAAACCGCGCGCGACGGTCCACCGCATGCCGATCACCAAGCGCGTCTTCGACATCATCTTCTCGCTGATCGTGCTCCTCAACCCCATCACGCTGATCCTTTGGCCGATCATCGTCATCCTGATACGGGCCGCTTCCCGCGGCCCGGCGCTGTTCACGCAGGAAAGAATCGGCCAGGGCGGCAAGCCGTTTATCATGTACAAGTTCCGCACCATGTTCGAGGACGCGCCGGCCTACGCCAAAACCCCCAAGCATGCCGGCGATCGGCGCATCACGGCCGCGGGCCGCTGGCTGCGCAAGCTCAGCATTGACGAGCTGCCGCAATTCTGGAACGTGCTGAAAGGCGATATGTCCGTCGTCGGCCCGCGGCCGGAGATGCCGCACATCGTGGCGCAGTACAACTCCATCCAGCGCCAGCGCCTCTGCGTGAAGCCCGGCATCACGGGCATCTGGCAAATCTCCGCCGACCGCAAGAACCCCATCCACGAGAACATTGACTACGACCTGTACTATATTGAGAAGCAGAGCTTCTTCCTGGACTTGATGATTATCCTCACCACGACGGTCTACGGCGCGCGCGGCGTGTAGGCGCGGTCCGGCAGCGCGCCGCACGCGCACACGGCCTTTCCGCATTTTTCAACCACACAAGCCCAGCGCTACGTATTACACTTGGGGCATGGTGAGGGGTGGCGTGTGACGGGTGACGAGGAGCCAACAGCCAGCAGACAACTATGGAACTGATTGCTCTCGCCGCCGCCGCTGCTGCCTGCCTCGCGGCCTTGGTTCTTACGCCGCTGGTCCGGGCCGTGGCTCTGAAGATCGGCTTCATGGATCAGCCCGGTGAACGCAAAATCCACACCAGCCCTGTCGCTTACGGCGGCGGAATCGCTGTCGCTCTGGCCCTGGTGGCCGGCGTGGCCGCCAGCGTCCCGCTGGCGCAAGCAACACTCACACTGTCGTCGGATCCCGAAGACCTGCGCGGCACCACGCTGCTTGTCGTGGCCTTAGGCGCGTTGGGCGCGCTGGCGCTCGGACTGGTGGACGACAAGCGCAGACTCTCGCCCTGGATGAAACTGGCGGTGCAGGTCGTGCTCGCCATCGGCGCCGTGGCGGGCGGAGCCCGCATCACGGCCTTCGTCGGCGATTACTGGTTCATGCGCGTTGCCACTGTCCTCTGGATCGTGCTCATCACCAACAGCTTGAACCTGCTGGACAACATGGATGGTCTCTGTGCCGGGGCCACCGCGATTTCGGCCGGCATCCTGGGTTTCCTTGCCATGGAAAACGGCCAGTGGGCACTGACGCTCGCCCTCGCCGCGCTGGCCGGCGCATGTCTGGGCTTCTTCAGGTACAACCGCTCGCCCGCGCGGATATTCCTCGGCGACGCGGGGTCGCTGTTTGTGGGTTACCTGCTGGCCTGTTCCACAGTTCTGGTCACGTATTACCGTCGGGGGCAACCCAGCCACCTGGCGATCGGGATACCGTTCCTGATCCTGGCGATACCGCTTTATGACACGTTCTCGGTGATGCTCATCCGCATCCGGGAGCACCGCCCGATCATGCGCGGCGACACGTCGCATTTCTCGCACCGGCTCGTGGATCTGGGCATGAACAGACGCCAGGCGGTGATGACCATCCACCTGGCGTGTCTGGCCATCGGCTTGCCCGCCACGACGTTGCGCTGGCTGCCGGAAACACACGGCTTCCTGATTATCGGGCAGGCGCTGCTCGTGCTGACTATCGTGGCGCTGCTCGAACATGCCGGCCGGACGCGGGCGGAGAGTCACGGGCAGGATGCCCGTGCTGCGAATGAGCACCACTCGCCACAAGAACTGCGGAAGTGAGAATGCCTGCCAGCGCCGCCGAATCCTCTCCGCCCCAGAGCGCCGCCGGCGACATGGAACGCGCTCTGACCCTGTGTGTGGCGTTGCTGGGCGGGACGTACCTTGTCGTGCGGCCCATCGCCAGCCAGTTCATGCCGTACAGCGGCGACGCCGCGTTCGCCGGGCTGGTGGCTGTCCTGCTGGCCTTCTGCGTGGGCGTGAAGATGCTCCTGAGCCAGCGCCCGCTGTATGCGCCCGACCGTCTGGTGCTGGCGGCAGTGCTCTGGCTGGGCCTGTTCGTGTGGGGCGGCCTCCGCTCGCCCAACCTCGGCACGGCCGTGCCGCAGGCGTGCGACGCCGCCATCTACCTGGTACTGATGCTGTGCGGGTATTTCGTTGCCCGGCGGGATCGCGCCCTGGTCGGCGTCTTCAGCCGGGTGCTTGTGGCCATGATCGCCGTGGAAGCGTTCGCCGCGCTGTGGCAGCGCTACGTCGAACTGCCGCGGCTGTGGGCCGAGGTCAAAGCCGGGCGCGAGGTACTCCCGGAGGCGCTGCAGAGCGCCATGGGCCAGGCCCGCCTGTACGGCGATGACGCCTTCGGTTCGTTCGGCAATCCGAATTCGCTGGCTGCGTATCTCCTCGTGGGCACCTGGCTGCTTCCCGGGCTGTGCTGGCCGCGCGAAGGCGGCGGGAGCGCGTCCCGCAGGCAGCGCGTTCTCCGCATGCTGCTGCTGGTCCTCATGCTCATGGCGCTCCTGGCAACCAATTCCAAAGGCGGCTACGTGGCGTTGGTCGCCGGAGCGTGGTTCTACGGGGCGCAGTACGTAGCCTGGCCCTGATGCTTGTCGTCTTGGCGCTCGGCATGGCAGGCGTGATTCCGGCCCCGCGTTCGCTCGAAGTTCGCTTCGAATACTGGAGAGCGGCTCTCCGCATGATCCGCGACCATCCGCTCGACGGCATGGGCCTCGGCGGCTTCGCCGAGAACTACTCGTACTTTAAGACGGCTCTGGGCACCGAGACGCGCGAGGCGCACAACGACTACATCCATCTCTGGGCGGAGCTCGGCGTGCTCGGCCCGCTCGTCTACCTGGCGCTCTGGGGCCTGCTGCTGCACGCCGGCGGGCGCCGGTTGCATGGCGATGCCGCAGCAGGCGCGCCGGTGGAGGAGACCGGCGGAGGGCCGGCGACGGAGAAAGGGGGACGCGCGCCAGCGCTCGAACACCTGGCCATTGCCGGCGGCATTGTCGGCTTCGTGCTGATGTTTGTGGCGTTCCGGGTGTTCAACAGCCCGGATATTGTCCGCCTGCTGGCGGGAACAGTGGACCTGGAGACGATCGGCTCCACGCTGCACACGCTGGCCCTGCCCGGGATCTTCGTGTGTGTTGTGGTGGGGCTAAGGGCACCAACGGTGTCGGGCGACAGTCAGCCGGTTCCCAGACAGCAAGAGACCAGCGTCGCTTCCGTCCCCGGCGTGGACCTGGTCACGTGGACGCACAGCGTGCGCGCGGCGGCGGGCGCGGTGCTGGTCCACCAGCTTGTTGACTTCGACTTCAAAGCGCAGGCTGTCATGGGCGCGTTGTTCTTGCTGGGCGGGATGATGTTTGCGTTGCACGAGGCGCCGGGGGACAGCCAGCCAGCCCCCCCACCGCAGGAGACTGGCGCCGGTTCCCCGACGGCGCTGGGCCGCGCGTCGCGCTATCTGCTGCCGGCGCTCGCGGTGGTCCTATTCTTCGGCGCGGCATGGATTCCCATGTTCTCGGGCGTGGCGCGCGGCGGCGCCGAGGCGCTCGAGGAAGAAGCCCGCAGCCTGCTGCGCGCCAAGCCGCCCGACGGCAGGGACCTGGCCAAGGACAAGAAGTACCGCGAACTGCGGCGCGAGATTGCCGAACTGCGTTTGAAGGCCGCGCGGGCGGCGCCGTTCGACGGCAGCGCGTGGCTTGACGTGGCGGTCGCCTACGAAGGCATGCAGCGCGCACATCGCTCCACGTCTGTACACCAGGAAATCCTTGCGTGCCTGGATGAGGGCGAGCGGCTGCGCCCAGTGTCCCCCGCCCCGAAACTGATGCGCGGCGACTACCTGTTCGTGAAGGCGATACGCGAACGGCGCCGCAACCAGCCGCCCAGCGTGCTGTTCCTCGTGGCAGCCAAGGCTTACGCCGCCGGAGCCGCACGCTACCCCCTGGCGCCCGGCCCCAAGGTGCTGGCAGGCGACGCGTTGCTGATGGGCGGCCAGGTCGAGGCCGCCGCCGCGGAGTATCTCAAAGCGTTCCAGACGGACATCGCCAT
>JAPLOD010000081.1 GCA_026692735.1 Planctomycetota bacterium | reverse complement strand
CAGCCGGACTCGATCACGATATTCTCGTCCTGATTCGCGGCGGCACGTACGAACAGGCCGAGGCATTGGTTTTTGGCCCCGAGGACTCCGGCACCGAGAGGTACTCGATCACCTACGCGGCCTGCCCCGGCGAGGAGGCCGTCATCAGCGGCGGGCGCAAGATCGGGGGTTGGAAGCGAGGCGAGGGCGAAGTCTGGAGAACGGAAGTGCCGGAGGTGAAGGCCGGCACATGGTATCCACGACAATTGTTCGTGGCGGGCCGGCGAGCCGTCCGTGCTCGAACGCCAAACCTGGGAGAGTGGTGGAAGCTGCGGCCCGGGCCAAAGAACAGCGAGGCCAACGATGCGACCATCACGTTGGGTGTTGATCATCCCATCCGTGACTGGAAGAACGCTTCGGATGTCGAAGTAGTCTGGATCAACAACAACGACGGAACG
The DNA here is from genome assembly GCA_026692735.1 of Planctomycetota bacterium. GTDB lineage: Bacteria > Planctomycetota > SZUA-567 > H5-PLA8 > H5-PLA8 > JAPLOD01. The sequence continues at coordinate 7,311 of JAPLOD010000081.1, read as the reverse complement.
CGGAAACGCCTCGGCAGCGTGAATGCAGCAGACAATACTTTCACGCTTCCGCCGCCGCACGCCTGGCCACACGGCTTCTCCGGCGAATACAACATCAGTTTCCCCTCCGCGGCCTATTCGTGCTATTTCGAGAATGCGCTGGAGCTGCTGGATCAGCCCGGTGAATGGTATCTGGACCGCCAGACGGGCGTGCTCTCCTATTGGCCCCGGGAGGGGCAAGACCTGGAGCGGGCCGAGGTTGTGGCGCCAGTCGTGCAGACGACCCTCCTGGCCGTTGCCGGCACGCCCCAGCGGCCGGTGCGGAACCTGCGTTTCAGAGGAATACATGTGGCCCACGTGGACTGGCCGCTGCCGCCTTACGGATTCGCGGCCATGTTCGGGTGTCTCATGCTTCTGGAGCAGAAGGAGCCGCAACGGTCCTGGAAGTTTTCCTGGATTGACCCTGCCGTCAGCTTCAAGCATGCGCGCGGGTGCAGTTTTACCGGCGGCGCCACCGAACACGCCGGCGGCATCGGGCTGAGCCTGCTCAATGGCTGTGCGGAGAATGTCATCGAGGGCAACCGGATTTCCGATCTCGGGGGCGGCGGGATCACGGCCGGCGGGCTGAAGAACCGCGACACCTGGAAGTGGGCCGACCCGCTGGACCCGGAGGAGCACAAGGGCTACCGCATCGCCAACAACCACATCCACGATTGCGGCCTGGACTACTGCGGAGCGGTCGGCATCTTCGTGGGCCTGACACAGGAGGCGGTCGTGTCCCACAACCTGATCCACGACATCTCCTATGCCGGGATCGTGCTCGGTGGGAACGAAGCGCCGGGACCGCCGTTCGCCCGCAACAACACTGTCGAGTACAACCATATTCATGATGTGATGAAGGTGGCTGTGGACGGGGCCGGGATTTACGTCTCCTTCCCCCAGGCAGGCTGGGGCGCCGCGATCCGCGGCAACCTGATCCATGATCTGCGCCGCAATCCCGCCAACCCTCGAGGCGCGGGAGGCTGGAGCGCCGCGGGCATCTATCTCGATGGCGTCCGACCTGAGCTGGGATGCCGCGGTTATCGGTTTGAGAAAAACGTGGTGTACCGGACCGAGAACCCGCTGTTCTTCTGCCAGTGCAGCGAGCAGGGGAACGTTTGGCGCGAGAACGTTTTTGGGGGCAAGGAGCTTCCCGCGAAGGACGTGCTCGAAGCCGCTCAAGCCAAGGCTGGACCGCGCCTGTCCGCTTGGATAAAGACCGACCCGGGGAAAGGCGAGCCACCCTTGGAGATCCGCTTCGACGGCAGCGGCTCGTTTGTCCCGGACGGCGCCATCGTTGGACATGCCTGGGATTTCGGTGACGGGCTGACTGCCGACGGTCCCGTGGTCAGCCATGTCTACAAGACGCCGGGCGCCTACCCGGCCAGGTTGACGGTGAAGGACGACAAAGGCGCGACGGATACGGCCAGCGCGGGGATTACCGTGACCGTCCCGGACGTGCTTCCGCCGGCGGTCGCGTCCGTTACGGCCAATGGCAGCGCTACCCGGGTCGTCGTAACCTTCAGCAAAGAGGTCAACAAGGCCGATGCAGAGACGGTTGCCAACTATGCCATTGATAACGGCGTTGCCGTCCGCTCCGCCGCGCTCGCCGATGATGGTGTGACGGTTGCACTGACGACGGCGGTGCTCTCGGAAGGCCTCAAGTACACACTCTCCGTAAAGGACATCAAAAGCCGCGCCGCCAGGCCCACCGCGGTCCCGCCTGACACGCAGAAGACTTTCATCCACACCGCAGTGCTGGCGCGCTGGAAGCTCGACGAGGGAAAGGGCGAAGTGGCTGCGGACTCGTCGGGCAACGGCCATCACGGAACGCTGGGGGGTATGCACGGCGGCCCGGCGTGGACCAAGAGCGCCAGAGGCATGGCGCTGAGCTTTGACGGGGTTGGGGACCGGGTCGAGACCAACACCCACTTTCCGGATTTGACGATACCCTTCTCACTATCGCTCTGGGTCAACCCGGCGGCAACCCAGGTGCAGCATGCGGATATCCTGGGCAATCATGGCGAGCCCTTCAGGGGCCTGAGCATTCAGCAGGACGAGAACAACGTCAATTCCTATGGCTTCGGCTATGGCGACGGCAAGCAGTGGCAGGGCTGCGGCAAAGCGCTGCTGTCCGCCGGCGTCTGGCAGCATGTCGCTGTCGTCTGCGATGGCACGAGTGCCATCTTCTATGTGGACGGTGTTGAGAAGTGCAGAGGCGCGGCCAATACTCCCCTCAGCCCGAATCCTGCGCAGGAGTTCACGCTCGGCCTTGGCCACCATACGGCCAGGTACTTTCACGGTCTGCTCAGCGACGTGCGCATCTACGCTCGGGCGCTCTCGGGCGCCGAAGCCGCTGTGCTGGCCAAGGAGGCAAGCGGAGCGGCGGCCCGTGAAGAACCCGCGCAAAGCAGGTAACGGCCCACCGCAAAACGTAGCCGTTCACGTGGTCGGGGAGGAAGGCGGGCAGCCAAAGGGGGCGGCGACCAGGCTTCTGGACGGCTACACAGCGTCCAGCCCTGGCCGTGCTCGCGCCGAATGTACCGCTCGGCCTTCGAGGCGTTCACGGGCTTCAGGTCCTTCGCGTTCCACTGGAGCTTCTCGCCGCTGCGGTAGGCGACGATGCCCGGCAGCACGGCCTCGGTCAGAGCTCCGGAATAGTCGAAGTTGCAGGTTGTCGGACTGCCTGTCGCGCAGGCCATGACGCACGCCTGATGACCCGGATGTCGTGTTCTTCGAGTAGACGGCACACTCAGGCCCGAAGCGTTTCTCCAGGCGTTTTCCCCGCTGTATCAACGCGGAAGTCAACGAGCGACATGTGTGATCTGCCCTCGGTTACCAAGGACAAGCCGTCGGCGCGGCGCAGGTAGCTCCGCGGCGTGCAGTGAGGTGCAACGAGGAGGCCATGGCGCCCCGGCGTGGCCAGACAGCCGCTGATTCAGCCGGGGCGCGTCCCCTGGCGGGGCGATCAAGATGTAGAGGGCGGGATCACCAAGGCCGATCTTCCGGCCCTGGTGACGAGGCGGATCGTCACGTCCAGGCCGGTGACCGGCAGGTTGATGATGGTGCCGCCGGAACGGACCGGCGGCGGTCAGGTTGGTGGATGCTCTACTATGGCACCACGGCGATGGGAGCGCACGTTTGTGCTCGGGCGCGCTGGGACCGGCATCGTCCATGGCCATGACATCTGCTTGACTTCTCGACGCGCCGACGGTAGATACGCGCGCGGCACACCGGGATCGCTGAATGCGTCTCTGGAAAGTCCCTTTCGGGTGACGGGCCTGCTCATAGAGAGCGGGGCGTGCTCGCTCGCCCTTGGCGGGATCCGGTGGTTCCCGTCCGATTTGTAGTCGCCATACATCCTAATCGTGAAAATCGCGCCGCGGTGCTGTGATTCGCCGTCGCGCCGGGTTGCCCGCGCAATCCTCCCTTCACCCTCTCGCCCAGAGGGAGGCGGAGTTTGCCGCGAGGCAGCGATACGAGCCATTCGAGAGGGGAGGGGAGAACAATGAGAACAGAGAAGAAGAAGGGGACGAGCACATGGAGCCGGCTTGCCCGGTTGGCGATGGCGTGGTTGTTGGTCTCGCCGCTCTGCGTAGTTGCGGCAGAGACGAAGACTGGCGCCGACCAGCAGTTGGACCCGCAGAAGATTCGCGAGGAAGCCAAGGCGGTGGCGGCGACAGATAAAGATGCCGACAAGAAAGACGGCGAAAAGAAAGCGGAGAAAGCCCCTCCGCTGCCCCTGCATTGCATTGAAGGAACCGGCGGTCTCTTCGCGACCCACACCGCTTACCTGGTGAATCCGCCAAAGAAAGGCGACATCGCCGGCCTGCCCGCTGTCGAAGGCACGTACGTCAACATTGGCAACGGCAGGCACATGACGGCTTTCACACTGACGGAGAACCTCGCTGGCCGCGTGGAACTGGGCTATGGCTGGGATCACTTCTGGGCCGGCGACCTGCGCCACGATATCGCCAAGGCGACGGGCCTCGAGATAGACCACAACGCGGTGAACCTGCACAATTTCAACGCGCGCGGCCTCCTCGTGAAGGACGGCGACTTCGGAAAGAAGTGGGTGCCCGCGCTGACTCTGGGTATCCACTACAAGTACAACGACACGGTCTCCTCCCTCAACGACGACCTCGGCGGCGCGCTGAAAGGCATCGGCATCGAGCGGCGCGATGGCGTGGACTTCACGCTCTATACGACAAAGATGGTCACGGCATTGCCACGTCCGTTCCTGGTGAGCGCGGGCGTGCGCGGCAGCCGCGCGGCGCACCTTGGCCTGCTGGGATTTACCAATGAATACCGGGCCACGGCGGAGGGTAACGTCGCCATCCTCCTGACCAACCATTTCATTCTGGCGGGCGAGTATCGGCAGAAACGCAGTTCTTACAAGGAGATCCCTGGCCTAGTTGAGAAGGAGCGCGACTGGTGGACTGTTGATATCGCCTACATCCTCACCAAACGCGGCACGCTCGGGGCCGGATACGGACATTTCGGTGACGTGCTTAACCACAGCGCCAACGGCGTGTGGGGCGTGAAGTTCAAGTGGGAGTTCTAGCAGGCGAAAAAGGGAGGATCCCATGCAGCGATTACCCGACGTGAAACTCAGTGACGTGCAAGCTACCTATACCGGACCGGAAGCCGACCTGTGGCTGCTGCTGATGGGCGAGCAGGTCCACATCGGGGGCTTCCGCTCTTCGATGGACCTTGCCCAGCAAGCCGGCATTCACGCCGGCCAGGAAGGCGTGGACCTGTGCTGCTGCATCGGCGCGGGCATGCGGTTTCTGGTACGCTTCTGCGGCGTCGCGCGGATGCGTGGCGTGGATGCCACGGCGCGAATGGTCGAGATGGGCCGCGCCCGCTGCGCGCAGGAAGGCTCGGGCGGTAAGATAGAGTTCATCCAGGCAGATGTCTGCCGCAGCGGCTTGCCGGCTTCCTGTGCGGATTTCGTATGGGGCGAGGACGCCTGGTGCTACGTGGAGGACAAGGCTACGTTGATCGCGGAGGCGGCGCGGATCGTCAAGCCCGGCGGGACCATCGCCTTCACGGACTGGGTGGAGGGGGCCGGGTTGGCCCAGGCGGAGGCCGCGCGCTACATGCGCTTTATGAAGTTCCCCAGCGTGCTGAAAGTCAGCGAGTACTCGGACCTGCTCGTGAAGAACGGGTGTCAGGTCGTGCGCGCCGCGGACACGGGGCGCTTCCCGCCCCACGTGGACCTCTACCTTTCCATGGTGGACAAGCAGCTCACGTACGACGCTCTCAGGATCATAGGTTTCGACACGAAGATGATGGAGGCGTTGAGTCAGGAGATGGTGTTCATGCAAGGGCTCGCCCATGCCGGCAAGATTGCGCAGGGGCTGTTCGTCGCACGGAAGAACTGAGGACGGGGAAGCACACCGGCGCAGCGTGTGCGGACGAGCCGGGTGGATCCAGGCTGAGCTGGGACGGCGGCTACGGCGGAGCCACGCAACGACGCCATCGCGGTGCTCCAGCGCGCCAGGGATCAGGCGTAAGGCTCAGGAGGCTGCCGGGCAGCCAGCACTCTGTTACCGTCAGGCCACGGTCGGGCAGTAGCAGCGCCGTCATAGCCAATCGTGTGACAGCCCGACCATTTGCCTGGTTTCGGGGCAATTTTTGCGTTCGGACCCCGAAACCGGCCCAAGACACCACCAGCCCAGAGATCGTCGTTCTGGTACCATGAGACCCCCTGCTTTGCCGGGGTATCGAGGCGCCGGCGTCGGTGTATAAGGCAGTGCGTCTTGCGGATTCCTGGACATGCATCGGACTGGTGTTGTCGTCTTTCTGCTGACCGCAGTTCTGCTACCCGACCAGCCGAACAGCATGCCGGCCCGTGGCGCCATGGCCGCAGAGGCAGGCGGCGTCGCTGGCTTGCCCGCCAACAAGTGGACCAGGCTCCCATGCAAGAAGGAGCAGGGATACGTATGGAGCGCGATAGTCTATGTGCCATCGCGCGGGCAGGTCTTGCATTGGGGGGCGGCGGCGAGTGGCCGTGAGCAGCGGGACGACATGCGGGCGTTCGACGCCGCGGTCGGCGACTGGGTTTCGGATGGCCCTGCGGCGCCCGCAAAGCTCTTGCAGAAGGCGATGGAGACCGGGCAGGGGATCCGAATCGACGGGAAGGGAACGATTCTGGAGACGGGGCGGCCAGCCCCGTCGTGGGTAGTGAACGGCGTGGCTTATGACTCGAAGCGGAAGCAATTGGTCTACGTGATGAAGGGCCTGATGGCGGCATATGATCCCGAGACGCGGAAGTGGAATGATCTGAAGGCCGAGACGGAGCTGACGGGGAAGCTCTCGCTGTGCCCTGACCAACCCTACGGCTGGTACGAGCACGGCCTGCGGCCGGAGCAGGACTTGAAGGGCCAGCGCGTTCCGGGCGGTCCACCGGTCTACGGGGCGGGGGTCTGCTACGATCCCGTCAACGACGAGCTCGTGCTGTTTCCTCATTGGGGCGGGCAGAACAACGACCTGCGGAGTTTCTCGGGTAGGGCCTCGGCGCACTCCGGGACGTGGGTCTACAGTTACCGGGACAATCTGTGGCGGCGTGTAAGCGGGACGTTGGGGAGCGAGGACGTGAGGAAAAGGCGGCGCGAGACGTTGTGGGCGATCGGAAAGGCCAGCGCGGAGCTGGACGAGGCCTGGGTGCAGCGGCGGCGGCTTGACGCAGGCGCGCTTTGGGAGCTGGAAGCTGTTCTGGAGAGGGCGCTCCGCGTGGAGCCGTCGGCGCGGTGCGGAGCGCCGATGGTCTACGACTCGAAGAACAAGGTCATCATCCTGTTCGGCGGGCAGAGCGGCTTGGTGCGGAGCGACCTGGCAAGCCCGGGGCGGGCGCCGGAGCCGGGGGGACTCAACGATACGTGGTTGTACGACGTGAGCACCAGGCAATGGCGGGAGGCACTGTGCGCGAATCAGCCGCCGGAGCAGAAGCTGCCGAAGCTCGTCTATGACGAAGCGTCCGGCCTGGCGCTTCTGGTGACCATCCCCGGCAGGCATGCCGGCAAGGGGGAAGCCACGGTGTGGGCTTTCGACGCGGCCAGTGGTGAGTGGACGAAGCGAGTGGAGGAAGCCTGGGCGTGGGGCGGGACGGATTGGGCTGCCGTGGGGTTCGCCCCCGACACCAAGACGCTGTTGCTGGTGCGCGAGGGCCAAGAGGGCCAGGAGACGTTCGCCATGCGATTGGACCTGGCAGCGGCGGGGGCGAAGCCCGCGCCGGTGTGGCAGGCGCCGCCGCCCATTGCGCCGCAGCAGATCCCCGCGGACGATGCG
>JAPLOD010000080.1 GCA_026692735.1 Planctomycetota bacterium | reverse complement strand
GTCACCAGACCGCGACAGGACGTTCCTTTGTGCGTTTATTGCGTCTTGTATATTAGGAAAAAGCGTACGAATAACGGCGGTCGCGGTCTGGTGACCGCTCCTACCCAGACTATGCGTCTGGCCCCGGACGACTAGCAGAGGCCCCGGTGCGTGGGGGCCTGGGCTGGTTGGGCGGGTTGGGTGCGGGACTTGGGGCCGGTTCGCGGCCCCGGGGCGCGCGTGACGAGCTGCCGGACCGCCGATTGGCAGCCCTGTGGGCCCCGCTCGCCCGGCCTGAGGCGTGGCGGCGCTGCCCCGGTCGCCCGGGGTGGCGGTTGCGGCCTTCGCGACAGGACGCTCAGAGGCTGAAAGCCTCCAACGCCGCCAGCGCCCCTTCGAACAGCCGCCGCGACGGGTGTCCGGACCACAGCTTCAGATAGTACTGGCGGCCCCGCGTGACCAAAGTTGCCGGGATCTCGATCAGCTGCCGGCGCAAGGTCCGCGCCGTGTTGCGGTGCCGCCGCTGCCCCAGCACTTTCTCGCGGAACCAGTTCGTCAGGTTGTATGCCAACACGCTCAGCGCAAGCCACGTCGCGTTCCCGCCCGCGCTGCGCGACAAGATGTGGTCGCCCGCGAAGTCGTCCTGGCGCTCTTTGATGATGTTCTCGAGCCGGCTGCGGTTGTTGTAGAAGTGCCACACCGCCTCGGGCGGCCACGTCGCGCTGGTGGCGATCACCTGGTACGCGAAGCCATCGCAATGGAACAACGTCAACTGCTCCGAGCGCGGATTCTCGGGCTCCAGCCGCTCGCGCACCACGATCATGCGCCGCGGCTTTTCCCACGCGGCGCCCTGGTACCAGTACTCGCAGATCGCCCACTTGGCGTCCAGCGCCTGGTACTCAAGGCCCGGCAGCTCGCGCTTCATGGGCGGCGTCGTCCGCGCCGCGATGCAATACACGACGCGGTCCTTCTCCAGGGCGGTCAGAAGCTCGTGGCTGAAGAAGCCGGCGTCGGCCCGCAGCCGCAGGCGGCGAATGCCCTTCGGCAGCGACCGGCGCGCGGCGCGATACGCGGCTCTCGTGAGCTTTCCCGACAGCGTCGCCTGGCTGCCGCGGTGAAGCTGCGCGTCCAACACATCCCGCGTCTCGCCCCAAGAACCCAGCACCACGCAGTACGACTTCGCCCCCCGGCGCTTGGGGTTGTAGCCGAAATCGGCGCCGGCGGGATTGCCGCGGGTCGAGACGATCTCCGCATCCAGGTCAATCGTCGCCACCACGCGCCCCCGCCGCATCGCCTGCAACAGCTCGCGGTTCACCGCCAAAACCTGCTGCCCCGCCCGCTTCGTGCAGCGGCGCAAAAAGCGCGACAAAGAGGCTTGCGACGGCACCGCGGGCAGGCCCAAAGCCAGCAGCGCGCCGGGGTCTGCACGCAGACCGGCGACCTCGCATTGCCGCCCCAGACCCAGGATCAGCCCGCACAGCAATGCGTGCAGATAGTCCACCACACGAAAGCGCCACCCACTCCACTGCACCTGCACGCCCGACAACCGCTTCACCACGCCCACCTTGCGCAAGTACCGCCGCCACAAACCGGCGCCCCCATACTGCGTCTGAACCTTGCCGCTGAACTCCTCCCGCACTTCGGGCATCCGACCTGCAGGATTCCGCTTGCGCTGGCGCGAACTCTTGCTCACTGGAAAAGTGCCTCCTCCCGGATTGGGCCGCACACCCGATAATCCGCCAGGGACAGGCACTTTTCCTGCTTTGTGGGCCAACAATTCCAGCTCGCACGCATAGTCTGGGTAGGAGCAAGCCGGCCGAGCCGTAGACGGTAGCACTGCCCTGGTCCGAGACGCCACCGGAACCGCGATGGGCCGACTCCCC
>JAPLOD010000079.1 GCA_026692735.1 Planctomycetota bacterium | reverse complement strand
ACCCGCCACGTAGTCCACCTGCCGAAGCGCCTCCGGCGCCTGCTCCTGGCTGCTTGGGCGTGCGGCTGGGCTGCGCAGAACCGCCCTCTGGAGCGCGGGGACGATGATCCTGGGCTGAACGCGCCTGTGAACCCGAGTTTTGCCATCAGCAGCCTGCGCCGGCTCCTCGGCAAGTCTGCAAACCGCACCGATCACTGCACGCTGCGGAAGTACCTGCGCCGCGCCGACGGGCCGTGTTTGATCAGTGAGGGCAGATCACGCATGTCTCTGGTCGATTTCAAGTTGGAAGTAGCGGGGAAAGCGCCTGACGAGACGCTCAAGGCGTATCTGTACCGCGTACTCGCAGAACACGACATCCAGGTCCCCGAGGGACCCACCGGGTAGCGTAAAACCGGGCGTCAACAGTAGCGTAAACTGGGGCGTCAATCTTTTACGCGCAGAGGTCGGGGGGCAGGCAGCAGGCCGATGATGGTGTCGAGTATCATCTGAACGGTGCGCTTGGCCTGTCTGTCCAGCCGGCGTCCATGGAACGGTCTCGCGGCATCCGTTTCAGGGGTGTTCGGGGGCGTTTAGTGCAGGCTACCCGCCGGTGGCGGTTGAGCCGGCGGCCACGGGCGCCGTGGCCTTCCCGCCGGCCGTGGCACCGTTGACGATGTACGCCTTCATCACCTTTCCCGCCTTGAACTTTACCCACCTCCGTTCCGGCGCCATGATTTCCAAGCCGGTCCAGGGGTTGCGGGCTTTCCTCGCCTTGGTGACGCGCACCTCGAAGACGCCAAAGCCGCGGAGTTCCAGGCGGCCTTCCGTGGCCAAGGCAGCGATGATAGCATCCTTTGGGCAAGGCGCGTAAGAATGTTCCCTACGGCCCGATTCCGGACATTGAAGGTTGCGGTTGGGTTATCAGATGAGTATCACAAACACGGGCCCGGGCACCTATGAACACCGAAGAAAAGGCGAATCCACGATGAGGCGTTTACTGATGGTCGCCAGCGCGGCATTGATGGTCATGACAGGTCGCGCCGAAGACGGCGCTGGAGTGCCCTCACGCGACCCCCAGTTGGATGTGCTACCCGGCTTCAAGAATCCCCCGCCTGGCTATGGCGAGGTGCCGTACTGGTGGTGGACTGGAGGCAATCTGGACCCGGACCGCATGATCGTCCAGCTCAAGGAACTCCGGAAGAAGGGCATCAGTGGCGTCCAGGTCAACTACTCCCATTACGACACCAGTGGCTGGCTGACGGATCAGGACAAGCCCGAGATATTCACGGAGGACTGGTGGAAGGTCTATTCGCGGATCTCTGAAGCGTGTGCCGAGCTGGGCATGGGCATTGGCATGAGCACCTACACGATAGACTGGCCGCGTGGCGCGCCGAATCTCTTCAACAGACTGTTCTACTCCAAGCCCGAGTTGAATGCGCTTGAGCTCGGAGGAGGACGTCAACCGCGCCTGCGCGGCGGGCAAACCAAGACGTTCGATTGTGGATCGGACCACATCGCGGCGCATGCCTACCCGGTGGTCGGAGGGAAGGTCCAGCGTGGCGGAGTGGACCTCACGCCGCTTGCCAAGGACGGCAAGGTCACTTGGACAGCGCCGGACGGCGAATGGGAGGTTTGGGTCTTCCGTTCCCGGCGCCACGCCGGGTCCTTGAACCCGCTCATGGCCGGATCGGGCGAGATGGTCATCCGCGACTTCTTTCAACCGTTCCAGGATCACAACCCCGGTAAATCGTCCAAGGGCCTGAACTACTTCTTCAACGACGAATTACAGATTGGCGTGGGCAAGTTCGCATGGCATCCCGATTTCGCGGCGGAGTTCCGCAAGCGCAAGGGCTACGACCTGTTCGAGGTCCTGCCTGCGATGTGGGACGACATGGGCGGGATCACGCCCAAAGTGCGCATGGATTACGCGGACGTGCGCATGGCGTTGATGGAGGAACGCTACTTCAAACCCATTTACGCGTGGCACGCTTCGCGCGGCATGATCTACGCTTGCGATTCGGGCGGCCGTGGGACCGACCCACATGAGTTCGGCGACTACTTTCGAGTGACGCGCTGGTATTCCGCGCCGGGCCACGATACGCCCGGCGGCAGCGCCGACCTCATCAAGGGCAAGGTCTCGTCTTCTGTCGCCGACCTCTACCAGCGGCCGCGCGTCTGGCTGGAGGGCTACCACAGCCTCGGCTGGGGCGCTGCTCCCGAACGCCTGATGCAGGCCACGCGAGAGAACTTCCTTTACGGCTGCACGCTCCTTAATCTGCACGGTCTCTACTACACGACCTATGGCTCGTACTGGGAATGGGCGCCGCCGTGCTACCATTTCCGCATGCCCTACTGGGCGCACATGGGCGTCTTCCTCGGCTACTTCGATCGCCTGTCTTATCTCTTGAGTCAGGGTCACCTCGTCTGCGACGTCGCGGTGGTCTACCCCGTTGCGCCTTACGAGGCGGAGATGAACGGTGAGAAGGCGAAGAACACCGCCTTTGAGCTTGCCCACAAGTTGATTGCCGCCGGGATCAACTTCGAGTTCATTGACAACGACTCCCTGGCCCGTGCCACGATCGAGAAGGACCGACTGGAGGTGAAGGACGCAGGCGCGTCCTATCGGGCCCTGGTGGCACCCAACATGGAGGCCGTGCGCTGGCCGACCATCGAGAAGGTCGCCGCCTTCGCGCAGGCCGGGGGCAAGGTGTACAGCGTCGGCGCCGTGCCGACCGTCTCCGATCACGCAGGGCGCGATGATCCCGCACTGGCGGCGCTGGTGGAGAGCGCCTTCAAACCCGATTGCCGCCTGGCGAAGAGCGACGAGGCGGTCAAGGCCATCAGCAATGCCTTCGTGCAGGACGTGCGCAGCCTGACCAAAGCCGTTCGCGCGCTGCATCGCAAGGCGGGCAATCGCGATGTCTACATGGTTATGGATGCCGCACCCGGGACCGTGGTCGAATTCCGCGCCAAGGGCGCTGTCGAACTGTGGGATTCCTGGACCGGGAAGACCCGCCCCCTGCAGGTGACGGAGGAGACCGCGACGGGTACCCGGGTCGAACTGCCTCTGGAGTCCTACGAAGCCCAGATCGTCGCCTTCACGCCCGACCGGCCGCACGTCAATCCGCCGCCAAAGGATGAGCGCCCCGTCCGCCAACGCACCTTGCCCATGGGGTGGACGGTCGCCTTTGCGCCCACCATGGACAACACCTATGGCGACTTCCGGATGCCGGTCACGGCCGAGAACAAGACGATAGGTCTCGAGGCGCGTCGTTTCGCCTGGGGCCGGGAAACCGAGGCGCTGGCCAAGACCGCGATGCTGCCTGCGACCGACGACCGCGCCTGGCCGAAGCAACTCCACGGTTTCGGCCCGCAGTTCTACGTGCTCGGGCCGCTTCCCGACGACACCGATCCCGCAGCGCTCGATGCCGTCTTGGCGAAACTGATGTCGCTCGATCCGTCGCAGCCCGTATCGGTCAGCGGCAAGGCGTTCACCTGGATACCCTACGACTTCTCGTGGCGCATGGGCAAGGAAGGCGATTCGGGCCATCAGGGCTATCACGGCCTGAAACGCACCGTAACGGATGATTTCCTGTGCGTGGGCCAGCCGGCCAGCGGCCTCAATGAGACGCGCTACAATCCCGACAAGGCGGGAAAGATGTACTATCTCTGGACCTCCGCGACAGTGGAGCAGGCCGTGACGGCGTCCATCGAGGTCAGCCGCACCCCGCCCGCGGACAAGAGTCATACCTCGACCATTATCACGCCCGCGGCGCTGTATGTGAACGGGACCCGCATCGCCGATCTCGCGCAGCCCCTCCCGCTCAAGGCCGGCGCCAACCCCGTGCTAGTCCGCTACGACCATGCGGGACGAGGCCATCTGGTGATGCGCCGGCAAGGCGCTCCGGCGGCGCAGGCGCGCACGCCGCTCGCGATGCGCTGGTACGACGACCCCGGCGTGATCCCGTTCGATGTACAAGCCGGCAAGCCAGCCGCGGAATGGTTCCGCTTCCTCTCCGCGCCGGGCACGATGGCGCTTCGCGTGCAGGCTCGCGGCAAGGTCGAGGCCTGGCTGGATGGCGAACCCATGGCCGACAAGGGCGATGGGCGCTTCGCGGCGGCCAAGACGCCGGCGCGGGCGCCGGTGGTCGCGCTGCGGGTGACGCCCGAAACCGGCAGGAGCGGCGGCTCGGCGATTCCCGAACCGGTGGCTGTCGAGACAGATGGCACGGGCGTCATGGCCTTGGGCGACTGGTCGCGGATAGGCATCTTGAACAACTATTCCGGCGGCGTGCGCTACAGCATTGTCTTCGGGCTGACCGAAGAAGAGGCCGCGGGAAAGGTCGAACTGGATCTGGGCAGCGTGATCGCGACGGCGGAGATACGCGTCAACGGCAAGCCGGTCGCGGTGCTGGTCGCTCCGCCGTGGAAGACTGAACTGGCCGGGGTTCTGAAGAGCGGCGACAACACGTTGGAGGTCCTGGTCTACAACACGCTCGCCAACCACTACCAGACTATCCCTTCGAATTACCGAGGCAGCCCCACGTCGGGCCTGCTGGGACCGGTATGTCTCAGGTCGCGTGATTGGAAGCAAGGCGAGACACCAGCAAACGAGACGCAGAAGCGCGGGACGATCAGCGCTGTAGCCCCTGAATCCAAGGTCATCTCCACCGTCGGCGACGTGCGCGTGATGGTTGCGACGGAATCGCTCGACGCGTTCAACGGCAGGATAGGGGCCGCCGGCAACCTGATGCGCGTCTCCGGGCTGATCGCATCGGCCATCGGCCAGCGGGGCCATGACGGCGGCGGACGTGATTTCGCGGCGCTGTTCAACGGCACGGCGGGCAACAAGAAAGGCGGCGAACAGACCGAGAACGATGGCGGCACCTTCGTCGGCATGGGTGAGGGCAACATCCTGGACCTCATCTTCGATCCTGCCAAGGCGCCGAAGGGCGTGGCAGTCCAGACCATCCGCACCTATGCCGGCCACGGCGATGCCCGGGCCTCCCAACGCTACACGATCTTCGTCGCTCGCGTCGCCGCCCCCGACCAGTTCGTTCAACTGGCGGAGGTGGCCCACGATGCTCCCGGCGGTGGCCTGAACGAGGTGACAATAGAGACGGTCAGTCGTGCAGCGCTCGCAGACGGCGTGCGCGGCCTCCGTTTCGTCTTCAAGAACGGTCCGGTGGGGTTCAACGTCTACCGTGAAATCGCAGTGTTCGGTCAAGTACAGCCCCCAAAATAAGCGGCTGGCACGAAGCACGTTTACATCGGCAGCGTGAACGTCGTCTACAAGGCCGTCCGGGGCAAGAGCTGCAAGGCGGCGAAGGCGAAGTACGTGGCGTAGCCCTCCCGCTGGGCGGCCCGGTACCCCTGACAAGCAGGGCACCTTGCGGCGCCACAACGACGATCTCGG
>JAPLOD010000078.1 GCA_026692735.1 Planctomycetota bacterium | reverse complement strand
TTGGATCAACCACCCCAACCGTTACATCGGGAACGTACACTCCAGGTCTTGCCATGCGCCCCTCCCATTCCCCCTGGGAGGGTATCGTCACCATAGCTTGCCAAACTTACGCAATTCCCGACTTCGTTACTACAGTCTCTGATCTCATCGGATTTGGATTCGAGAAGGCCCAGAATGCTTTCCATGAAGCCGACGCTGACGATCACGACCGTGCCGTCCGCAGCGCCGGCGAGCGCCTTGCGATAGACGGTGACCCCTGCCGGCAGTTTGTCGTCGGTGGGGAAGTCCTTGGCGAATCGTTCCCGCGTCTTGAGCGTGTAATGGCTCTTGGTTGGATGGAGCCAGGGCTCGCCGTGGTTGGCGCCGATGGGCATATCGGAGTGGCCGTAGTACGCGCAGATCGCATGGACCGTTGCCCCCGAACAAAGATCAACGTCGCGGCCATTGACCACGCAGGCGATCAGGTTGCACTCCTTCTGGTTTGTGAAAGAGAGCAGGAGCGCCAGGGCTCCAGCATCATCGCAGTCGCTCGACATGTCGGTATCCAGGATCGCATTGATGGGGCCGGTGTATCTTTTCCTTTCCTCCGAAAGCGTCTGCAGTCTGTATTTGTGGGAGATGGGTTTGACGCGGTCTCGCGCCTTCTTGAGCTGCGCGGCGCGTTTGGCTTTCCCTTCCTCGGTGTTCACGAACGCCGCCTTCAGCGTTCGTTCCAGGTTCTGCAGATCCCAGAGGGCGCCGTGTATGTCCTGAAAGCGCCCGAAGGGGACGGGCTCGAGACCCGTGGAAACGATGATGCCTTTGGCGGCCTCGTCGGCGGTGAAGTCCCTCGATTCATGGGCGCGAAGCTCGCTATACTGGGGGACATTCCAGGAGACTTTCAGCCTTGGCGACGGGATGTTTTTGACGACCAGCGTGAAGCGGTTGAGTTCCTCATTGAAAGGCAGGCACTTGAGTACGGATTCGGCGAGAATCTGCTTTTCCAGATACAAGAACGGATAGCGCGTGCTCGTGACGGTCGCGGCCCGGCTGTCGAATTCGACGATCTTCTGCGCGGGGTCGCAGACGGCGGTCTCGGCCTTGTAGTCAATGGTGACCGTTCCCAGGTTCCCATCGCAGCCAAGGGCTTTAAGGAACGCATAAGCCATAGCCAGTTTGCAGCCGGGGCCGGGCCCGTAGCCGTCCTGGTTGTCGAAGGCGTAGTCCTTGCCGTGAAGTTCCTTGAGCACGGTCATGGTCTTCATGGCCGCGCCAAAGGCGTCGGCGTAGATAGCGCCCTCCTTGGCGGCCACCTCCTTGGTGATCGCCGCCAGCGCGTTCAGGGTCTTGTTGGTGATCTCGGCCTGCGCCGGATCTTTGTGATAGTGGAATGAATCCACGCATTTGGTGGAGCCCAGAATGATGGTTCGGACGCCGCCCCTCTTGAGCGCCTGGACCATCCCGGTCATCGCCTTGCGGTAGCGCTGCGCGGTTTCCTCATCAAAAGCCTTGTGGCCACCGTCGGTCATGCCGAAGCACGTCATCACCACGTTGGGCTTGTAGGGCAGCAGGTCCGTATCGATCCGGGCCAGAAACGCCTCCGCCGTCTGACCACCCCAGCCGAACTGCGCCACATCCACGTCTTCGACCCCTTGGCACATCGTGAGATAGTCGGCCAAATGCAGGGCGTATCCCTGGTTCGCGGTGATCTGATCGCCGCAGATGGCGACCCGATCATGGGGCCGGAGTAAGGGCTCCTCGGCTATGGCGCTGGCGCCGATGGATATGAGCAGGAGAAGGCCTCCCGCGAGAAGCACGTTCCGCTTTGCGATCTGCGGCATGATCGATCCGGCGTGCCTCTCCATGGCGTGCTCCTTTCGGCATGTGCCTTTTTCTCGCAATACGCCTGCGAAAATCATGCCCCACACGTCTGAGTGCAGGCATGTATACACCATTACCAGACCGACTCGTCGGTCGGAGCGAGATACGTCAGCGCTTCTTCCCTCTGCATTTCGGGCACAGGCGGATATGGCGCTTGTCCGGCGACGGGAACATCCGATCGCAGCGCAGGCAGGACACGCGCTCGCCCTTGTCTGTCGCCCTGGGCTTCTTCTCTGACATGACGCCAGTATAATCCATAAAGTTCCGCTTGCCACGGCGGCGTGGGCCCACGCACTCAATTTGCAGCGCGAGCCCAGGCCAAGTCGCACGCCTTAAGGCGCCCCAGGCCGCCATGCCGTAGCCCGAAGCTCGTTTCCGCCCGTATGCCGTGCCCGTCCAGCAGGACGGGGTCCGTTCCACCTCACACCCCACCTCGATAGGCCGCAATCCTTGGGCGGCAGGTCCCGCCAGTGGGATCGTCGTTGGCGATTGCTGCCAACACATGACACATGAGACATGAGGCCATCCAATCCGCTGTTTGCCCGCTTCGTCGGCAGCAGGTATAGTCCCGTCCGTAACCACTCCCTATCGAGGCCGCAGGCATGACGGACGACCCGACTATGCCATTGCCGAAGCCGCCGAGCCAGGATCCCGGCGAGACGCTGCGGCCCGTTCGTCCCGCCACAACTGACGGACAGACCGAGGCCCTTCCGACCGGCGCGGACGCCGGCGCTGACAACGCCGCCGCCGAACATGCCGCGCTCAAGGCCAGTTCGCGCCGCATCAAGGTGCGCAAGCTCGGCCCGTATGAACTCCTGGGCATGCTGGGGCGCGGCGGCATGGGGGCCGTGTACGAGGCGTTCGATACGCGCCTCAACCGCCGCGTGGCTCTCAAGGTCATGTTGGCCAGCGACGAAGCCACCACCGAAGAGCGCGAACG
>JAPLOD010000077.1 GCA_026692735.1 Planctomycetota bacterium | reverse complement strand
TTTCGATCGGCGAGAGAGCAAGCGGAACACGCAGAACCTCGTGCGCCGCCTGGAGGCCATGGGGTACAATGTCACGCTGGCGCCGAAGATGGCCTCGTGATCTGCGCCGCATGCGGGGCTCTATTTTCGGAGCAGAGACGCAGAGGACGCGGAGAAAAGGTTTATGGTTTGTGGTTTGTAGTTCGTGGTTAGCCGCAACGTGCTCCGTCGACGGCAGCGCATCTGCCGCCGCGTCAGGCGATCGTGTTCGCGATGCGCAGGGCCGCGTTGGCGTAGCGGAGCGCGTCGCGCCGGTTCTTCGAGCGCAGCGCGCGGATCACAATGTACTTCTGCAGTTCATAGAGGTAGTAGTAGACGCCGCGAAGTCTGGCGTCGGCGCTGTCGTCACGCTGCGAGCCGTAACCTTCCCAGAATGAGGGGATGGAGACGCCGCAGTAATCGAGCACGGCGAACTCGATCTCCGGATCGCCGTACAACGCGCGGTCCCAGTCCACAATCCCCGTTACCTGCCCCCGCGAGTCAACGAGGATGTTCTGGTGCCAGATATCCATGTGCAGCAGGCATGCCGGCACGCGGCGGTCGAAGACGGCCCGGTCACGTTCGAGAAGGCGGCGCATGGAATCCGCCTGCTTGAGGTCATAGCCGTCGCAGGCCACGATGTCGTCCAGCATCTTGTTCCACATGACCGCGAACGCGGCGGCCCAGGTTGCAGCAGGCTCCATAGGCTTGTGCGCGCCCACGTAGCCATAGCGCTCGCCGATGACGGAGCGGTGCAACTCACCAAGATGCTCGCCAACGCGGCGGAAGACGTCGTTCTCATCCACGTCCGGCCGCGCTGTGAGCGGCTCACCCGGCAGGCGCTCCATCACCAGGAACGGGCGCGGCACGGCATCGCAGGCAGCGTCGTACACGAGGATCTCCGGCACGGGGATGCGCGTCCGGGAACGCACGGCCGCGTGGATCGCCGGTTCCTGCGCCATCATGTTCTTCTCATAGAAGAGGAAGCCCGCGTCCGTAGGCGGGGCCATGCGGAAGACCAGTTCGCGGTCCGCGAGAGAGAAGAACCAGGTCTCGTTGAACTTCCCGGTGTGCGGCCGGCCGATGCGCTCCGGCTTGCCTTTGCCGGCGAAGTGCTTTGCGCAGACGGCTTGCAGCGGACTGCTCATTCGTATCTCACTCGCACGGACGAACCGCCAAGACGCCAAGGACGCCAAGAACAGGTCAATGGTCATGGACCTCCGACGGCCGGGAGCGCAGAACGTAGCACGTAATGAGGAACACGTAAAGGCGGGCGGAGGGCCGGAAGAGCAGCACGCGGGGCAGGAACGGGTTATTCTGTAATGGCCACCGTTCAGTGTTACTCGATTCAAGATAAAGGCTGCAGCATACAGGATACCAGATACCGGATACCAGATACCAGATACCGGATACCAGATGCCAGATACCAGGTACCAGAGGTGGGCGCAGAGGCGCGCGGAGGACGGAAGGACTGAACGCTTGCGGACCGGCACTATACGATGTGGACGTTTTCACGGATACCGGCACGGGGAGGAAGGGTCATGCAACCTGCTCACAGGCTATGGGTCGTGCTCGTTGCGGCGCTCGCGTTGGCCACCGCGTGGGTCCGGGCGGAGGACGTCTGGCAGCCCACCGAGGGCTGGTTCACGCTGCACCATGATGCGATGCGGTCCGGCCGCACGCAGTATTCCCCCGGCGTGCCCTTCGAATACGCCTGGCACCAGGAGTACTGGGACGAGCTGATCGGCACGGAGGCCGAGCCGATTGTCGCGGAGGGGTTGGTCTTTCTTGGAACGTTCGCCGGGAACCTGCGGGCGCTGGACGCGGAGACGGGCAAGGAAGTCTGGAAGCTCGATCTCGGCGCGCCCATCCACCATTCGCCGGCCTACGCGGAGGGGAAGGTGTTCGCGGCGACGATGGGCGGCAAGGTCAGCGCCGTCGAGGCGAAGACAGGCAAGGAAGCGTGGGCCTTCAAGGCCGAGAAGCGCGGCGGGTTCGTCGCCAGTCCGGCCGTGTACAAGGGACTGGTCTACATCGGCGACCGCGCGGGCGATCTGTACGCGCTGGACTGCGCCACGGGCGCCAGGAAGTGGAAGGCGGAGCTTGGCGCGATGGTCCAGCAGTCCGCGGCGCTCAAGGACGGCAAGCTCGCCCTGGCCGCGGAGGACCTCGTGCCGCGCCTGTTCGACGCGGCGACCGGCAAGGAACTCTGGAAAGCGCCGCAGATGACGGGCGCCACCGTGCGCGGCTACTACCCGGTCTTCTGGAAGGACCTGGTGATCTGGCGCACGGAAGTCTACGGCATTGATCCGTACCACAACAACATCACGGCCGCGACCGAGGACGGCAAACGCTACCAGGAAGCGCGCCAGAAGCACGGCTGGTCGAAGGAAGCCGAGAAGATGATCGGCAACCTGCCCGCGTGCTACACGGACGAGAAGTACAAGCAGGAGCAGGAGTACATCCGCGCCCAGATGCGCGACGGCAAGCACCCGCGCTCGTTCTACGCGCTGAAAGTTGCCGACGGCGGCGAGCCGACGCTGTATGCGGTCGGGTATCATTCGAGCGAGAACGGCTACTCCGTCCCCGCCAGTCCGCCTATAGACGCCGAGGGCAGCCTGTACGTGTTCATGAAGTCGGTCTATTCGGAATGGCCCTACCCCATCCGCGCCTTCGACGCTGTCGGCACGCTCGACTGCGCCGGCGGCCTGCCGGTTCTCATCCGCGGCATAGACCGCAAGCAGGGCTCCTTTCCCGCGACCTGCGACGAAGTGAACAACCTCACGGTCGCCGGCGACAAGCTCTACGACACTCACGACCACGTCCTCGCATACATGGAGCTCAAGACCAGGAAAGTGTTCAACGCGTATAGTTCACACTCGCCGGAACTCTGGGGCGGCGTGGCCAAGTGCATGGCTCACGAGAAATGCGCGCAGAAGAGCCCCGGGCGGTGGAACATCCGGGACACGTCGTTCTCGCTTCATTTCGCGATCCAATGGAATGGCCCCATGCAGGGCGCTGTGGCCATCTATAAGGACAAGGTCTGGT
The DNA here is from genome assembly GCA_026692735.1 of Planctomycetota bacterium. GTDB lineage: Bacteria > Planctomycetota > SZUA-567 > H5-PLA8 > H5-PLA8 > JAPLOD01. The sequence continues at coordinate 501 of JAPLOD010000077.1, read as the reverse complement.
GGAACACGGGCTCGATGGTGGTGTGCCTGAAAGGCAAGGTGACGGAATGAACAGCATTTGCCACAGAGCACGCAGAGAACACAGAGCAGGAACGGGTTTCTGGTTTATGGTTTATGGTTTGTGGTTGGTCTGCCACGCAGCAGTCCCGGCTGGCGCAGGCGAGGAAGCGGCGTTCAAGTACGACACGGCGAAGACGGAGTCATACCTCCTGGGCCTAAAGGGGACGAAGCCGGCGGGCGTCGCGCCGGAAGTGCGGCAGGAACTCGCGGGCGTCGTCGCAGAGATCCTCGACGGGCCCTGGGCGCCGCTGTATTCGGATTACTCGGCCGCGCAAGCAGGCGGCGTCGGCCCGGCGGAATGGGCCTTCACGCGGCCGGGCGACCTCATCCTGGCGCTGGCGGAAGCCGCGCCATACTTGACCCTGGAGCAGCGCGAGAAGGCGAAGGCTCTGGCCACCGAGACGCTGAAGTCCTGTCCGCCGACGAAGCGCGTGTACTTCGA
>JAPLOD010000076.1 GCA_026692735.1 Planctomycetota bacterium | reverse complement strand
AACCTGCACACCTTCGGCCCCGGTTCCTCTCATCAGCCGGCTACGGGAGGAGGAGGCGTGAACAACCGCTTCCGCTACGCGCCGCAGCTCAAGGGGTTCGTGCTGCTGCCCGGAGCCCGTACCGACCTATACTTCATCCGGACGGCCGACCCGCAGGCCGCAAAGTAAAGGGATGCGTTATGAGAGCCACGACCATCATGCTGGGCGTCCTGGCCTGGGGCCTGACGGCTTCCGCCGGCGAGGCGGCCTTCACCGCCAAGCCAACCGCCGTCAAGGACGGCGACAAAGTGAAGATCAGCTTCACCGTTTCGGCGCCGACCGACGTGGAGGTCGCGTTGCTCAACGTCAAGGACGAGGTGGTCCGCCATCTGGCCGCCGGTGTGCTCGGCGGAAAGAAACCGCCGCCGGAGCCGCTCAAGGCCGGGCTTGCCCAGGAGATCCTCTGGGACGGCAAGGACGACTTCGGCAAGCTGGCGACTGGCGGGCCCTTCAAGGCGCGAGTCCGCTCCGGGATGGGCGCCAAGTTAGGCCGGTTCATTGCCCAGGACCCCTACGTCTTCGGCGGTGTTGACGCTATGGTCGTGGGCGACGACGGTAACCTCCACATCTCCGGCTTCGTGGGGCCGGCCAACGAGAGCCAGAAGACGTTGCGGGTTTTCACCCCGGAGGGCAAGTTCCTCAAGACGCTGCTACCCTTTCCGGCCGACTTGCCGCCGGGCGCCATGAAGGAGGCGGCCCGCTGGGACGAAGCCGCCAAAACCTGGCGCCCGCGCAACCTGAACATCCTCAACCCGGAGTTTTACAACAGCAACAACGGGTATGCCGATTACCATCTGGTCTTAGTCTCCAAGGAGAGCGGCATCATCCTGGTCAGCAAGGACGCCGTCTACCGCCTGGACATCCGGGGCGCCATCCCCGGCTCTGCTTTCGCCACTGGCCAGAAGCCCTGGCCAGTCTTCGACCCCAAGGACAGCAACAACAACCACTACGGCCACCCATTCCACTACCACGCCGGGCCGGCCATTTTCACCGCCTCGGCCGATGGCAAGTATCTGTTCCTGAGCGGGCCGATCCCGAATAAGGACAACCAGAAGCGGGTCAGCGAGAAGTTCCCCTTCGCCGCCGTTTTCCGGATGAAGCTGGACGGCAAGGACGAGATGAAACTGTTCGCCCACATCCCCGCGACCGTGGACGGACCGTGGTCCAAGGACGGCGGCAGGAACTACGGTGCCTCCGGGCCGGTCCACGGCGTCTGCACCGACCTTAAGGGCAACGTCTACGTCTGCGATCGCGAGAAGAACCGCGTGGCGGTCTTTGACGACAGCGGCAAGGAGATCGGCGGGCTCTCCGTGAAGAACCCCGACCACGTTGCGGTGCATCCCAAGACCGGCGAGATTTACGTAGTCCGCCGGTTCTGCAACGGGTGGAACACCCACAGCATGATCCTGGACAAGTTCAAGAGCTTTGAGGCAGGCGCCGCGCTTGTGACCAGCTTCACCAAGTTCCACCGTAACAACTCGCCGCAGGTGGCCGTGGTCACGAGCGGGGAGAAGACCGTGCTCTGGTTCGCCGGCGCCGCCACGGACGACACTGTGCTTGCACCCCACGAAGCCCCCAGGAAGCTGCTGGCCCTGGAGGACAAGGGCGCCGAGTTCCAGGTCATGCCCACGCAGTACGCCCCCAAGCCGGAGGTCCAGACGGACTTCGCCCGCATCGCCACCGACCCGTTGCGCGAGGAGATCTACGTCAGCAACGGCGAGAACCTGATCTACCGCTACAACGGCGAGACCGGCGAAGGCGGGCTCCTCAAGAAGGATGGCAAGCCTTTCTACGCGCCGGACCTGACCGTGGGCTACGACGGCCTGCTCTACGTCAGGAGTGGCGCCGGCTTCTCGGGGCCGCTGGAGCGCCTGAGCCGGGACCTGGCCCCCGCACCCTTCCCGGCCACCGGCTCCAACAAGCTCTATGACATTTACGGCCGCTACGGCATCGGTTTCTGCGAGAAGGGCGTGGGTGTCGGCCCCGACGGCAAGGTCTACGACTGCTGGATGTACGATTTCGCCAAGTACTTCGTGGGCGGCTTTGGCCCCGACGGGTTGCCGCTCCAGGGCAAGTACCTAGCCGAGCAGATGAAGGCCAGCAAGCCAGTGTGGAAGGACATCAAGCTGCCAGACGAGCGCAAAATTGGCTCGGCCATCATCGGCCCGATTCCAGCCGATGACGGCGGCATCCGCGTGGACCTGAAGGGCAACATCTACGTGGGCATGCGCCTCCTGCCCAAGGGCTACACCGCCCCGGCCGGCTTTGAGAAGGCTCCCGACTACGTGGGCTTCACCGGCTCGGTGGTCAAGTTCCGTCCGGAGGGCGGGGCGGTGCTGGGGATCACCGACTCCGCGTCCGCGGACGCGGGCGCCCCGAAGCTCGAGACCAGCAAGAACGGTGTGGTCATCGAGGGCGGCCTGGCCATGTATCCAGGCGTGGCGCCCTTCAGCGGGGCGGGCTACGGCGGGAATACCTCCTGCTGCGTCTGCCGCGTCTCGCGCTTCGACCTGGACAGATACGGCCGACTGGCCCTGCCCAACGTGGTCAGCACCTCAGTGACGGTGGTGGACAACGCCGGCAACGTCATCTGCGAGTTCGGCAAGTATGGCAATTTCGACTCGCAGTACGTGCCGCCGGACGCCAAGGACGGCAAGCCGGTCATAGGCACACCCGAGATCCCGATGTGCTGGCCCACCGGCGCAGGCTTCACCGAGAAGGCCATCTATGTCTGCGACACCTACAACCGCCGGGTGGTCCGCGCCGACTTCACCTGGAAGGCCGAGGAGGGCTGCGAAGTAAAATAGCACATGAGGATGAGGGCAATTCGGCGGCTGGCTATGAATATGCGGCTTGTTCGTCGTTCTCCCGCATTCAGGCATCGTCCTGGACAGCGTGGCCGAGCATCCGCGATCGCTTACAAGGGAATGCAGCGGTACAAATCGGACTGCCCCTATCAAGCCATATCTTTCGACGGAAAGAATCCGGGCCGCTGGCGGATCACGGCGACGAACAAGAACGGCGAGAGTCAGTGGAGCGAATGGCGGTACTCCCGCTTTGAGCGTTGACGGGTGCTGGTTGTCTCCAACCTGGGGACAAATTTGACCCGAGGTCGCGGCGTCGGAGACCTGAGCTTGGACTGGCCGGTGAAACGGGCTATGCTACCGTCGCAGGGCGCCATCCTGACGGTCGCCACGGCGTTGTACCTGTTGGCCGCGCCGTTTCGCGAGCCGTGGTCGGTGACCCTATGCATCGTGTCTGGTGCGTTCGCGCTGGTGCTTGCCGTTGCGGCTCCCTTTCTCTCGCACTGGGCAGTCGCCAAGCGGCCCTCCGCAGCCGAGACGGGTAAAACGGAGTAGGGCTTGGCACTTTGGCACCACGCGGCACTGCGACACTATGCAGTTGCCGCCGAGGGGGGCAATCAAGGGCCTTATCTCGGAAGGGACGACTATGAAACGATGGCCGCTGTTTGTGGCTCTTACGTTAGCGACTCGACCAACGCGACTAACAGTCTGACGGGAGAATGAGCCATGTCAACTACTCGAATGTTCCACGCAGTATGCCTCGTGCTGGCGGGCGGTCTCGCAGCGCCGATCCCGGCTGCCGACGCACCGCAGCCCACCGACCGGACGCCCGCGGGCATGGTGAGGGCCATCAAGATCTTGCCAGACAAGGCGCCGGATTGTTCTAGCCTGAAGACGATCGTGGAGACTGTGACCCGCGACTGCAAATCCAACGACGAGAAGATGGTCGCGCTCAACAATTTCATGCGCATCAGCCATTACCATCGCGCGTACCCGCCGGGCGGTCCGGCGCTAAAGTGGTTCACCTGCTACGGCTGGTCACTGTGCGGAGGACTGGCCCAGCTGCAGATGTCTCTGTATAGCCAGATTCCAGGGTGGAGTTGGCGCGGCGTCCATGTGCCGGGCCACAACATGTCCGAGGCCAAGTACGACGGCAACTGGCACTGGGTGGATTGCTTCACCAAGTTCTACACGTGGCGGCCCGATGCCAATGTGCCAGGCGGCCGGACCATCGCGTCCCACGAAGACATCAAGGCCGATCCAAACATCGTCACAGAAACGCTGGTCTACGATGAGGCTGAGAAGGTCGTCTATGATAAGAGGAACCGGAAGGAGATAATTGACGGCAAGCTCAATTGGACGGCTCCTGCCCTGCTGGTCTGCGGCGACAGCCTGAAATACTGCGTGTGGCTGCCCGGCACGAAACTGGACGGTGAGAGCACCACGCCGGATCAGTCGTGGACTCCAGGTGCGTATTCCGCCGAAGTGAACCTGCTGCCCTGTTTTTCATTGGAGAACACCTGGGGCGCGCTTGCCCCGCCCGACGAAAGCTGGCCCATCAAAGACAAGGAGCCTGTCGGTCATACTTGCGGCAACAAGGATTTCCGAAACGATCCCGTGGCCGGCCCGGTCCTGGAGCCATACTTTGAGCGCGTTCGCAGCTACTCCAACGGCCGACTGATCTTTGCCCCGGAATTCAGCAGCCTGTTGGTTCTGAAGTCCTTTGCAGCCGTCCAAAACGTAAAGGTGGATGGCGGCGAGCTGGTGCCGGAGGATCCGACGAAGCCGGCGAGCGTCACCGTAAACCTGGAATCGCCGTACGTGATCGTCAAGATCAACGGTACGGTTACCGGCGAAGACGTTTCCGCGAGCGGGATGAAGATGGATGGCGCGAACTTCACCGCCCTGGTGCCTGGGTATTCGCAGCAGAAGCAGACGGTGAAGATTGAGATCAAGAAGAGCCTGAAGACATTGCGTCTGGAGGCGATCCTCATGAACAATGCCGGCGTGCTGCCGTATCTCTCGCCCGGAAAGAACAAGGTTACGGTTTCCGTGGCGGATCCCAAGGCGCTGGACGACAACAAACTCGTCGTCACGTATGCCTACGCTCCGGGATCCCGCGACAAATCCTTCGAGGAAATGTTCAGGGAAGGCAAGCGGCTGTTCAGCCAGCAATACGCCACTTGGGAAGAGAAACCCACCGTCGTGCAGAAAACGTTCACGGCTAACGATCTGCCGGCGACGTTCGAGATTGACGTGCCAACTCCGAGGGGCAGATATCCAGTCTATCCGCGTATGTTGTTCGTCCGACGCGAAGTCATTGCAGCGAACGGAAAGCCCTTACCACTGCCGGACGGCACCCATGCGCCCAAGATTAGCGAGGGCGACGAGCTTATGACATTGCCCAGTCCATTTCTGATTGGATACGAGCCACCGGCCGCTGCAAAGCAAAAGGCACAGCAGTGAACGGCGTGCTCGGAATGATGGTCTCCGGCCATCCCCAAGCGCAGCCGCGCCAACGCCGGACGTTTAGCGCCCACGTGCTGAACCCGATCTTTGGCTACCAAGGCAATCATACATTCTACCATACACTGAACCACGACGAACCCAATCGTCAGCACTTTCGCACTTTCGTCGATTGGAACCGACCAGATTGGTCGCCGTTTTCCAGCACATCGTTCCACTCGTGTGCGAAAGTCGGACTGGACGAGTGTGTTGAACGAAACCGTCACGCGTACCCAATTCCGCAGAGGGTTCATCTCCGACTGCCGAAAGGAACCGCCTCGTTAAATAATCAGTAGGGAAGCCCGGCCTCGACCCCATCGTCGAAGCCCTGGCCACCGAGGGCCGCCTGGAACTCCGCGGCTTCGGCGTATTCGAGGTGCGCATCAAAGAGGCGCACAAAGCCCACAACCCCAGGACCGGCGAGGAGGTCATGGTGCCGGAACGGAGGCGGTTCGGTCTGAAGTACTCTGAGGCGCTTACCGCGCAAGGAATCAACCCACGTCCTCTATCTCTTCTCTCCTGAGACAGGCGGTGGGGCGAAGTCCTTGAGCGGCGTGACCTCGGCCAAGGCCCGATCGAAGCGCAAGGCCCAGACCCCGCCGTTCGAGCTCGCGTCGCCCAGCCAGAACAGCCCGCGCTTGGCGTCCCAGGCGATGGAGTAGTTCACCCAGTTGTTCCAGACGCCGAACGGCGTTGGCTGCCCGTCGCCTATCACATTGAGCTTGACCGTCACCCAGCGGTTCCCACCCGCATCGTACGCCACGAACACATTTGCGAGCGTCTTGCCGCCCCGGTTAAGCTGCTGGGGCCAGAGAAAGAGGTCGCTCTCCGGATGCCAGGCGACCTCCCTGAGGAAGACTTGCCATGTCTTGGAGTTGTCCATGCCCTCCGGGTTGAGCGGCTCAACCTGCAGGGCGTTCATGTCCAGGGCGTAGAGCTGCCCATCGAAGGGCTTGCCATAGCCGCTTAGCGTGGCCATGAGCATCCGGTCGCGCTTGGGATCGTAGACCATCCCGGAGCTGTCCACACCGCCGACGGGTATCTTGCCCTGCACGGCCAGCTTCTTCCACTCCATGGCCTTGTTGTCGAAAAGCCACGTCCCGGCCCAGGCGAACATGCCGCGCTTGGTGTAGCGGATCTGCATGCTGTAGGCGTCGTTGGGCATGCCGGCGGGCAGGCGCAGGCGCGACGTCCATTCGGCCTTGTCCGGGTCGTAGAAGTAGCAGTAGGGATCGAGCTTGGCGTCATTGGCGCCCCCCATGATCATCTTCTTGAGGACCGCGTCGTAGGCCTGCGAGTTCCAGACGTGCTTCTTGACCCAGGGCCGCTGGTTGAAGTTGAAGCCTGAAGGATACTGTTCATTGGTGCCGCAGCACCCTAGCGGGATCTCGATCGGATCGCTGATCTCCCAATGGTCGGTGGCCAGGTGATAGCGGGCGACATCGTTGCCTGCGTAGCCGCCGTGACCGCCTGCCCACACGTAGAGCATGTCACGGTCGGGGTCGAAGACCCAGGTTCCCCAGTCCCGGCTGCCGAGCGGGATCGGCGTCTTAAGACGCACCCAGGTGTTGATCGGCAGGGCCTTGAGCTTGGCCTCGTTGGCGTCGGCGTCGGGCCGCACGCCCTTCATGAAGTCCTCCGGACCGGCCGGAGGCCAGTAGCGAGCCGAGCGCGTGTCGGCCGGGAAGGTCTTCTCCGTGTGGCCGTCGGCGGTCCAAGTGTTCTTCTCCAGGTCGTAGATCCAGCGTGCCGGACCCAGATGGATGTAGCCCTTACCCGGCTCATAGATGCACCCGCCGCGCATGCCCACGCGGCCGTCTCCGAGAGGATCGAGGTGCGCGTCGCAGCGTGGCTCGGGAGCCGTCTCGGGGTGGCGCTGGAACCAGCGGCGCTTGGCCGGGGCGAAGACCCACACGTCGTTCGTCGAGTAGTCCATGTGCTCGCCGCCAAAGATGACGTAGAGCTTGGTTCTTGGCTCGAAGGCGATCTTGCTGAGCGCCCGCGGCGGTGGCTCGGCGTCAAAGGCCTCGGTGGCGATTTCGAGCTCGATCTGCGCCTTGCGCATGGTCGCCATCTGATCAGGGGTGGCCTGCGCGCCGAAGGGCTTGATGAACCCGGCGGCGGCCCCCATGTGCTTCATGGCGAACTGCACCTGCCCGGCCTCGTACTCGCCTAAGCCTCCGAGCCCCTTGAGCTCGACGACGAACGCGCCGAGGTCCTGGATGAGCTTCTCGATTGCTGGATCGACGTCGGCCTTAAGCAGCTTGGCTTCCTCGTCGGCGGTCTTGCCCTCGAAGTAGATGTGCCGCGCTTTGGAAAGCGCGTCCTTACATGCAGTACGTAGCGCGCGGACCTGTTCGAACCGCTTCTGCAGCGGATTGCTCTGGCGTAACTCCTCGACGATCGGCTTCCAGGCTTCGCCCTGCTTGAGACTGGTGTGCGGGTTGCCGTCATCGGCGGTCTGGTGAACGCCGCCGAAGGACAGGCCTGAGCCGTCGGGCAGCTCGCAGGTCCAGCCCCACAGCACCGGCCGCAGCTCCCACTTGGTGGCGGGCATCGGATATGGTTTGCCCCGCGCTTCGGGCTCCGGGAGACTGCGCTCCGGGATGGTCACCGTCTTGATCTGGCTCGGCGGTGCGGACGGTTGGGCTGCACAGGAATGCTTCGCGTCAAACACCGTGGATGCTGTGGCCAGGAGCAGTAGGATTCCCGTCGAGACTTTCAAGGCGGCCCTTTCTGCGGAGTCTTGCCTGACAGCCTCATCCCTTCAAGTGCTTCCCCACCAGCTTGGTCATCTCGAACATGGAGACCTGCGTCTTGCCGCCGAAGACGGCCTTGAGCTTCTCGTCGGCGTTGATCATCGTCCGCTTCTTGGCGTCCTGCAGGCCGTTCTTCTTGATGTAGACCCAGAGCTTCTTGGTGACCTCGGTGCGCGGCATGGCCTTGTCGCCGATGACCGGCGCCAGGACCGCGTCGGGCTGCATGGGCTTCATGAACGCCGCGTTGGGCTTGCGGGTGGACTTCTTCGCCTTCGCCATGGAACGAATCCTCCTCGAAATGGGACTGATGAATGTAACAGGAACCGGGGTTGCTATAGCTTGCTCGGGCACGAACGTCAAGGGGGAAGCTGGCCCTGCTCCACGGGCCCGGTGACGGGGCTTGACGACGAGCGATTCGTCGAGACAGTCAGGGGGCGCGCTTCCGCCAGAGGCAGCCGCCATGCAAGCGACCGCTATTGGCCGGCGCTCTGCGACGCTGCTGCGTCAAACGATCTCCACCATCGCCCTCAATGCATCTGCTGCTTCCGCGGGTGTTTGATAGCGCTCACTGGGCATGCAAGCCATCATCCGCATAACGACGTAGGCCAGTTCTGGCCGCACCTGGGGGTTGACCCTTTTCGGGTCCGGTGCGGGAAAGGCAAGCCGTCGCCGTAGTATTTCTCCAGGCGCGCCGCCTTCGAATGGCGGATCCCCTGTCAGGCACTGGTACAGGCAACAGCCCACCGAGTAGATGTCCGCGCGCGTGTCCACCCGCTTCCCGCTAATCTGTTCGGGCGCAACGTAGAATGCGTTCTCGCCTTCGAGGAAGCGGGTCTGTTCGTCAACCACCAGTCCGAGGTCCGCCAGTTTCACATGACCATCAGGCAGGACGAAGATGCAGTTGGGCCTGACCTCGCGGTGGATGACGCCAGCGCGGGAACCATAGTCCAGCGCCGCCAGCACCTGACTAGCGATGTCTACGGCCTGCCGCGGCTTCAGCCGACCCTCGCACGGCGAGTTTGCCATTGCCATGGCCGATCCCACTTCCTCGTCCTCTCCCCTATCCAGCATCTCATCCAACCGCTGGCCTTCCAGATACTCCATGGAGTAGTAATACACGTCGCCGCTCTTGCCGACTTCATGTATGTGGATAAGGTTGGGATGATTCAGGCGCCCGGTGTTCCGCGCTTGGACCAGGAACTCCTCGACGAAGCGCTGGTTCTTCGTCATCTCGGGCGGCAGCACCTTCAGCGCCACAATGCGGTCCATGGACCACTGGCGCGCCTTGTAGACCACGCCAAGCGATCCCACGCCTTTCACCGCCAGTATCTGGTAGCCCTTCACGAGGCCCTTCCGCACCACCGCCGCACCCATGCCCTTGATCCATGCTTCACGCTCGGCAATCGGTGGGATTGGCGTCGGCGCGCCATGCTTTCTGAGCATCTCCGATTCTGGCGCTTCCAAGTCCTTCACTAGGTCCGCCCCGGACTGGTAACGCTCTTCAGGCGACTTGGCCAGAAGACGCATGACGATGCCGGCCAGCTTCGGCGGCACCTTCTCGGCCGCCTGCTGTATGGGTTGGGGGGCCTCGTTGATGTGCTTCAGGATCACGTCAACGGTGGTCTTGCCGCGGAATGGCGGCCTGCCAGCCAGCATGTCATAGGCGCTAGCTCCCAGGGAGTACAGGTCTGCACGGGTATCGGCGCTCTCGGGGTCCCTGGCCATTTCCGGCGCCATGTAGGCCGGTGTCCCGCGCAAGGCCCCGCCATGCTGTGTCAGCGACGCATCCTCGCCGGTCGCCGCGGCCTCACCCGCGGACCGCAGGCGCTTGGCCAGCCCGAGGTCGGCGATCT
>JAPLOD010000075.1 GCA_026692735.1 Planctomycetota bacterium | reverse complement strand
CTGGTGCTGATACCGGCGGGGAAGTTCACCATGGGGACGCCGGAGCCGAAGCCCGTGGACGAGGACGGCTTCCGCAAGAAGATCATCATCGGCGCGGCCACGTTCGCCGTGGGCGTCGGCGTGCTCATGGTGCTCCTCGTGACGGTCATCGCCCGCGCCAATGCACATCGCGTGCCGAACAGGATTGGGTCAAGCAGCGCAGCGGCGGCGCCCTAAACACGGCGACTTTAGGAGGCGTTCCATCTATGTCTCCAGACACTCAGCGCACGCTCGTTCTGCTCATGGAGGCATTGGCTTCGACAGAAGGACCGCAAGAGAGGTTGCGCCTGGTGTTGCGCGAGATGATCGATGTGACCGGCGCGTCTGGAGGGCTGGTCAGCAACTGCACCTCAGAGCCTGGCCAGCTTCGCTTGGGACACGAGGAGTTACCGCTCGACGCGGCCGACGCGCAGTCCTTCCACAAGAAGCGTCTTCACTTCTTCCCTTGTCTGCTGACCTCCGATCTGGGAGTGAAGCTCTTGAGCGGAGTGGCAAGCGTCGGTTCGCCTGAGGAGTTGGTGGGAGCCGAGGCATGGCACGCCTGTGAATACTTCAGGGAGTGCATTGCGCCGTTCAGGCTGAGCAATGCCGTGGTAAGTTCAGTGCAAGCGCCAGGCAGCCGCTGGATCATGACTCTCATATTTCCCCATGACCGTCGCCCGCCGCGGAACTGCTTGGAACTCCTTCGTGCCTTGGATCCGTATTTGGGGCGCGCGCTGTCGCGCCTGGTGTTTCCCCCGGATGCGCGGATCGAGGGAGGCGCCATCGACGCGCTCGTGGCCTGCAACCGAGAGCCCATCGTGGCGGTGCGTCTTGGGGACAAGAGCAAGCCGGCGCAACTCCTTGGCGCCACTGGCGGGGCGGCAGAGATCATCCGCTTGCGCCGGGTTACCGCCAGCCACAACCTGGATCTGGCAGAACTGCTCCGACTGTGTCCAACCGCGTTGCGGCTTGACACAGGCTCCGTCGTCTGGACAGCTCACGACGGCAGGATGTATGCTTTGAAGGCCGCCCGCGTGAGCGCGGACCCCAGTTCGCTAGTGGTGCGCCTCAAGCCGCTGAGCGCGCCTGACACAGAAGGATCGGCCGATGTGGCGGCCGCACGCGCGTGCGGCCTGAGCGTGCGGCGGGCAGAGGTGTTCGCGTTGGTGGCGCAGGGGCTCAGCAACCGGCAGATTGGGCTGGCGCTGAAGATCTCCCCGAACACGGCGCGCACGCACGTCAGCAAGCTGATCAAGACGCTGGGCGTATCCGGGCGGGTTGAGGCCATCAATAAGGTGCGGAGCGAGGTGCGCGCTCGATTGGACGGCTCTGCCGTGCCCGCCTGTCGGGGCGTCGCGTCACGCTACGACTCCATGCATCCCTTGGCGGCGAACGGCGGGGGCGACGCACATGGCCAAAGTGGGTCAAGGTAGATGCCGACGCAGACGACGCACACACGGCGTGCTGGCCGAGGTGGCGGCGGCATACGGCGTCACGCTGCCGGCGGAAGCGGCAGTGCCCGCACTCTCGCCCAAGGAGGTCGGCGAGATCATGGGTGTTACCGGCGAAGCGGTGAAGCAGTGGATCTACCATCGCCAATTGCCCGCAGCGAGG
>JAPLOD010000074.1 GCA_026692735.1 Planctomycetota bacterium | reverse complement strand
GGCCAGGACCGCGTTGTACTCAGCCCAGGCTTTCGCTCGCGCGTTCATCGAATACCACCAGTGCATCCCACCCAGGACGGCAACGCCAGCCGCAACGATCATCGCCAGAAACCGCGCCAGCGAATACTGCGGCCTGCGGCGTTGCCGGATGGCGCGGATGATAACGGTGGTCAGCAAGACAAGCAGCACGCCGACGCCCACGGCGAAAGCAGTTTGACCGACGATGATCTTCTTGCGGAAGCCGTCCTCGTCCACCGGCATTGGTTCCGGGGTGCCCATGGTGAACTTCCCCGCCGGGATCAGCACCACCTCCAGCTTCACGCCGTTGCCGAGGTCCAGCGTGTTCGTCGGCGGCATGTTCATGCGCTTGGCGTAGTGCTCGACGGTCTCCTGACCGTCCCAAAGGGGGAACGCGGCCTGCGGTTGCGCGTCTGCGCCACAGGCCAAAGCGCAGGCGAGGGAAAGACAAGCCAGAGTTCGATACATGATAGGATTGTACCATGGGTTTTCGCAGACTGCAGGCTACGGGGGGTTGGTAGCCGACGAGCGGCGCTGCAAGCCCCTCAGCAAGTCCTCCATCCGTCTCTGCGCGTCCCTGCCGATGCACTTCAGGAAGAGAACCCAGCAGACCATGAATCCAGCAACCATCGTGGCTGCAATGGGCGCAGGCGGATCAACCGTCATTAGGACAATCCCGCCCGCACACATCACGAGCACTGGCAGCGGTGGCCTGCAACGCCAACTGACGACGAGTTCGCCGTTCTCCAGGCGGACACGTCCCACGAGGACGGGCATGCAGCCTCGTGATCTCGGCCACATCTTGAAAGCCGGGGCGTTTGCCTTGCAGACGATCTTTCCGTCCAGTGAAACAAAGAAGCTCTGTTCGCTGTACGATACAGTGCTGCGTGCCAGAGCGGCGAAGAACTGGTCTTCGGTGACGCTTCCCAAGCAGGCTTCGGGCATCGCCATCCTTCCGCTGCCACTAATCCTCAAGTATGACTGACGCGGATGATATACCGCTTTCCCGTCGCTGCTGCGAGCCGTTCTCCCATCAACGTGCCCTGTCCTTCGCCGACTACGGCGCCTGCGGCGCCTTCGGCGTCACCTCCACCACCACACGGAAGCCGACGTAGCTATACCGTCCAGCGGGGTGTAGCCAAGTCGCACTGGCGCTTGAGCCGCACTAGCTTCGCTTCTCTCAAACCGTGCGAGATCAGTTGACGCCGGAATTTGGGCACGTTCCTCTGCTGCGCTCAGCGTCCCAGGCAGATAATCGAACCATCGCACAAGGACACAAGCACGCGGCCGTCGCGGTCTAGCGCGATCCGGTTCATCGCGGGCTGCTCCGGCAAACCCACCGACCAAACGCTCTTGCCGTCGGCGCGGTTGAAACCAATTGCCCTATGAACTTTGCCATTCGTTGAAGCCACGACAACTTGGTCTTTGGCCAGCGCGAACGCCACCGGCCCAAGGCTCTCCGTCGCCCACGTCTTCGACGCGGAAAACTCAACGAGCTTCGGCTTCGGGGCGTTGGGCGGAAGCTTCGGCTGCGGGACGGACCGTTCTTCGAGCCAGCTCAGCAGCTTGGCAATGGGCAAAGCCGTCAACGCCCCTTGCGGGCCTTTGGGAGGCATCACCGCCAGTTCCACATCCCACGCCGGCAGCGACGTGCCGGCGTCGGTCAGCGGGACTTGCGCGGCCGGCGGGCCTTGAGTGGACGCGGTGAAGCCAGACCCGCCCAGCGGGCGCAGGAACGTGTCCTGCGTCTCGCTCAAACGGCGTCCGCCCTGGAACAGCCATTTGTCAAACACGCCGACCTCGCTGCCAAAGTTGCCGCCGGCCGCGGTCTTCCACTCGCCGGTCTTGGCGTCGAAATACCCGGCGGGCGAACTGCACACCCACAGTTTGCCGCCGCTCAACGCGACGCCGCCACTGCTGCCCAGCCGCCCTCCGCCGCCACCGGCGTCGTCTCTTTCCCAGAGCACTTGGCCGGTCTTGGGATCAAAGGCATAAGCGTGAATGCCGTTCTCCTTCTGATAACCTGCGACGGCGTAGCCCACGCCGTCCTCAACTACAACGCCCGACGCGAGTGGCCAGGTGCTGATGAGATGGCCGAACCAGAACACGCGCCGGTCCACGGGCGCGGCCCGTAAAGTCCACAAGCTGCGGCCCGTCGTGGCGTCGAGACAGTAGATGCGGCCATCGCCGCCGCCAGCCAGCACGCGGCCACTATTGATTGTCGGCGGACTGAAAAGCATACTGCCAGTCGCGAACTTCCAGACCTCCTTGCCGGTGTCGGCCTTTACGCAGCGGATAACGCCGTCGTGCGACGCGAACCAGACGAACCCCGCCGCCGCTACCGGCGCCGTGGCGACGAAATCCGCCGTCAGGCGCGGCCCGCCATTGGCAGGCCAAACCGCAGTGTAGGGCGCGGCGTTGGCCGGCTTCCATTGCCAGAGGATCTTGAGCTGTTCGCCCACCGTAGCAGTGCTGGCGCCGCTGCGCCGCGAATCGTGGCGGTAGGCCGGCCAGTCGCCATCCGCAACATTCAGCGCTGCGGGTTCGGCCTGGTCGAGTACGGTCAGACGTTCCTTCCAAGGCGGCGCGGTGTGCGGCCGAATGCTCCCCGCTGCGGTCAGCGCGCGGTAGCCCTTCATTTCGTAGACGCAGCCGCATTCCGACGGCACGGTGAGCATGATGCCTTCTGAGACAAGCGTGCCAACGTCGCAGGGCGATTTGATATCATCTTCGCGAATCACCTTGTTGGACTGCGTGTCGAGAACCTTGCCGAAACAAGTGATGAGATAGCCCGGAATGGCGGTGGTCGGGCCGCACCCGGACGAGATGAAACTTGGACCCTTGGCCGCGGCGCCGGTCTTCAAATCAACTGCGCCTCCCGGGCCACCGAGCCACAGGCCTTCCGCGGCGACGGCCTGCATCGCGCGCCCGCCGGACGACGGTCGTTTCCAAATCAGTTTGCCGTCCTGGCGTGAAAGCGCGATGACCTCCTGGGACCATTTGGCGCGCAGGAGCAGCACGTCGTCGAGCGCCATCAGTGCGGGTTGCGACGCGAGCAATTGTTCAACCACCTTAATTGTCGGAGTGCGGAATCGGGAGTGCAGCTCGGTCTCGGGATTCGTCCAGATGGGCTTGCCGGTGCGCAATTCGCGGCAGACCAGGCCGAAGTCCTGAACCATGCAATAGAGCCGGCCGTCGCGGACGACAATCGAGCGCTCGTCCACGTCGCCGGGCAGCGAATCGCGCCAAAGTTCCTTCTTGGTTTCGGGGTCATACACGGCGAGGTCGCGGCCAGTGGGGTTGGCGGAGATCGTCTGATACGCAATCGGCTTGATGGTGTCCGGGTCGCCGGAAAGCACCGCCAGCAGGCCATCGGCCGAGGCGATCCATTTGACCTGCCCCTCCGGCTTGGGGCCAACGATGCGGTGGCGCTCCACACCGGTCTCGGCGTTCAAACACGAGACGCTGTCGCGGTCAACGAGGAACAGCGTGTTGCCGGAGACCACGACGCACGAACGGCCGGGAATGTAACCACCGTGCGGCACCTTCTCGTCTGGCTTGGCTTGCCGCAACGGCCTCTGCCACAAGACGAGGCCGTTGGTCAGGCTGCGCGCAGACAGAAACACCCCTTCGCCGCTGTTGCGGCTGCCGCGGATGGTGAACATGCGGCTGTTGCCGCTCACGACCGTCGTACCCCAGAAGCCCTCCTGCCGGGGCATGCCCCACCATTGAGTGAGGAACGGAGCCTTCAAGGTGGCGTCAGTGGAGACCTGCGCGTTCTCCGGCCCGTGATTGCGATGCGTCCAGCTATCCGAACCGGCCGGAAGATCGGTGCGCAGCAGCGCCCAGAGGCCGGTATCCCCGCCGATAACCTGGGCCATCGGCAGATCCTTAATCCACGTCTTCAGGGCCTCCTGCGACAGACCCTCGCCCGTCTTCGGCCGGCCGACCAGAGCCGTGCCACGCCGCGGCGACAGCGCGCGGAGCCACTCGCTCCGCAGCTCGGGCGTCAGGTCCGCGTCGCGCAAACTGGTCGCAACCAGCAGGTCCACGAGCCGATCCGCAACGGGCAACGGCGCAGGCGCGGATTTCTCCACGTATAGCGTCCGTCCGAGTAGCCCTTCCGTTTCGCCAGCGTCACGGAGGCGCGCCACCACCTGGACATCTTGAGACAAGGCCTGAACCACAAAGGCCGGGCGTTTCGCCAGTTCGATGATGAGTTTCTCATCAGCCGCCTGAGCACAGGGGAAGCTGCACAGCCCGCCGGAGATCCCGCTTTGCTGCACCACCTCGTCGGCAGTCATCGCGAAGAGTGCCCCGCTCGTGGCCAACAGCAGCCACGCCGACAACACCATTTCTCGTCTCATTGTTGCGCTCCTTGCCAGAGGAAACCGTCCGAATGCGGAAAGCGTACCGCGGTTCCCGGCCTTGTCAGCAGGAAAGCGGCGCCGATGATAGGTCCCGCCCCCGGCCCGTCAAGCCGCCGCCGCCCCCCGCGCCC
>JAPLOD010000073.1 GCA_026692735.1 Planctomycetota bacterium | reverse complement strand
CGCTTGTCACCAAGCTCTGCGTCCGTAAACTCCGCTCGTAACCAAGCTGCCCCACCCGCGCTCAAGGGATCCATGTTCCCGCCTCCGCCCGGTCCCCCTGTCAGGGTATCGGCGGGATATGAGTTGTGGGTAAAGACAAGGCTGTTGGGGTGGGTGCCTGACGAGACCAGATTCCGACTCTGTATGATGCCGAGCCGCAGGGAAAGGTCGGGACTCTCGAGGCCGGCCGCCACCACGCTCAGGCGCGCGTTCACATCACGCATGTACCGGATGGCCTCAATGGCCTGCTTCCTGCGTAACGGATCGGTATCGGCGAGATACGCAGGCCACAGGCGTTCGACATCCTGCGGTTTGAGCAGATTGGCCAATGCCTGCAACGCGACCCCGCGGCCAGGCGAATCAGCCTCACAGAGACGTTGCAGGTCCGGCACGAAGTCGGTGCGGTTCCCGCCACGCAAGCCGCGGAGCATGGCACCGAGAAAATCGAGGGAAGGCGTCTGTGCAGCATCGAGGAAAGGCCGGATGCGTTCGGCGCCGGCGTGTTCTCCGAAGACCCCTCCCGCCATGCCAATAAGCCACTTTTGCCGTCCCTGGGTGTCGCCGTTCCCGATCTTCTCGGCGCAATCGAGCGCGGCGGGGAGGTCGGATTGGGCGAGTCCCGCGAAGGCGGCCAACTGCGTGTCCTGGTCCATCGAGCGCAACTCGCGCTGAAGCCTCGTCCGAAAGACCCGGCCGCTGCTAAGAACATACCGGTAGGCCTCAGCCGCCTTCATCCACGACGACACAGGCAGCATCGCCGCGGATGCTTCGCCGACGGCGACAGGCATGTGCTTGACCACCCGCGCGCGCCAGTCGGGATCGTCGCGCTCCCAGCCCCAGTAATAGCCCCGCGTGTAGGCACAGAAAAGGAAGAGCGGGCACGGCAACAGGATGGCCACGCCAAGCACCGTGAGAGCGCAGTACCACGCCAGGATGCGTTTCCAGCGCCTGCGCGAAGGAGTGGCGGGCGCCCCGGCGGGTCGCCCTACAGGAGCGGCGGTGCACCGCACACGCCACCACGTGACCAGCGCGGCAATCAGGCTCGCAATGAGAAACACCGGAACGAACACAGGCAGGCCCGCGCTGACGGCCCAGTGGACGGACTCCTCTGAGACGAGCCAGTTAAGGTTGTCGCCCCAAAGCAGAAGGCTCGCCGTGCTGATTTCGAGGACGGTCAGCACGATGACCGTCACGGGCCAAGTCGCGCGTTCGCTGTTCCGCAGCGCGCGGACGGCCAGGACGATGGACCAGCCGCCCAGCGTCACCATCGCGGCCAAGCCGACGCCTGCGGCGTCCGGCATGACTTCGCTGGACAGGCCCAGGTACGCGGCCACGGAGACAGCCGCAACGGCGGCCACAACCGCCAGGCCATGCACAAGCAGGGCATCGCGGCCCATCTGCGAAGTGGGTTTCTGCGGTAGCGTGGCCACGCGCTCATCTTCCCGCGGAGCGCGAGTTGCGCAAATCCAGTTCCCGAGCGGCAAGGAGCAACGGCCAACGCAAAATTCAACATCCGGAGGATGGCGGTACAGGAATGCGGCACAGCGCATTTGAAAGTTTGCCTGTCTGCCCTTACTGTAACTCGATCGTCTGGACCGCGCCTCGACCCGGCGGGGCGAGTTACGAAGGTGGAGGGCCACATTGAGCAACGGTAAGAGCGACGGTACTGCCCAGCGGGTCTCTCTCGGGCGCGCGAAGGTGCCTGTGCAGTTCGGCGAACAGGTCATCGTCAGCATCCTGTACAATCACGACGCCAACCCCGTCCATCACAAGCCAGACCACGCCATCCAATGGATGCTCGGCCTGCTGGCCGCTCAAGGCGTCGGCGGCAGCGAGGGCGGACTGGAACAGGCCGGCCCCGAAGAGCGCACCTACACGCTGGGCACCAAGCTGCTGGAACGGCAGGACGTCGTGGTGATGCCGGGCATTGTCCTGGCTGCAATCGCCCACGAACGCTTCGTGCAGCCCAGTGAGCTGACCGTCAGCATGACGACCACGTTCACCTACCCGCTGCTGGTGCCGACCAAGGGGGGCGTCGAGGTCGCCATCGAAGCGTCCGAGGCGCCGCCGGGTTCCGTGCGCAGGCTGCCCGAAGGCTGCCGCGAGATACAGATCGAAGCGTACGGCCCGGGCCTGTCCGATACGCCCGTGCGGCTGCTGAAACTGGAAGCGCTGGTGATGCGCCCCGGTGCGTCGCCGGCGCGCGTGTACGAACAGTTCGTGGCGCCGCAGTTCGCGGAACTGGCCCAGAGCGTCGGCAAACTGCCGGGGAGCCCGGCGCTGACACATCCTTCAGCCATCAGCCAGGAAGACCGGCGCCGGTACAGCCGCATCGTTGATCCGGCCGGGATAGCCGGGCCGCCCAACCACGGCGAGAACGGGAAGGTGCGGCCGATAACGGAGAGCGCGTGGCAGTGCAAGATTCCGCGCGTGCTGACGGAAGTGATTGACCACCTGCGCAACAACGACGCCTACCAAAACGAGGTTAGAGCGTACTATGCGGGGCGTCCGGAAGAGGCCGAGCGGCGCGAGGCGATCAAGCGTTACGTCGCCAAGGAACGGAAGTACGGCTGGCTGAAAGAAGAGCACGCGGCGGCGCGCGTCGAGGAGCTCGCGCAACTGCGGCAGCATCTCTACGCGCGGCAGCACACCGTCTTCGACCCCCGCTGCTTCTGCGAGAACGGCCCGGCGAAAGTCACGGGCGCGCAGATGTTCCTCGACCTGCAGCTTGTGGATATGAGACTGCGGCGCGCCGTGCATCGTTTCTGCACGCGCGCCCGGCTGCAGGATGAGCCGGTCTTCATGGGCGAAGCGACGATTATGGCTCAGCCGCTGGTCACCAGAGAGCTGGCCAACTTCCTGTGCGAGACGAACCACTCGTTCAACACGCTGCGGCTGTTCACGTACAACAGGGCTTGACCTGCGTTATTCGCCGCCGAGACGCTGAGACGGAATTCAAAATGCAAAATTCAGAATGCAGAATTGGGGCGTCCCTTTTTCATTGTGCATTCTGCATTTTTCATTTTGCATTCCAGTGGCGAGTTGGGTTACGTTGAAACCCAATCGCATGAGCAGGCGCACCCGGGAGGACAGCCAACGTTGCTCGTTCGCGCTATCATTGCCAAGCTGAAGGCGGCCTCGACGAGGCGCGATCTGGGGCGCGCCATCCGCACCGGGCTGGGCTTGCTGCTCACCGGGCACTTCCGCGCCTTCAAGGCCAAGCTCGTAAGCGGCGACGCGGAAGGAGGAACGGCGCTCTACCTGCTGTGGCGTGAACGGCACGCGCTCACCAACGCCCGCCGGGCGGCGATGCGCGCTGAAGCGGAGAAGATGCAGGCTCCGCCGCGGGGTGCCCACGCGGGGGCACCCCTACGGTTCTCCCTCCTGATGGCCGTGCGCCCCGGCGCCGGGCAACACCTGCGCGCGGCGTTGGAGTCGGCTGTACGCCAGGTCTACCCGTTCTGGGAACTGTGCGTCGTAGGCGACGTTGCCGCGGAGGAGGGCGTGCGCGCAGTGCTTGAGGAATA